>NZ_BAAASZ010000014.1:0-83362 GCF_039533145.1 Streptomyces macrosporus
GGGTGAGGCCGAGGGCGCGGAACCGGGCGACGGCCTCGGCGCTGGTCTCCTTCACCGCGTCGGCGACTTCGAGGACGGCGCGTGCCCGCCCGTCCCAGGCGACGGCGACGGCGGTGCGCCCGGCCGCCTCGGCGGCGTTCCTGGCACGGGCCAGTTCCGCCGGCAGCTCGACGACCCACTCGGCGAGCAGCTTCTCCCGGCCGACGAGGACGGCGTGGCCGTCGACGACGCCCTGGACGCCGAGGCCGGGAACGTTGGCGAAGTCCTCGGGGACGGGCAGGGTGCCGACCCGTTCGGCGGCTCCGGTGGCGACGGCCTGGGCGATGGGGTGCTCGGAGGCGTGCTCCAGGGCGCCCGCCAGCCGCAGCACCTCGGCCTCGTCCTCGCCCTCGGCGGTGTGCACGGCCAGCAGAGTCATGCGTCCGGTGGTCACGGTGCCGGTCTTGTCCAGCACGACGGTGTCCACGCGGCGGGTGGACTCCAGCACCTCGGGGCCCTTGATGAGGATGCCGAGCTGGGCGCCGCGTCCGGTGCCCACCAGCAGCGCGGTCGGCGTGGCCAGGCCCAGGGCGCACGGGCAGGCGATGATCAGGACGGCCACGGCGGCGGTGAACGCGGCCGTCCAGCCGGCGCCGTTGCCGAGCCAGAAGCCCAGGGTGCCCAGGGCGAGGGCGATGACGACGGGCACGAAGACGGCGGAGATGCGGTCGGCGAGGCGCTGGGCGGCGGCCTTGCCGTTCTGGGCCTCCTCCACCAGCGTGGCCATCCGGGCGAGTTGGGTGTCGGCGCCGACGCGGGTGGCCTGGACGACCAGCCGTCCGCCGGCGTTGAGGGTGGCGCCGGTGACCGCGTCGCCGACGCTCACCTCGACGGGGACGGACTCGCCGGTGAGCATGGAGGCGTCCACCGCCGAGGAGCCCTCGACCACGGTGCCGTCGGTGGCGATCTTCTCGCCGGGGCGGACCAGGAACCGGTCGCCGACCCTCAACTCCGAGACGGGGACGAGTTCCTCGCGGCCGGCGCGCAGGACGGTGACCTCCTTGGCGCCCAGTTCGAGGAGGGCGCGCAGGGCGGCGCCGGCCTTGCGCTTGGAGCGGGCCTCGAAGTAGCGGCCGACCAGGATGAAGGCGGTGACGCCGGCGGCGGCCTCCAGGTAGATGTTGCCGGCGCCGTCGGTGCGGGCGATGGTCAACTCGAAGGGGTGGGTCATGCCCGGGGTGCCGGCGGTGCCGAGGAACAGCGCCCACAGCGACCAGGCGAAGGCGGCCGAGACGCCCACCGAGACGAGGGTGTCCATGGTGGCCGCGCCGTGCCGGGCGTTGGTGAGGGCGGCCTTGTGGAAGGGCCAGGCGGCGTAGGTGACGACCGGGGCGGCCAACGTCAGCGACAGCCACTGCCAGTGGGTGAACTGCCAGGCCGGGACCATGGCCATCGCGATGACCGGCACCGCGAGCACCACGGCGGTGATCAGCCGCTGCCGCAGCGGCCGCAGCTCGTCGTCGTCCGCTTCCGCCGTCCGGTCCTCGGGACCGGTGGAGGTGGGCTCGGGGGCGGGCGGGACGGCGGTGTAGCCGGTCGCCTCGACGGTGGCGATCAGGTCCTCCACGGTCACCCCGCCCGTGTAGGCGACGCGGGCCTTCTCGGTGGCGTAGTTGACGGTGGCGCTCACCCCGTCCATGCGGTTGAGCTTCTTCTCGATCCGGGCGGCGCAGGAGGCGCAGGTCATGCCGCCGATGGCGAGTTCGACTTCGGCGGTCTCGCCGACGTGGGTGGTCATCACGGTTCCTCGGGGGTGAGGGCGGGTGCCGGGCCCGCCGGTGCGCGGGCCCGGCACGGGGAGGGGAGAAGGGGAGAAGCGGTCAGGCGGCGCGGCCGGTGAGCTCGTAGCCCGCCTCGTCGATCACCTCGGCCAGCAGCGCGTCGTCGGGCGCGCCGGCGGTGGTGACGGTGACGCGACCGGCCGCGACGTCCACGTCGACGGAGAGGACCCCGTCGAGTCCGCCGACGACCTTGGTGAGCGTGGCCTCGCAGTGGCCGCAGCTCATGCCGGCGACCGCGTAGACGGTGGTGTGGCCGTCGGCCGGCGCGGCCGTGGTGGCCTGCGAGGTGTCGGCCGAGCAGCTTCCGCCGGGGGTGCAGCAGGACGAGAGGGTCTCCGACGACATGGTTTCCTCCGGAAGGGATGAATTGGATACCGCCGGGGGGTATCCCCGGGTGCCGACATGTATACCCCCACCCCGTATGTTTGGCAACTCGCCGATCGAAGGTTGCGCATACCCCGAGGGGGTATATGCTTCCGGTGCCGTGCCCATCCGGGCTGAGCCGTTTCGAGGAGAGCACCATGAACACCGCGTTGAAGATCACCGCGTTCACCGCCGCGCTCGCGGCGTCCTTCGGGGCCGCATACGGGGTGGGGAGCGCGGTGGACCCCGTCGCCGACCCCGTCCCCGCCGCGCACGCCGAACGCGGCGGACACGACGAGCGTGACGAGCACGACGAGCGCCAGGAGGGCGGCCACCGGAAGGGCGGCCATGCGGACACCCCGGCCGGCGGCCTGAACGTCTCGGAGGGCGGCCACACCCTCGACCTGGCCACCCCGCGCGTCCCCGCCGGGAAGGCGACCGAACTGCGCTTCACCGTCCGCGACGACCGCGGCCGTCCCGTCACCGACTACCGGACCGAGCACGGCAAGGAGTTGCACCTGATCCTGGCCTCACGGGACCTGGACACCTACCGTCACCTGCACCCCGTCCGGGCCGCCGACGGCACCTGGAGCACACCGGTGAAGCTCCCCGAGGCCGGCGACTACCGCGTCTTCGCCGACTTCACCCCCGCCGCCAAGGGCGCGACGAACCTGACCCTCGGCGCCGACCTGGCCGTCTCCGGCGCCTACGAGCCCGCCGCGCCGCCCGAGCCGTCCGCGCGCGCCACCGTCGACGGCTACACCGTCACCCTCGACGGCGCCCTGCGGCCCGGCGAGGCGAGCGGGCTCGACCTGACGGTCGCCAAGGACGGCCGTCCGGTCACCGACCTGGAGCCGTACCTCGGCGCCTACGGGCACCTCGTCGCCCTGCGCTCCGGGGACCTGGCCTACCTCCACGTCCACCCGGGCGGCGCACCGGGCGACGGCACCACCGCCCCCGGCCCCACCGTCTCCTTCACCGCCACCGCGCCCAGCGACGGCACCTACCGCCTCTTCCTGGACTTCAAGCACGACGGCGAGGTCCGCACCGCCGCCTTCACCGTCACCACGGACCGGGAGGGCAAGGGGCGAGGAGGCAAGGACGAGGAGCAGAAGGGGCGAGGGGAGAAGGGGCGAGAGGACGCCGGGCGCGGGGAGAGCGGCGCGCACGGCCACTGACCGAGGGGCGGCGGAGCGGCGGACCCGCCGCGCAACGGGACGGGCACCGGTCGGCACCCGTCCCGGACACGGCCGAAGCGGCGTCGGCCGATGCCCACGCCCCCCATGGACGACATGCCGCCGGCGCCGATCGGCCCGAGGCGCACGACGGCGCACGGTGGGCCGCGACAACCGTCCGGGCCCGAGGCGGATGCCGGGGTCCGCGCCGCGCGGTCCCCGGCACCCTCGGGTCACCGGATCACCGGTTCACTCCTTGCCGAGGAGCCTGTTCATCGTGTCGATCTCGGCGTTCTGGGTGGCGATGACGTCGTCGGCCAGGGACTTCGCCGGGCCGTGGGAGCCGTTCCGCTTCTCGGCCTCGGCCATGGCCACGGCGCCCTTGTGGTGCTCGATCATCAGGGTCAGGAAGGCGGTGTCGAACGCCGTCCCGGAGGACTTCTCCAACTCCTCCATCTGCTCGGGACTCATCATCCCCGCCATGCCGTGGGAGCCGTGACCGGAGTGGGCGGAGTGGTCCGTGCTCCCTTCGGCGGGGACGTCCTCGCCCCAGGACTCCAGCCAGCCGGTGAGGGTGTCGATCTCCGGCTGCTGGGCCTTCTTGATCTCGGCCGCCAGCTCCTTGACCTCCTGCGAGGCGGCCCGGTCGGCGGCGAGGTCGGCCATCTCCACCGCCTGCCGGTGGTGGGGGATCATCCCCTGGGCGAAGGAGACGTCGGCGGCGTTGTGCTCGCCGGCGGAGGCCGGGGCGGAGACGCCGGGGGAGGACTCGCCGTGGCCGGAGTGGGAGGCGGTGGAGGCGTCGTTGCCGCAGGCGGCCAGGACGACGGCGGCGGTCACGGTCGCCGCCGCGGCGGCGACTCGGCGCAGGGCGGAACGGTGTGCGGTCATGGTGGTGCGAACTCCTGCCGGAAGAAGTGGGAAAAGGGCACGGCGGAGCGCGGCGACCGCCCCGGTCGGGGCGGCGGCGCGCGGGTGCTCCTATATGCGCAGGAGTTGCAGTTCGCTCAGGGACGGCGGCGCACGGACACCGAACTCCCCGGCGGGGACCCGCCGTACGGCGGAGGCCGGAGCGGTCGGGGCGGCGGCGGTGGGGGAGAGGGCGGGCAGGATCGGCGCGCCGGAGGTGCCGGCGGCCGCGCAGGTGGGGTCCGCGTGGTGCGGATGGCCGTCCGCCCCGTGCGGCGCGTGCGCGCACTCTCCGCCGCCGGAGCCGTCGGGGTCGCCGGGCGCCATGGCGGACACGGGCATCGCGTGCCCGCCGGCGGACCGGACGTCCGGCAGACCGGCCGTGGCCGGGCCGTGCATCGCCAGCAGGCCCGTCAACACCGCCAGGACCGACAGCACCCATCGCATCCGCACCCCCGAAGGGCGCGGGACGGAGGACGGCTGTCGGTTCACGCGAGCCATCCTAGGCACCCCGACGATCCCGGCCGCGGGGCCCTCCGGCACTCCGGGGACTCCGCGGCCCGGTTCAGCAGCAGCCGCCGGAGGGAGCGGTCGGGGCGGTGCCGAGCCGGACGAGCCGCGGCTCGGGGACGGCGCAGCAGCCGCCGTCGCCCTCGGCCGCTTCGGGGGCGTCGTACAGGCCGCTGCCGCCGCACACCCCGGTCTCGGGCAGGGTCAGCTCGACCCGGTCGGCGGCCTCCAGGTCGCCTGCGAGGGCGGCGACGACGGAGCGGACCTGCTCGTAGCCGGTCATGGCCAGGAACGTCGGCGCGCGGCCGTAGGACTTCATGCCCACCAGGTAGACGCCCTGGTCGGGGTGGGACAGCTCGCGGTGGCCGTGCGGGGGGACCGTGCCGCAGGAGTGGACGTTGGGGTCGATCAGCGGGGCCAGGGCGACCGGGGCCCGGAGGCGTTCGTCCAGGTTCAGGCGGACCTCGGAGAGGAAGGACAGGTCGGGCCGGAACCCGGTCAGCACGATCGCCTCGTCGACCGGTCCGGCGCGGCGGCCGTCCTCGCCGACCAGCACCAGGCGGCCGTCGTCGGCGCGTTCGATCGCCGCGGTGCGGAACCCGGGAACCGCCTCCGCGTGTCCGGCGTCGACGGCGGCCTTCGCCGCGAGCCCGAGCGCGCCGCGGGCGGGGAGCCGGTCGGCCTCCCCGCCGCCGAAGGTGGCGCCGGTGAGGCCGCGGCGCAGGACCCACACCGCCTGCGTGCCGGTCCCGTCGGCGGACTCGGCGAGGTCGGCCAGGGCGGCCAGCGCGGTGAAGGCCGAGGCGCCGGAGCCGAGCACGGCGGTGCGCCGGCCGGCGTAGCGGGCGCGGACCGCCGGGTCCGTCAGGTCGGGGACGCGGTAGGAGATCCGGTCGGCCGCGGCGCGCTCGCCCAGCGCCGGCAGGCCGTCGCCGCCGGCCGGGTTCGGGGTGGACCAGGTGCCCGAGGCGTCGATCACCGCGCGGGCGGTGAGGCGCTCTTCGCGGCCGTCGGCGTGGATGACGTGCACGGCGAACGGCTGGGTCTCGCGGTCGGCGTCCACCACCCGGTCGCGCCCGGCGCGGGCGACGCCGGTGACGGTGGCGCCGTAGCGGACGCGCTCGCCCAGGGCGTCGGCGAGCGGCCGGAGGTAGCGCTCGACCCAGTCGGCTCCGGAGGGGTAGGTCGCCGGGTCGGGCCGGGTCCGGCCGGTGGGCGCGAGGAGCTTCTCGGCGACGGGGTCGACGACCTCGCTCCAAGTGGAGAACAGCCGGACGTGGCCCCACGCACGCACGGCGGTACCGGCCGACGGGCCGGCCTCCAGGACCAGCGGTTCCAGCCCCCGCCCGATCAGGTGGGCGGCGGCGGCCAGGCCCACGGGGCCCGCCCCGATCACGACGACGGGCGGTTCGGCGGTGGTGGACGTGTTCACGGCGGTTCCCCTTCGACGCTGTCCGATGACTCTGCTTCGACATCTGTCGATGTCTCGTGGGCTCAGCGTGTCACCTGCTTCGATGGACGTCAAGATAGACATGCGTCGAAGCAGAGGGTCGAAGCAGAGGGGGCGGGCGGGGCGCGTCGATGCCATGGTGGCCGGAAGTGGGGTCCGGATTCGGTCGCCGTCCGGTCGAGGGTCGAGGCGTTCCCGGCGATGAACCCGGTCCCGTTGATTCGATGTGTGTCAACATAGACGCATGTCGAACGCGAAGGTGTTGCCCGTCCTGGAGTCGGACGCGGCGCCGTGCTGTCCGCCGCTGACCGAACGCCCGTTGACGGCCGAGGAGGCCGAGCGGGCCGCCGCGATGTTCAAGGCGCTGGGCGATCCGGTCAGGTTGCGGCTGTTCTCGCTGGTCGCCTCCCACGCCGGCGGCGAGGCGTGCGTCTGCGACATCTCCGACGTGGGCGTCTCCCAGCCGACCGTCTCCCACCACCTGAAGAAGCTCAAGGAGGCCGGCCTGCTCACCTCCGAGCGGCGCGGCACCTGGGTGTACTACCGCGTCGAGCCGTCGGTGCTCGCCGCCATGGGGCGCATCCTCGCCCCGGCTCGCCCCTGACGTCCGGCGGGTCGGTGGCCGGCGGCCGGTGATCGGCGGAGGAGGGAAGGCGGGGCGCGAGAGAGCGCGAGAGGACGGGGAAAGGCGCCGACCGGGTCGGGGGGAGGCCCGGTCGGCGCCGTCTGTGGGGTGCGGGCGCCGGTGGTGGCGGTCGCCTTCGCGGCGAGGGGCTCTGCGAGGCTTCAGCCGAACGATCGTCCTCGCAGGCAATGGGTGAGGCCCGGGGACACTGTCCCACCACCGGCGCCTGCGAGGGGTACAACCGCCACCCCCTCCGGGACATTCCGCCGCGAGTACCCGATTTCGGTGTGATCCGGGACACTCGGGACGCCGGGCGCCGTCCGGACCGACGGGTCGGCGATGGCGAGGGACGCCGCCGCACCCCGAGCGCCGAATGCCGGTGAACACACCCCGGTTGGCGAAATCGTTTCCCGCGGGAGGTGTCGTGGGTCACCATGGGGTCACCGAGGGTACTGATGTCACAGCGGGGGCCGGGGGATGAAGGGCATCGGGATGGTGGGGGCGAAGCTCGCGGCGTTCGTGAGGGCGGCACCGTGGGCCGTGGTGTGCATCATCCTGCTGGCGGTCGTGCTGGCCGCCCTTCCCCTGCTGCTGCTCCCGGCGAGCGTGTCGAACGCGCACACGACCATCACCTCGGTCAGCAGCGTCGTCGTCCTCGTCTTCGCGCTGTTCGGCCTCATCGACAAGCCCTTCACCCCGGGACAGATCGTCGTCGCCCTGGTCATCGTGACGGTCGTGGTGACGGCCGGACTGCTCGTCTGGCGGGCCGCCGAGCAGTCGCGCGCCCTCACGGTGACCGACGAGGTGGAGCTCGCCGACGAGGTGGGGATGGGGAACGGCGACACGGCCGTCCTCACCGTGACGGCGCCCGCGCCCCGCGACCGGTTGCGCCTCACCGTCGACGCGGACGAGCACGGCATCGGATCGCCGTGCGCCCCCATGAGTCTGCTGCGGATCACCGGAGAAGGGCCCGGCGCGCCGGTGGAGGCCCGGATCGGCGAGGACCGCGAGACCATGGTCGACCTCGCCGAGGGCGACCGCTCGATCCGCCTGGAACTGGAACTCGACACGGACCCGCACTGCCGGCTGTCCCTCCGGGTGACGAAGGCCGTGCTCGACAACGGACGATCCCGGGAGCCCCGATGAGCCCCATCACCCGCCTGGCCGCCACCGCCACCGCGCTGTGCGGCGCCCTGTTGCTGACGGCGGCCTGCGCCGACGGGAAGGACGCCCCCGAACCCCCGGGAACGTCCGCGCCCTCCGAGCGGGCGTCCATCTTCGACAAGGGCGTGAACATCGCCGTGAAGTTCGACCAGCCCGGCTTCAACTACAAGGACAACAGGACGCAGAAGTACGCCGGTTTCGAGAACGACCTGGCCAACTTCCTCGACGGGCAACTGGACTTCCCCGACATGTCCCCCAACGACGAGCCCTCTTGGCGCCGTGAGGAGGTCCTGGTCAAGGACACGGCCCAACTGGTGATCGCCACCTACTCCATCACCGAGGAGCGGGAGCGGAAGATCGACTTCGCCGGCCCGTACTTCGAGACCAGGCAGGGGCTGCTCGTCCAGGCCGACGACACCTCCATCACCTCCCGGGAGAGCACGGCCGGCAAGCTCGTCTGCACCGTCAGGGGCTCCGTCTCCGCCCCGGACTCCTCCACGTCGGACACCGGGGACCAGCTCGCCGAGCTGCTGCCCGAGGCGCGCATCAACGACACCCGCTCCAACTACTCGGAGTGCGTCGACCTACTGCGCAAGGGCGACATCGACGCGGTCTGGACGGACCAGATCGTCCTCCACGGGTTCGCGGAGCGCCACGACGACGTCCGGGTCGTGGAGGGCCTGGAGATCGGTTCGCCCCAGCTCTACGGAATCGGCATCCGGGACGGCAGGGAGGAGGACTGCGAGAGGATCGCCGAGGCGCTGAGGGAATTCCTCGCCTCCTCCGATTGGCGCGACTCCTTCGAGAGCCACTTCCCGCGGCTGGCCGAGGAGGACGAACAGTTCGAACAGCACTACAAGCCGGACCCGTCCCTCGTCGACGACTACTCGTGCTCGGACGACTGAGCGCCGTTCGTACGGCTGTGACCCGGTGTGCGCGGGTAGGTTCCGTCCATGACTGATGTCGTGGACGCAGACGAACTCCTCCGCCGCATCCGGGTCGCGCGGGACCGGGCCGCGGAGCGAGAGGCCGAATTCGGGGAACGGGCCGAACGGGGCAGCGGCAGCGAGGCGGTGACGGCGGACGTCAACCGCGTCGCCTTCGCGGCGGTCCGCGAGGCGCTGGACGAGATCATCAGTCCCGGGGCGCACCACTCGGACTGAACGGCGGACCGGCCGGCCGGCGGGCGGCCCCGCCGACCGGCCCGTCCCGCCCGCGCCGGACGCCCCGGCGCGGGCGGGGTCAGTCCAGGTACGAGGCCAGCCCGACCACCAGCACCCCCGCCGCGAACAGGGACCCGCTCACCCGCCCCGGCCACGTCGGCCACCGGCGCCCCGATCCGGCCGAACACGCCCCCACCAGGCACAGGACGGTCGGCGCCAGGGACACCAGGGCGAGGCCGACGCCGAAGACGCGCATCCACGGCGCGTCGCCGTCCGCCACCAGCACCCACAGCGCCACCAGCGCGAGCAGCAGACCGGCCGCGCCCGCCGGCCCGAGCAGGAGCCGGGCGGCGACCCGCAGTGCGGTGCTGCGCGTCAGCGCCGTGTCGACGGCCGGACGCGCGGGGCCGGGCCGTCCGCCCCGCGCCTCCCACTCGCGCCGTACCGGATGGCGCTTGGGCAGTTCGCGGTACTCCAGCAGGCCCGCCCGGATCGCCAGGGCGTCCCGCTCCGCGGACTCCGCCCCGGTGGGGTCGTTGGGCACGCGCCGCGCGCGGGCCCGCAGCAGCATCGGCCGTCCGCCGCCGGGAGGCGAGACCACGCCGCCGAACCGCGGGTCGCCCGCGAACCAGACCTCCGTGGTCCCCTCGCGCCCCAACTCGGCGGCCAGGGCGCGGGGTTCGACCAACGCCCGTACGGACGAGTTCGCCCGGCCGGGGCCGGGCACCCCGTGCACCCGGGTGTGCTCGGGATCGGACGGGTCCGCCGGCCGGAAGAAGACGCCCAGCCAGGCCCCGGACCGGTCCCGGGCCGACCGGGAGGCGTCCGGTTCCGCGTCGGGAGTCAGCAGGTACGGCCGCCACGGGTAGTGCTCCAGGACCAGCCGCGCCCGGCGGGCGTTGACCGAGGCGTGGCGGCAGCGCAGCCACTGGCAGGGCGCCAGGAGGAGCGCGAGCACGCCGATCACCGCCAGGAGCGGCCACCACTGTCCGATCGCCGCCGTGCCCAGCCCGCCCGCCGCCACCGCCGACGGGTACGGGCCGAGGTGCCGCACGTGGTGCGCGAGCCTGGCGCGGCGCCAGGCGCGCAGGGTGGGCGGATGGGAGAGCGCCGCCGTGTCCGGCGGTGGCGGGACGAGCCCGCCACCGCGTCCGTCGTCGCCGATGGCCGTCGACATCCCGGGTCACCTGTCCTTCCGTCCGGGGGCCGTCGGCGGGGCGCGGGTGCCGCCGCCGACCGGCCCCGCGTGTGCCGATCGCGTGGGAGGACAGCGGAAGGGGCACACGTGGTTCTCGCGCCGGGCGGAAGGGTTCGAGCGGGCCGCCGTCCTCCGCCCGGAGCCCCCGGAGCGGGGACGGCGGGAGGGGTCACAGGGCGGAGAGGCGGGCGTACTCGGTCCGGGTGATCGGCAGGACGGTGCCGTGTCGGGGCGAGGCGGGCAGGTCGTGGTCGGCGGACATGGTCCACCGGCCGGACGCGAGGTCGGTCGTCTCGAACGGCACGTAGCCGCGACCGCCGAACTCGTCGATGAACAGGTACCACTTCTCCTCGGTGTTGGACTTGAACACCGTCGGGCCCTCGCCCCTGCTCAGGCCGGGACTCGTCGCGGTCGCGCGGCCGATGCACGTGGCGACGGGCTCCCAGGAGGAGTCCAGCAGGTCGGTGGACGCCTCCTGCGTGATGAACTTGCCGCACGGGTTGGACGCGGTCCGGTCGCGCTCGTCCTTGGTGAAGCGGTGGTACGTGCCCCGGTGCCGGATCACCGTGGAGTCGATCACCGAGTGGCCCGGGTCGTGCCAGACGCGGGCCTCGTCGAACGTGACGAAGTCCCGGGTGGTCGCGTACATCATGCGGTGGTGGCTGGTGCCGGTGTGCTCCGGGTCGTCCTCCGCGTACAGCGTGGACGCCCAGAAGACGACGTACCGGCCGCGGCTCTCGTCCCAGTACGCCTCCGGGGCCCAGGTGTTGCCGGCCGTCGGCGGGGAGACCCGCACCGACCGCTGCGGGGACCAGCGCACCAGGTCGGTGGACTCCCAGACCAGGATCGAGCGGCTGCCGTGGCGCTGCGCGCGGTCCCAGTCGCCGTTGCCGTGGATCCTCAGGTCGGTGGCGATCAGGAAGAACCGGTCGCCCCGCGGCGAGCGGATCAGGAACGGGTCCCGCACCCCCCGCTCACCCAGCGTGGACCTCAGGACCGGGGCACCGCCGTTCAGCTCGCGCCAGCGCAACGGGTCGTTGCCGCGGCTGAGCGCCATGTGGACCTGCTCGCCGTCGGCGGTGTCCTCGCCGGTGAAGTAGACGAACAGGTACCCGGCGTAGGGCTCCGCCGCGGTGGCGGGGTCCGGGGCGCCGGACGGGCCGGCGGCCACCGAGGGGCGGGCCGTCAGGCTCGCGAGGAGGAGGACGAGCGCGCCGGTCAGCACGGTGACGGAGCGGCTCGACGGACGGATCCCGGGCATGGCGACCCACTTCCGTGGTGGGGGACGGGACGGGGGAGCGGCGCGCGGCCGATGCCCGTCAGTATCCGGGGACCGCTCCCACGGTCAACCCCTCGCGCACACGAATGAACAGAAGGGAACGATTGCGAACGGTTTCGCTCCGGAGTCTCTCGGGGTCGGCACCTCCCGGCGGCTCTCCGGAGATCTCGGGAGGTCTTCGGAGGCGGGTACGGCGTTCTCGGACACGCGTACGGTCAGGGGGTTAGGGTCCTGGCATGGTCTTCGCCGCCGTGGTCTTCGACTTCTTCGGAACGCTGACGCCGCACACGCCCGCCGAGGTGTGGGACGAACACGCCGCCCGCAGCGCGGCGCCGCTCGGGATACCGCCCCGGACGTGGCGGGCGGCGATCGACGCCTCCTTCCCCGAGCGGGCCGTCGGAGCCCTCGGCGACCTGCGGCAGACCTTTCGGACACTGGCGCGCCGCTGCGGCGTCGAGCCCGACGAGGCCGCGCTGACCGCGGCGTGCGAGGCCAGACGCGCGGCCCAGCGGGAGCTGTTCGCCCTCCGCGAGGAAGCCCTCCCCGCCCTGGAGGAGATACGCGCCCGCGGACTGCGGGTGGGCGTACTGAGCGACTGCACCGTGGAGTTGGCGGAGAGCTGGTCCGAACTGCCGTTGGCGTCCCGGGTGGACGCCGCGGTGCTGTCCTGTCTGGAGGGGCGGCGCAAGCCCGACCCCGAGTTCTTCGGCACGGTGACCCGCCGCCTCGGCGTCGAGCCCGGCCGGTGCCTGTACGTCGGCGACGGAGGCGGCGACGAACTCCGGGGCGCCTCCGCGTACGGGATGACGGCGGTCATGCTGCGGGCCCCGGACCTGGCGGACGCCGGGCGCCGCGCCCGCCGCGACGCCTGGACCGGCCCGTTCGTGACCTCGCCGGCACAGGTCCCGGCCCTGCTGGACGATCCGTCCGCGCTCACGGCCGGACCGTGCCGGAAGCCGTCCACCGACTCGCCCGCCGATTCGCCCACCGTCCCGTCCCCCGGCTCCGGCCCGGACGCGGGGTGAGGGGCCGCCGGGGCCCGGACGCCGAGAGCGCCGGAACCCGGTCGCCGGCTCAGTCGCCGGTGGCGGGCACGCGCACGACGAGCAGGGCGACGTCGTCGTCGTTGTCGGGTGGCCGGACGCGTTCGAGGAGCAGGTCGCAGAAGACCTCCAGGGGCCGGTCGACGAGCGCGGCGGCGTGCCGGCGGAGCCTGTCCAGCCCCTCGTCCAGCGAGCGCCTGCGCTCCTCGACCAGCCCGTCGGTGTAGAGCACCAGGGTGGTCAGGGGCGGCAGCGGCACGACGACGTCGGAGCGGGACGTCGCCGCGCCGGTGCCGAGCAGCGGGCCGAGCGCCTCGTCGATGTAGCGGGTCCGCCCGTCCCGGTCGACCAGGAGCGGCGGCAGGTGGCCGGCGTTGGTGCCGCGCACCTGCCACGGTCCGCCCTCCGGCTCCCCGGCGCCCTCGAGGCGGGCGAACAGCATGGTGGCCATCGGCGCTTCGCTGAGGGGGATCAGCGCGTGGTCGAGCCGGTCGACGACGACGCTGGGCGGCTGTCGGTGGTCCCAGGCGAACGCGCGCAGCATGTTGCGGACCTGCGCCATGCCGGCCGCGGCCTGCAGGTCGTGACCGACCACGTCGCCGACCGCCAGGGCGATCGTCCCGTCGGGCAGACGGAAGGCGTCGTACCAGTCGCCGCCGACCTGCGAGGCGTGCGGGGCGGGCACGTAACGCACCGCCAGCTCCAGCCCCCGGATCTCGGGCAGGTGGGGCAGCAGATGGCGCTGCATGGTCTCGGCGACCGCCCGCTGGCGCTCGAAGAGCTGCGCGTTCTCCATGGCGAGGGCCGCCCGGCGGGCGATGTCCTCGACCAGCGCCAGCTCGGCGGTCTCGAAGGGCCGCCGGCGGTCGGCGCGGCCCAGGAGCAGGGTCCCCAGCACCCCCCGCGGCGCCCGGAGGGGGGCGACGGCCGCGGAGTGGACGCCGGTCGCGCGGAACAGGTCGCGCTGCGCGACGGCGAACCCCGAATCGGCTTCCGCGTACTCCTCGGGGCCCACCAGGACCGGGGGCGCCCCGCGCAGGACGCCGAGCGGCGGCACGGAGGAGTCCGGCGCCGTGCGGGGCATCGGCCCCTCCAGGTCCTCCCGGCGCACGTACTCGCCCTCCTCGTGGTGGACCACCCTCCTGCGCGCCGGCTCGCCCTCCTCGGTGAGCAGGTCCACCACCATCCAGTCCGCCAACCGGGGCACGGTCAGCCGCGCCAGCCGGTCCAGCATCTTCTCGGCGTCCAAGGTCGCCGAGAGCGTCGTGGTGGCCTCGGCGAGCAGGGCCAGCCGCTCGACCAGGCCCGGGAGACCCTCGGAGCGCTCCTCGGCCCCCTCGCCCCCGGGGACGAGTTCGTGGAAGACCGTCAGCGCCCCGGCGATGCGCCCCTCGACCCTGTACGGCGTGATCATCCAGGCCACCGGCAGGAACGTTCCGTCTCCGCGGGCGAACCACTCCTGCTCGCCCTGCGCGGCCCGGCCGCGCGTGAGGGCCCGCGTCATCCGGCACTCCGAGCGCCGCACGGTCATGCCGCCCTCCCGCCGGTGCAGCAGTTCGTGGGCGTCGAGACCCAGCATGTCCTCCCCGCGCCGAGCGAGCAGTTCCTCGGCCCGGAGGCTCACCGCGACGATCCGCCCCTGGACGTCCACCAGACAGGCCCCGGCGTCGGCGTCGACGGCGTCCAACAACCCCCACACCTCGGGAGCCGCCGGTTTCCGTCGGGGGCCGTTGTCGCCCTCCACGGTCATGCCGAGACCTCCTCGCGCTCTGCGGATGTTCAAAAAGCTATCAATCAGGGGAAGAAGCGCATCCCCTCATGGGAGACAAAGAGGTTTTTGTCCGACGCGCCAGGATCGCTCTGTGCGGCCGTGCCGAGACAGCCTGTCGTGCCGCGTCCGGTCGGGCGCCCCGCCTCCGCCTCCGCGCCGTCCACGACGACCGTGTCCGTGCTCACGTCCGCTTCCGAGGGGTGCGGTGGCCACCGCGTGACGGCAATCCATGTTGCCGTTTCCGGGAAAGACGGGTGCAATGGACGGCGTGGAGCCCTCACCCGTCATCACCCGGACCCTGGCCGAGGTCGGCCCCCGCCTCAAGCGTCTGCGCACCGGGCGGAGGATGACCCTGGCGGAGCTGTCCGAGGCCACCGGCATCTCCAAGAGCACCCTGTCCCGCCTGGAGTCCGGGCAGCGCCGCCCCAGCCTGGAACTCCTCCTCCCCATCGCCCAGGCCCACCGGGTCCCCCTGGACGAACTGGTCGGCGCGCCCGAGGTCGGCGACCCCCGCGTCCGCCTCACGCCCCAGCGCGTACACGGCAACGTCGTGGTGCCCCTGACCCGGCAGCCCGGCCCGCAGCAGGCGTTCAAGATGGTCATACCGGCCGACCGGAACACCCCCGACCCCCGCACCCACGAGGGTTACGAGTGGCTCTACGTCCTCGCCGGACGCCTCCGCCTGGTCCTCGCCGACCACGACCTGATCCTGAACTCGGGCGAGGTCGCCGAATTCGACACCCGGCTGCCGCACTGGTTCGGCTCCACCGGGGAGGGGCCCGTGGAGATCCTCAGCCTCTTCGGCCCCCAGGGCGAACGCATGCACGTCCGTGCCCGCCCCCGCGACCACGCCGGAACCGGTTGAGGCGCCGGGGGCGTCCGGACGGTCGACGCGCCGTCGCGCGCGCTCGCCGTCGGTGTCGAGGTCGTCGAGGTCGTCCGCGTGCGTCCACGCGTTGGGCGACGGCGTCTCCTCCGTCCGGGGATGTGATGGGCCGCATTCCGGTTCGCGCGGACGTCCCGAGGGGCGCGAGCGGACACGGCCGGGGCCGCCCCTCCGGGGAAGGGCGGCCCCGACGGCTCGGTCCGTGGCGGTCCACCGGCGGTCCACCGGTGGTCTACGCGTCGAGCACCGGCGTGTTCTGGCAGGCGACCAGGAGCCATCGACCGTTCTCCTTGGCCATGACGTACAGCGGGCTGCCCCCGCGCTCCCCCTCGATCGGCTCGCCGTCGAGCGTCACGGGACGCTGACGGACCTTGACGGCGGCCACGTCGGGCCGGATGAACAGCACGTGCTCCACCTCGTAGACGGCCGCCGACTCTCTCATCGCCCCGGGGAGCACCCGGCGTGTGAACGCCGCGATCTCGTCACGGCCGAACAGGCGCCTGCCGTGGCCGGTCGTCCAGATCGCGTCGTGCCGGAACAGGGAGACGAACTCCTCGACCAGCTCGTTCCGCTGGGCGTGTTGAAGGGTGGCGACCACCTGCCGGATGGCCTCGGTCTCGGTCTCGTACGTCCGACGGTCGTCGGTTTCCGCGTTCATGCGGACAGCCTGCGACCTCAAGTTCGGTCGAGGTCAACCCGCCCGACCCCGGGCCGGTGCGATGTTGTGGTTGAGGTGGAAGACGTTCTCGGGGTCGTACCGGGCCTTCACCTCGGCCAGCCGCCGGTGGTTGTCGGGGCCGAAGCCGGCGACGAGGCGGTCCTCGCCCTCGCGGCCGATGAAGTTGAGGTAGACCGCTCCCATGGACCACGGCTCCACGTCGGCGCGGGCCTCGCGGGCCCACCTCCTGCCGCGGTCGTCGTCGGCCGGGTCCTCCCACAGCCCGAAGGGGTGGACCACCCACGGCGCCCGGCGCCACGGGATCGGGTACTCCGCCGGCCCCCGCGCGACCGCGCCGCCCTGGGGGAACAGCACGTGCTGCGACGGGGAGGGCACGATCAGGTCGGCGGCGCGGGCGCAGAAGCGCTCCACGGCCGGGTCCGGGAAGGAGCCGAGGTACTCTGCGGACCAGTAGTTACGGTAGCCGGGCGGGTCGTCGAACATGCACTGCAGATCGGCGTAGGAGCACTCGGTGGCCATCTCGGCGTCGGGGTCGAGGCCGAGCACGGGTTCGGCCACGTCGCGCATCTCCTGCATCTCGCCCGCGTAGGTGACCAGGACCCCGCAGGCGAGCTTCCCCACCATGTCCTCGGGGACGAACTCCTCGGGCGGCGCGGTCATGTAGATCACCCCGCCGCCGACCTCGTCCGGGGCGGCCTCCAGGAAGTCGCGGTAGGCGCGCACCACGTCGAGGCCCATGTCGGGCGGCCACAGCAGCAGGGCCGCGGTCACGACCGGGAGCGGATGGAGCCTCAGCGTGAACGAGGTGGCCACGCCGAAGTTGCCGCCACCGCCGTGGAGGGCCCAGAACAGCTCCGGGTTCTCGTCCTCGCTCGCGCGGACGGTGTCGCCGTCCGCGGTGACCAGCTCGACCGACAGCAGGTTGTCGCAGGCCGGCCCGAACTTGCGGTCCAGCCACCCCGCTCCGCCGCCGAGCACGAACCCGCCGACCCCGGTGGTCGACACCCGGCCCCCGGTCGTCGCCAGACCGTAGGGTTCCGTCGCCCGGTCGAGCCGGCTCATGGTGGCGCCGCCGCCGACCCGCACCGTGCGCGCCCGGGGATCGACCGTGGCCGCGCGCATCCGCCGCAGGTCGATGACGAGGCCGCCGTCGTTCAGGGCCGTGCCCGCCACGCCGTGCCCCCCGCCGCGGACCGCGATCTCCAGGCCGTTCTCCCGGCCGAAGCGGATCGCCTCGGCGACGTCCCGCGCGGTCTCGCACTGGGCGATGACGGCGGGACGCCGGTCGATCATCGCGTTGAAGAGCGTGCGGGCCTCGTCGTAGGCCGCGTCACCGGGTGTGATGGCATCGCCCGCGAGACCGGTGCGGAAGCCCGCGAGGGCCGTGTCGTCGACGACGTGGGACGCCATGCCGCCCCCCTTCCTCGGGGCACTGGTCGTACCTGTTCCCCACCGTAGTCCCGGGCCCGGACCCCCGCACATCGACCGTCCGGCACCGCGCGGGGCGAGGAGAGCCGGGTGCCTCCGGCGGCCCCCGTCCCGCCGCGCCGCGCGACGCGGATCAGCCCCCGGCCCCGGCGTCCCGCAGCCTCTCGTGCTGCGTCGCGGCGATGGACGCCGGCACGGGACGGGGCCGGTCCGGGTCCTGGACGACGAGGTACGTGGCGAGGACACCGCCGGTGCGCACGACGGTCATGACGTTGCCCTTCCCCTCGGGGGCGAGGGTGTTGGTCAGCAGGTACGCGACGGACTCGTCCCCCGCCTGCACCGGGGAGAGCCGCTCCACGGTGAACCGGTAGGTCCAGCCGCGCCGGGAGGACGCGGTGAACCCGTCGCACCCGGAGAGCGCCTCCCGCAGATCGTCCATCGTCGCCCGGGCGTCGCCGACGGTGTGGCCGGCGAGGCTCACGCTGCCGGGGGGCGCGTCGGCGGGCGCGCCATGGACCTTGAGCGTGGCCCAGACCAACGCTCGGCGAGCGTGCTCGGGGCGGGCGCTCATCATGTCGGCGATCGGCTGGCAGGCGGACACGTCGGCCGTGACCACGTCCCGGTCCTCCAGCAGGGGCGTGTCCTGCGGCTTGGCGGTGAAGCCGGGGAAGTCGTCGCCCTCGGGCAGCGCGGCGGCCAACTCCTCGGCGGTCAGGGGCTTCGCGGGGGACTCCGCGGCGGAGTCGGCCGTCCCGCCGCAGGCCGCGCCGGAGAGGACGACGGACGACAGGACGGCGAACGACAGGACACGTCGCAGGGTGTGGCGCACGGGCACTCTCTTCGGGGTCGGGCGAGCGTCTTGCCGGGCTTCTCGCCGTGGCCCGTCGATCATGCCAAAAGGCGCGTCGGCGGACGAGACGCCCCCCGGCCCGAGGCCACCCGGCGACGGACGGCGGACGGTCGTACCCCGGCATCGGCCGATCGGTCGATGCGTCCTCGAGCGCGATGGCCGATGTCCGGCGCCCCCGTCCTCCGGGACCCTCGACGCATGCCGATCATCGAAGTGAACGGCCTGACCAAGGCCTACGGGGGCAGGACCGTCGTCGACGGGGTCTCCTTCTCCGTCGAGGAGGGCGAGATCTTCGGGATCCTCGGCCCCAACGGCGCGGGCAAGACCACGACCGTCGAGTGCGTCGAGGGCCTTCGCACCCCCGACGCCGGAACCGTCCGGGTCGCCGGACTCGATCCCGTCGCCGACCACGACCGCGTCACCCTGCTCCTCGGAGCCCAGCTCCAGGAGAGCGCACTCCAGGCGAAGCTCACCGTCCGGGAGGCCCTGGAGCTGTACGGCGCCTTCTACCCCCGCCCCGCCGACCGGCGGCCGCTCGCCGACCGGCTCGGGCTCGCCGAGCGGCTCGACACCCGCTTCGCCAAGCTGAGCGGCGGGCAGAAACAGCGCCTGTTCATCGCGCTCGCCCTCGTCGGCAATCCCCGGATCGTCGTGCTCGACGAGCTCACCACCGGACTCGACCCGCGCGCCCGCCGCGACACCTGGCGACTGATCGAGGACGTACGGGACTCCGGCGTCACCGTCCTGCTCGTCACGCACTTCATGGAGGAGGCGCAGCGCCTCTGCGACCGGGTCGCGGTCGTCGACAAGGGCCGCGTCGCCGCGCTGGACACCCCGGCCGGTCTCATCGGCCGCGCCGCCGCCTCGACCGTCGTCTCCTTCACCCCCTCGCGCCCGCTCGACGAGCGCGAACTCGCCGCGCTCCCCGACGTGAACTCCGTGACGCGCAAGGGCGACCGCGTCCGGCTCGCCGGCAGCGACGAGACCGTCAACGCCCTGCTGTCGCTGCTCGCCCGGCACCGCGTCACCGCGGGCCAACTCCGCGTCGTGGACGCCACGTTGGACGACGCCTTCCTCGACCTCACCGCACCCGCCGCCGCACCCGCGGCCGGCACCGCGACCACCGACCGGGAGGAGACCTGAGATGGCCGACACGACCACCACCACCGCCGCCCCCGGCGCGTCCGCCGCCGTCCTGAAGACCGAGGCGAGACTCTTCCTCCGGGAGCCGGGCGCCCTCTTCTGGATCGTCGCCTTCCCGTCCCTCCTGCTGACCGTGCTCGGCCTGGTCCCGCCCTTCCGGGAGCCGTCGGAGGACCTCGGCGGACTGCGGGTGATCGACCTGTACGTCCCCGTCGCCGTACTGCTGTCCACGATCGTGGCGGGCGTGCAGACCCTGCCGAACGTCCTCACCGGCCACCGCGAACGCGGCATCCTGCGCCGGCTGTCCACCACGCCGGTGCGCCCCCGGGCGCTGCTCACCGCGCAGATCGCGCTGCACGGCGCGACGGTCCTGGTCTCCGTCGCGCTCGCCCTCGCCGTCGGCCGGCTCGCCTTCGGCGTCGCGCTCCCGGAGCAGCCCGTCGGATACCTGCTCGCGCTCGCCCTCACCGCGTTCGCCGGGCTCGCCCTCGGCGCGACCGTCTCCGCCTTCTCCCGCACGGTGAAGACCGCGCAGACGATCGGCACGATCGTCTTCTTCCCGGCGATGTTCACCGCCGGTGTCTGGGCCCCCGTGCGGACCATGCCCGACCTGCTGCGGCACATCGTCGAACTGTCGCCCTTCGGCGCCGCCTCCCAGGCCCTGGACCGGGCGGCGGCGGGCGAGTGGCCGGCCTGGACGCACCTGGGGGTGACCGGCCTGTGGGCGCTCCTGCTCACCTGCGTCGCGATCCGCTGGTTCAGGTGGGAGTGAACGAGGGGGTGAGCGGGGGAGCGGCGCGCGGCATGCTGTCGGCCATGACGACCGAGCAGCCGCCGGCCCCGGCCCTGAGCCCCGCCGAAGGATGGGAGAGGTTCTTCCGCTGGGGCCCCTACGGCCTGCTGGCCCTCGGCACCGTGATGGCCGCGGCCACCGCGGGCCAGGTGATGTCGACCGCCGGGACGTACGCGGCCGGGGGGCTGGTCGTGGCCGCGCTCGCCCTGGAACTGTGGCGGAGCCGGACGCGCCCCGGCCGCTCGGAGCGGGACCCGGCGGCGTGCGCCTACTACGCCGTGCGGACCGCGCTGGCGTTCGTCCTCTCCTGGCTGAACCCGTTCTTCTCGGTCTACGCGGTGATCGGCTACTTCGACGCGCAGGACCTGCTGCCCGCGCGGTGGGTCCGGCCGGGACTGTTCGCGACGGCCGTGACGATGGCGGGCTCGCAGTCCGGCGGACTGCCGCCGGGGTCGGTGACGCAGTGGGTGGCCTTCGGCGCGCTGTACGCGCTCAACGCCGGGCTCGCCCTGGTCTTCGGCCACCTCGGCGCGAAGGAGGCGCAGGAGGCCGCGGTCAGGGCCGCCACCATCGCCGAACTGGAACGCGCCAACGCCCGTCTGGAACAGGCCCTCGCCGAGAACGCCGGCCTCCAGGCCCAACTCCTGCTCCAGGCGCGAGAGGCCGGGATCAACGACGAACGGCGCCGGCTCGCCGCCGAGATCCACGACACCATCGCGCAGGGCCTGGCCGGGATCGTCACCCAACTCCAGGCCGTCACCGCCGCCGAGGACCCGCGGTCCGCCCGCGAACACCTCGACCGCGCACAGGAACTGGCCCGCCGAAGCCTCGGCGAGGCCCGCCGCTCCGTACAGAACCTGGGCCCCGCCGCCCTGGCGCACGACGCGCTGCCCGAGGCCCTGGAGAAGGCGGTCTCCGAATGGGGCGAACGGACCGGCCTGCGGGCCGAGTTCACCGTCACCGGCACGGTGGAACCGCTGCACGACGAGATCGAGGCGACCCTGCTGCGCATCGCCCAGGAGGCCCTGGCCAACACCGCCCGGCACGCCCGCGCCGGCCGCGTCGGCGTCACCCTCTCCTACATGGACGGCGAGGTCACCCTGGACGTGCGCGACGACGGCCGCGGCTTCGACCCGACCGCCCCGCCGCCGCGCACCGCCTCCGGCGGCTTCGGCCTCGACGGCATGCGCGCCCGCGTCGAACGCCTCGCGGGAACCGTCGACATCGAGTCCGAACCCGGACAGGGCACGGCGGTCTCGGCCCGCGTACCGTTGGTGCGCCATGACTGAGAGAACCGAGCGGACCGGACGGGTGATCACCCTCCTCGTCGTCGACGACCACCCGGTCGTCCGCGACGGGCTGCGCGGCATGTTCGAGACGTCCCCCGAGTTCGAGGTGCTCGGCGAGGCGTCCGACGGCGTCGAGGCCGTGGACCTCGCCGGCCGGCTCGACCCGGACGTCGTCCTGATGGACCTGCGGATGCCGGGCGGCGGGGGAGTGGAGGCCATCGCCGAACTCGCCCGCCGGGGCGCCCGCGGCAAGGTCCTCGTCCTCACCACGTACGACACGGACTCCGACACGCTGCCCGCGATCGAGGCGGGCGCCACCGGCTACCTGCTCAAGGACGCCCCGCGCGAGGAGTTGTTCGCGGCGGTCCGCGCGGCGGCCGAGGGACGCACCGTCCTCTCCCCGGCCGTCGCCTCCCGCCTGGTCTCCCGGGTCCGCACACCCCCGAGCGGCACCGGGGCACCGCTCAGCGCCCGCGAACGCGAGGTCCTCGCCCTCGTCGCCCGGGGCACCCCCAACCGCGAGATCGCCCGACTGCTGTTCATCAGCGAGGCGACGGTCAAGACCCACCTCACCCACCTGTACGCGAAACTGGGCGTCAACGACCGCGCGGCCGCCGTCGCGGCGGGCTACGACCGCGGCATCCTGGGCGGCCGGGGAGACCAGCGACCGGCCGACGCGGCCCCACACCGTGCCGTGGACCGACGCGAGCCCCGAGGAGCGGGGGAGGGCGACACTCCGGCACGTCCCGGGGGCGTCACGGCCGGTCGTCGAGGTAGTGCGCGCGGCCCTCGTCGTCCAGGTCGAACGGGCCCGGGGGGATGACGCAGAACTCGTTCCCCTCGGGGTCGGCCATGACCAGGAAGCCGCCCTCCGCGTACTGCCCGAGGTACCGGCCGCCCAGCGCCTCGATCCGCTCGCGCTCGGCGGCCGGGTCCGGGGAGGAGAGGTCCAGGTGGACCCGGTTCTTCCCGGTCTTCGGTTCGGCGACCCTCTGGAAGCCCACCACCGGGCCGTCACCGGGGGAGAGCCAGAGGTACGGGCCCGTCCGCGCCCCGATCGGCCGGCCGAGGAGCCGGGACCAGAACGCGGCCAGCCGCTCGGGGTCGGCGCAGTCGACGACGATGGCCCTGATGCCCAGGGCCCTGGTGTTCGGATCGGTGTTCGGATCGGTGTCCGGAGGAGTGCCCGTCATCCCCCGATGCTCCCAGAACGCGGGCCGGACGTCCGCGCACCGGCCGGAACCGGCCCGACTCCGTTACGGGTTCTCCGCCTCGGCGCCCCCTCCGTCCCGCCCTCCGGAGCGGAGTCGGCCGCCGGCGCGTCCGCGGCGAAGAACGAAGGAAGGGCGACGCCGGAGTGCCGCGGGGTCAGGGCGCCAGGAGGGTGTGGAGGAGGGCCACCGAGCGCTCGACGTACGGGACGGGGGAGTCCTCGCCGTCGACCGGCTCGTCGCGCGACCACCGCTCCAGGCCGGTGCGCACCGCGGTCAGCGCGACCGAGGCGATCAGGTTCGGCACCTCGTCGTCGGGCTGCCGTCCCATCCGCTCGGCGACCGTCGCGGCGACGCCCGTCCGGAAGGTGTCGAACTGCGCCAGCATCGCGGCCAGGACGCCGGGGTGTTCGTGGGCGAGGGCGAAGATGTCGTGCATGTCCCGGCGTTCCGGCGGGCTCTCGGCGAGCTGCCGCAGGAGCAGCCGGGTGAGGTCCCGGAGCACCTCCCCCGGCCGCGCGGGCCCGGCGGCGACGAACGCGGCGGCCGCCTCGGAGGACAGCTCGCGGGGGCCGAACACCGCCGCCGCCTCCTTGTTCGGGAAGTAGTTGAAGAACGTGCGCGGCGAGACGCCGGCCTCGGTGCTGATCATCTCGATGGTGACCTTGTCGAAGCCGTGCCGCCGGGCCAGCCGCAGCGCCGCGGCGTGGATCTCCTGACGTGTCTCGCGGCGCCTGCGTTCGCGCAGACCTTCGCCCGTGGGACTCACGCCATCGATTATTGCACGCTCTGCACAATGTTCCTTCTCTGCACGTATTGCATGGTGTGTATGTGATCGTTCGCCGTCCGCCGACAGGTCGCCTTCGCCCGGACGGTGACCGGATCCGGGCTCGACGTCGCCGGCCCCGGGGTCCGGGACGCCGCGAACGCGTTCCCCGCGGCCGCCGCCGGCGCCCCCTGCGGCCCCGACCGGACCGGACGTTCGAGGGTCTGCCACACCGCGGCCCACCGTGTCCCCACTGTTCTGGAATATCACCCCAACGGAGGACATGCCGCATTTCCCCGAGGCGGCACGGGAAGCCACTTCGCGACCGATCACCGCACTTGGACCAACCCAAGTGCCGTTCCGGAAAGGGCATTTCCTGCCATGCGTCGTTTCGTCGCGGTCCTGCTCGGTACGTTCGCCTTCCTCGCCGCCCTCACCGCTCCCGCCGCCGCGGTGGGGGTCGATCCCAGCGCACTGGTCCCCGCCGCGGAAATCGCGTTGGAGGGGGCCGGCCTCACCCTCTGAACCGGCTCCCGGCCGCCCGACGAGGGCGGAAGCCGCGTGACGGTGGCCCGTACACCCCGACGGGGGCGTACGGGCCACCGCCCTGTTCGCGGACGGTGCCCGGACGCGCCGGGTCTCCCCGCCGGGAACGCGGCCCTCGGCGCTCGTTAGGGTTGCGCGGAGAGGACAGGCGGCGAAGGGAAGGGAGCAGGCCGTGACCTCGGCGACCGTGCTCGCCCCGTACCGCGGCCCCCGGCCCTCCGCGCCCCCGCGCGGACGGACCGCGCCCCGCCGCCCGCGGATGAAGATTTCCTCATGCGGCCTTCATGCGGAGGCCCTCCCCGCACGCCGACACTGCTTCCCATGCCTCTGAAGCAGCGAGCCCTCACCCTGACCGCCGTCGTCGCGATCCCGCTGGGGATCGCCGCGACCAGCTACGCCCTGACCGACACCCCGCCGGCGGAGAAGGCCCCCGCGGAGGTGCGGATGGAGAGCGGCACACCGTCGGCCGGACCGACGTCGAGCCCGAAGGACGAGGTGGTCTCGCCCCGACCGCAGGACGCCGACGACGCCGACGACGACGCGGGCGGAGGACGGGACGACGCCGACGACGACCGGGACGACGGGCCCGCCGGCGCCTCCCCGAGCAGCAGCGGTTCCGCCGGCGCGGACGACGAGGACGACGGATCGGGTGACGACTGACCGCCCCAGGATCTCCGCGCGGGTCCGCATCCTGCTGTGGCTGCTGGTGGTGATGGCGGTGGCCCTGGCGGCGGTCGCCCTGTCCACCCGGTCGGTGCTGCTGCGCGACGTGGACCACCGCGTCGACCGGCTGCTCGCCCAGGAGACCCAGGAGTTCGCCAACTTCGTCGACCAGGGCATCGACCCGGACACCGGGCGGCGGTTCACCGACCCCGAACGGCTGCTGGTGGTCTTCCTCCAGCGCCAGTACGCCGACCCCGACGAGGAACTCCTGGGCCTGGTGGCCCGCGAGGGCGCGAAGCCCGCGATCAAGACCCAGTCCCGCGAGGCCCCGGTCGACTCCCCGCTCGCCGAGGACGGCGCCCTCGCGGAGATCTTCGCCTCGGACGCCCCCACCGGCACCCTCGACCGCCCCTCCGGCGAGGTGCGCTGGGCCAAGGTCACCGTGCGGGCCGACCCCACGGCGGCCTTCGTCGTCGCCTTCCACCCCGCGTCGGAGGAGCACCGGGTGAACGAGATCTTCACCATGTTCCTCGCCGCCTCCGGAGTGGCCCTGATGCTCACCACCGGCATCGGCTGGGTGATCGCCGGGCGCATCCTCAAGCCCGTCCGGGTGGTCAGCAACGCGGCAGCCGAGATCACCGAGCAGGACCTGACGCGCCGCATCCCCGTCCAGGGCACCGACGACATCGCCGCCCTGACCGTGACGTTCAACGCCATGCTGGACCGGCTGGAGCGCGCGTTCGCCGCCCAACGGGAGTTCGTCGACGACGCGGGCCACGAACTGCGCACCCCCATCACCATCGTCCGGGGCCACCTGGAGCTCATGGGCGACGACCCGGCCGAACGGGAGGAGACCGTCCGGCTGGTCACCGACGAACTGGACCGGATGAGTCGGATCGTGGAGGACCTGCTGCTGCTCGCCAAGGCCGAACGGCCGGACTTCCTGCGGCCGGAACCGGTGCAGCTCGCGGAGCTCACCGCGGACATCTTCGTCAAGGCCCGCGCCCTGGGGGACCGCGACTGGCGGCTCGCCGAGGTCGGCGAGGGCGTGGTGGAGCTGGACGAACAGCGGATCACCCAGGCCCTGGTGCAGCTCGCGCAGAACGCGGTCCAGCACACCGTCGCGGGCCAGACCGTACGGATCGGCTCCCGCCGCACGGGCCCGCGGGTCGAGCTGTACGTGGCGGACTCGGGCCCGGGCGTGCAGGAACAGGACCGCGAGGTGATCTTCGAGAGGTTCCGGCGCGGCACGGCACGGCGCGGGGCCCGCGGCTCCGGGGCCGGGCTGGGCCTGTCGATCGTGAAGGCCATCGCCGAGGGCCACCACGGGAGGGTGGAGCTGCGCACCACTCCCGGCGGCGGCGCGACATTCACACTCGTACTGGAGAGCCCGGGAGAGGCACCGTGAACCGGATTCTGATCGTCGAGGACGAGGAGCGCATCGCTTCGTTCGTGGACAAGGGGCTGCGGGCCAACGGGTTCACGACCACCATCGCCCGGGACGGCGACACCGCGTACGACTACGCGCGCACCGGCGGCTTCGACCTGGTGCTGCTGGACATCGGCCTGCCCGGCCGGGACGGCTTCACCGTCCTGCGGGAGCTGCGCGAGGCCCGCGTCACGGTACCGGTGATCGTCCTCACCGCCCGCGACTCGGTGCGGGACACGGTCGCGGGACTGGAGGGCGGCGCGGACGACTGGATGACCAAACCCTTCCGCTTCGAGGAGCTGCTCGCCCGGGTCCGGCTGCGGATGCGCACCGCGGCGCGGGCGCCGGAGGTGACGGTGCTGCGCGGCGCGGGCGTCGACCTGGACCTGCGCACCCGGCGGGCCCGCGCCGGCGGCGACACGGTCGACCTGACGGCCCGCGAGTTCGTCCTGCTGGAGCTGTTCCTGCGCCACCCCGGACAGGTGCTCTCCCGGGAACAGATCCTGTCCCACGTGTGGGGCTACGACTTCGACCCCGGCTCCAACATCGTGGACGTGTACGTCCGCGCCCTGCGCAAGAAGCTCGGCCAGGGCGTGGTGGAGACGGTGCGGGGCATGGGCTACCGGCTGTCGCGCGGCTGAATCCGTCTCTTCGGCGCGCATCCGCCGGTAACCCGCCATCAGGTGAAATTTTCCTCATCATCGGTTCACGGAACACTCACCGTGCCGCCGGACGCTTGACGGCATGACGTTGACGCCCCGCCGCGCGGTGACCCTCTGCGTGGCCCTGAGCCTGATCGCCGTGCTCGCCGTTCCCACGGCCCTGCCCGGTCTGAGCGGCGACGCGCGGATCACCCTCGCCGTGTTCGCCCTCGCCACCTGCGCGTGGGTGGGCACCCGGATCGACGACACGTACATCGCGCTCGGCGCCGGCCTGGCCCTCACCGCGGTCGGCGTGATCAGCAGCGAGACCCTGTTCGGCACCCTCGGCGACGAGACCGTCTGGCTGCTGATCTGCGCCTTCGTGCTGGCCGCCGCGGTGACCCGCAGCGGGCTCGCGGGACGGGGCGCCGTGTTCCTGGTCACCGGGGCGCGGTCGGTGCGTCAACTGGTCCACCTGACCACCGCGGCGCTGGTGGCGACGGCCTTCGCGGTGCCGTCCACCTCCGGCCGGGCGGCGCTCGCCCTGCCGGTGTTCCTCGCCATGGCGAAGGTCCTGGCGGAGCGGAGACGGTTGGTCGTCATGCTGGCCCTGCTCTTCCCGACCGTCATCCTGCTGTCGGCGGTGGCCACGCTGATCGGGGCGGGCGCGCACCTCATCACGGTCTCGGTGCTGGAGGAGGCCACCGCCGTCCGGATCGGCTTCACCGAATGGCTGCTGCTGGGACTGCCGCTCGCGGTGGTGTCCTCCCATGTCGCGGCCGAGGTGGTGCTGTCGACCACCACCCGGCGCGAGGACCGGCGCGGACCGATCCGGATCACCGCCGAGGACGTTCAGGCGCACAGCGCGCACCCGGTCACCGGGCCGCTCTCCGCGGGGGAGAGCCGGGTGGTGCTGCTGCTGGCCACGGTGGTGGTGCTGTGGAGCAGCGAGTCGCTGCACGGCGTGCCCCCGGCCGTGGTGGCCCTGATCGGCGCGGTCGTCGCGGCGTCCCCCGCGCTGGGCACCGTGCGGCTGAAGGACGCGCTCAAGACCGTGCCGTGGTCGTTGCTGCTGTTCATGGCGGCCACGATGGCGATGGGCGTGGCGCTCGCGGACTCCGGGGCGGCGGCCTGGCTGACGCGGGGGCTGCCCGAGGACGTGCCGCCGTGGCTGTTCCTCGCCGCGATCGTCGTGGTGAGCACCGTCGCGCACCTGCTGATCCAGTCCCGTTCGGCCCGCTCCGCGGTGCTGGTGCCGCTGGTGGTCGTGGCGGCGGTGGACACCGGGGTGAACCCGGTGGCCGCGGCGCTGGCCTCCACGGCCGCCGCGGGCTTCTGCCACACCCTGCCGGCCTCGGCGAAGCCGGTCGCGCTCTTCGCCGACGTCCCCTCCGGGACACCGACGTACACCCCCCGCGACCTGCTGCGCATGTCCGCGGTGCTGGCCCCGCTGAGCGCGGCGCTGGTGCTGGTGTTCGCCCTGGTCGTCTGGCCCGCGCTGGGCGTGGCCGTCACCGCCTCCTGACCGCGCCCCACGGCGTCCCCACGACGTCACACGACACCCGCGCCGAACCCGTCCTCACGACACCCGTGCCGAATCCGTGCCGAACCCGTGCCAAGGAGTCCCCGATGATCCGACACATCGCCATCGCCCCCTCGGGCTTCAAGGAATCGCTGTCCGCCCGCGCCGCCGCCGAGGCCATCGCGACCGGGGCGCGCCGGGTGCTGCCCGGCGCGTCCTTGGACCTGATCCCCCTGGTGGACGGTGGCGAGGGCACCGCCGAGGAGTTGGCGACCGCGAGCGGTGGCCGGCTGCTGCCGGTCCGCGCCACCGGCCCGGTCGGCACCCCGCTGACGAGCCACATCGCCCTGCTGCCCGACGGCACGGCGGTGGTGGAGATGGCGGCGGTGGCGGGGCTGTCCCTGGTGCCGCCCGCGCTGCGCGACCCGGGCGCCACCACCACCTACGGGGTCGGCCAACTGATCCGCGCCGCGCTCGACGAGGGCGCCCGGCGCATCCTGGTCGGCTGCGGGGACTCGGGCACCTCCGACGGCGGCGCCGGCGCCCTCCAGGCCCTGGGCGTCCGCCTCCTCGACGGCGACGGACGCGAACTCCCCCGGGGAGGAGGGGAGTTGTCCAGACTGCGGCGCATCGACGCCTCCGGGCTCGACCCGCGGACGGCGGCCACCGAGATCCTGGTCGCCTGCAACCCCTTCAACGTGCTGTGCGGGCCGCGCGGCGTGGCGCGCGTCTTCGGACCCCAGAAGGGAGCCACCCCGGCGCGGGTGGAGGAGCTGGCGGCGGGGCTGGAACAGTGGGCCGCGGTGCTGGAGAGGGACCTCGCTCCCACCGGGACGGACCTGCGGCTGGGCCCGGGCACGGGCGCGTCGGGCGGTCTCGGCGCCGGGCTCGCCGCGCTCGGCGCGACGCTCGCGCCCCGCTTCGAGGTGCTGCTCGACCAGGTGAACCTGGACGCACGGCTGGCCCGTGCCGATCTGGTGCTCACCGCGGAGGGCGCGCTGGACAGCCAGACGCCGCGGGGCAAGGTTCCCGCCGAGGTCGCCCGGCGGGCCAAACGCGCCGGACGCCCGGTCCTCGCCCTCGCCGGCACCCTCGGGGAGGGCGCCCACGAGGTGCGCGGCGCGGGCGTGGACGCGTGGAGCGGCATCCTGCCCGCACCGGTCACCCTGGCGGAGGCCCTGCTGCGCGGTGCGGAGTTCCTGGCCGACGCCACCGAGCGGGCGCTGCGGATGGTGCTGATGGGCATGCGCGCGGCGGCACCCGTGGACGCGGCGCCCGTCGACGCGGCCGGGACGGCCGCCCCGCCGCGGGTGGCCGCGCTTCCGGACCTCGGAGGGCGGTGACGGCGCCTCCGCGCGCGGCGCGGGCCGCGCGGTGGCCGGCCGCCGGGGCGCCTCGCCGTCGGGGTCCGGCCGCCGTCAGAGCCCGAACAGCCGCGCCGCGTTGTCGTGGCAGACCGCGCGCAGCCAGGCCGTGCCCAGGCCGGTCCGTTCCAACGCCTCCAGCGCCTCGGCGTAGCCGTAGGGGATGTTGGGGAAGTCCGTGCCGAGCAGGACCCGGTCCCCCAGCTCGGCGAGGCGGGGGAGTTCGCTCCGCGGGAACGGCGCGACGGATTCGGTGAACCCGGTGAACGCCATGGTGGTGTCCAGCATGACCCTCTCGTGGCGCTCGGCCAGATCGAGGAACTCGGTGTACTCCGGCATCCCCAGGTGCGCGACGACCAGCCGCAGCCGCGGATGCCCGGCGAGCAGCACGGCGATCGGTCCGGGCCCGGTGTGGGCGGCGGGCACCGGCCCCGATCCGCAGTGGGTCACCACCGGGACCCCGCTCTCGGCCAGCAGCCCCCACACCTTCTCCAGCAGCGGGTCGTTGGGGTCGAACCCGCCCACCTGGATGTGGCACTTGAACACCCGCGCCCCCTGCCCCAGGGCGCGCCGCACGTCGTCGAGCGCGCTCGGCTCGGCGAAGAACGTCGCCGTGTGCAGGCAGTCCGGCGTCCGCGCGGCGAAGTCGGCGGCCCAGTCGTTGAGCCACCGCGCCATGCCCGGCTTGTGCGGGTACAGCATGGAGGTGAACGCCCGGACGCCGAAGGCGCGCAGCACCTCCAACCGCCGCTCCTCGTCGGCCCGGTAGGCGATCGGCCAGGGACGGCCGACGAGCGGCCCGGCCGCGTCGAAGTAGGCCCACACCTTCGTCAGCACGCGCTGCGGCATGAAGTGCGTGTGGACGTCGATCAGGTGCGTCAGGCCCACCCGCCGCCGGAACTCCGCGACCCTGGCCCGCTCCTCCTCGGCCCGCTCCCCGTCCGGGGCCGTCTCCCGCCCCCGGGCGCGCTCGGTCTCGTGTGACATGCCCGCCACTGTAACCACCGCGCGGGCGGCGGCCGGTGGGGTCGGCGTCCCACCGCGCGAGCTCCTCCACCAGCCGGGCGGGGGTGGTGAAGAGGTGGCCGCGCATGTCGGTCGCCTCGGCGGCCCGCACGTCGACGTGGCGGTCGTCGACGAACAGGACGCGCTCCGGTTCGGCGCGCAGGGCGTCCAGGCACCACCGGTGGGCGTCCGGATCGGGTTCGGCGCGGCCGATGCGGCGGGAGAAGGCGCGCACCCGGAAGTGCCGCGGCCGGGGATGGTGCGCCTCGTGGTGGGCGGCCGACTCCTCCGGGACCTCGGACAGCAGCGCGATCCGTCGGCCGGACGCCGCGAGCTCCTCGACCAGGGCGACCATGGTGTCGTCGACGGTGCTCCGACCGGCGGTGTCGGCCTCCACGAGTTCCGCGATCCGGCGGTCGTCGAAGCGGGCGCCGAGGGCGTCGGCCGCTCGGCGCCGGTAGTCGGGGCCGGTCGTCTCCCCGCGGTCGTACGGCGGGCGCAGCGCCCGGTGGGTCTCCCGGAAGGCGGGGGCGGGAGCGGGCAGGCCCGCCGTCCGGACCAGCCGTTCCCGGCCCTCCGCGGACCGGTGGCGCGCGATGACGCCGAACAGGGCGAAGGGCACGGTGCCGGTCGCGTGGGTCACACCTTCCTCACGGTCACGCCCGCGGCGGCCAGGGCGTCGGTCTCGTCGTCCGGGGCGGTCTCGTCGGTGACGACGGCGTGCAGGGCGGAGACGGGGGCGACGAAGGCCAGGGCGGTGCGGGAGAACTTGGCGCCCTCCGCGACGGCGACGACGCGGCGGGAGGCGTCGATCGCGGCGCGCTTGACGGCGGCGTCGTCCAGGTCGTAGGCGGTCAGCCCGTCGGCCGCGGCGAGGCCGCAGCAGCCGATGACCGCGGTGTCGAAGCGCAGGCTCGCCAGCGAGGCGGTGGTGAGCGGGCCCGTCAGCGCCAGTTCGCCCGGCCGCGGCCGGCCCCCGGGGATCAGCAGCGTCAGATGCGGCGCCCCGGCCAGCGCGTTGGCGCCGTGGAGGGAGAGCGGCATCACGGTCAGACGGCGCTGTTCGAGGGCGCGGGCCACCTCCAGGCAGGTGGTGCCGCTGTCGAGCACGACGGACTCGCCGTCGGAGAGCATCCCGGCGACCTCCGCGGCGATGCGCCGCTTGGCCTCCCGCCCCTCCTGCGCCCGCAGCGCGAACGGGGGTTCCTCCCCGCGCAGCAGCAGGCTCCTCGCCCCTCCCCGGTAGCGCTCCAGGACCCCCTGGGCGGCCAGGGTCTCCAGGTCGCGGCGGATGGTCATCTCCGAGGCGCCGGTGAGCTCGGCCAGCTCGGCGACGCCGATGCGACCCGCCTCGCGTACGGCCTCGGTGATCCGTCTCAGTCGATCCGTGCTTGCCACGCATCCATTGAACACCATCTCTGTTCGTAAACCGACCTTACGAACAGAGAACATGTTGGATATGTTCGTTCCGTGAGAAGAACCCTACGGGCCGCCCGGCTGGCCACCTTCGTCTACTTCGCCCTGAACGGCTTCCTCCTGGGGATGTGGATCGTCCACATCCCCGCCGTCGAGCACCGCGTGGGGATCGACCACGCGGTGCTCGGCTGGCTCCTGCTGCTGCTCGGCGCGGGCGCCTTCACGGGCATGCGGCTCACCGGCCCGCTCGCCGACCGCTTCGGCGCCCGCGTCGTCGTACCGGCCGGCGCGGCGCTGTGCAGCGCCGCCCTGATCCTGCCGGGCCTGGCCGTGAACGCCTGGACGCTGGGGGCGGCGCTGTTGGTGTTCGGCTTCGGCAACGGCTGCCTGGACGTGAGCATGAACGCCCACGCCGTCCAGGTCGAGCGCGGCTACCGGCGGCCCGTCATGTCCGCCTTCCACGCCGTCTTCTCCATCGGCGGCGTCCTCGCCTCGCTGGTCGGCGCCCGTACGCTCGGCTGGGACTGGAGCCCGACGAGGACGCTGGGCGCGATGGCGCTCCTCGGCCTGCTCGTCTCCGTGCTGGCCGCTCCCGCGCTGCTGCGTCCCGAGCCCGCCGCCGCGGCGGAGACCCCCGCCGCGGCGGGGAGGACGGTGCCGCGCCGGACGCCCCGCCGCATCCGGGTGCTGGCCGCGCTCGCGCTGATGCTCATGCTGAGCGAGGGCGTGGCCAACGACTGGAGCGTGCTCCACCTGCGGGACGTCCTGGGCGCGCCCGAGGCCACCGCCGCCCTCGCCTACGGGGCCTTCGCCACCGCCATGACCGTCGGACGCCTGCTGGCCGACCGGGTGGCCGCGCGCTTCGGCCCGGTGGCCGTCGTCCGCCACGGCGCCGCCACGGCCGCGCTCGGCCTGACGGTGGCGGCGCTGTCCCCGTGGATCCCCCTGGCCCTGGCCGGCTGGACGCTGTTCGGCATCGGCCTGTCCGGCAGCGTCCCCCAGCTCTTCAGCGCGGCGGGCCACGCCGACCGGGACGCCGCCGGGGCCAACGTCTCCCGCGTCGCCGGACTCGGCTACCTCGGCATGCTCGCCGGGCCCGCCGTCATCGGGCCGCTGACCCACCTCGTCCCGCTCAACCTCACCTTCTTCCTGCCCGTGGCGCTCTGCCTCGTCGCCGTGTGGAAGGCGGACGTGCTGCGTCCCGCCGGAGCCGAGACCGGGGAGCCGGACGACGGGACCGGTCCGCTGCCCGAGGAGGCCGCCTCCCCGTCGCCGTCGTCGCCGTCCCGCTGACCGGAGGGGGCGAGCGACCGCCGGAGCCCTCCGCCGCGCGGCGGAGGGCCGGCGGTGGTCCACGGCCGGAACCTCCGGCTCCGCTCGCTCCGCGCGCCGCGTCCCCTCCGCCCCGAGAGCCCGAGGAGCCCGGCGCGGGCGCCGCTCGGCGCGGAACTCCCCGCGCACGGGGCGTGCCCGACCGCGCCTCAGCCGCGGTCGGGCACGCGCAGGGCGAGCAGGGCGACGTCGTCGTCGTTGTCGGGGGGACGGGTGCGGTCGAGGAGCAGGTCGCAGAAGGAGTCCAGGGGGTGGTGGGCCAGCGCGGCGGCGTGCCGGCGCAGCCGGGCCAGCCCCTCGTCGATGGAACGGCCGGGCGACTCGATCAGACCGTCGGTGTAGAACACCACGGTGGACAGGGGCGGCAGCGCGAGGAAGGCGTCGGTGCGGCAGGGGGTGATCCCCGTGCCGAGCAGGAGGCCGTGCCCGGTGTCCAGGAAGCGGGACCGCCCGTCGTGGCCGACCACGAGCGGCGGCGGATGGCCGGCGTTGGTCCAGTGCAGCCCCCACCGGCCGTCCCCGGAGACCTCCAGCCGGGCGAAGACCATGGTGGCCATCGACGCCTCGGCTATCTGCACCACCGCCCGGTCGAGCCGGTCGACGATCCTGCTGGGGGCCTCCTGGTGGGACCAGGCGTAGGCGCGCAGCATGTTGCGGACCTGCGCCATGCCGGCCGCGGCGTCGAGGTCGTGGCCGATCACGTCGCCGATCACCAGGGCGGTCGCCCCGTCGGGGAGGACGAAGGCGTCGTACCAGTCGCCGCCGACCTGGGAGGCGTGTGGCGCGGGCATGTAGCGGGCGGTCATCTCCAGCCCCGGCACCCGGGGCAGTTGGGGCAGCAGATGGCGCTGCATGGTCTCGGCGACCCGCCGCTGCCGCTGGTACAGGCGCGCGTTGTCCAGCGCGAGCCCGGCCCGGCGCGCGATGTCGTCGAGCAGCGAGAGCTCGGCGGGGGTGAACGCCCTGGGCTGCTCGGAGCGGCCCAGGGTGAGGGCCCCGAGCACCTCCCGCAGACCGCGGATCGGCGCGATGGCCGCGGAGTGCATGCCGGTCGCCCGGAACAGCTCGCGCTGCACGACCGCGATGCCCGAGTCCGGGGTGCCCTGGTACCTCTCGGGACCCACCAGCGCCGACGCCGCCCCGCGCAGCGCCCGTGACAGGGGCATCGGGGACTCCTGCGGGACCGGCGGCATCGGCCCCTCCAGATCCTCCCGGTGCACCAGGGCGCCGTCCTCGTGGTGCACCACGGCGGTGCGCCACACCTCGGCCTTCTCGGTGATCAGGTCCACCACCGCCCAGTCCGCCAGGCGGGGCACCACCAGCGCCACCAGCCGGTGCAGCGCCTCCTCGACGTCCAGGGTCGAGGTGAGCCGTGTGGTCGTCTCGGCGAGCAGGGCCAGGCGGTCGAGCTCCGACAGCGGCGCGGCGGGGTCGCCGGGCTCCCATCCGACGACCTCGTGGGGAGAGGGCGTGTGGAGCAGCACCACGGCGCCCATCGCCTCCTCGCCGAGCCGGCAGGGGGTGAGCAGCCAGGACAGCGGCAGCAGGGAGCCGTCCCCGCGTTCGAACCACTCCCGCTCGCCCTGTGCCGTCCGGCCGCTGAGGAACGCCTGCAACATCAGGCACCGGGCGCGGGGCAGCGTCTGCCCGCGGTCGTCCCGGTGCAGCAGGTTGTGGGCGTCCTGGCCGAGGAGTTCCTCGGCGGGCCTGGCGAAGAGCGTCTCGGCCCGGTGGTTCACCCCGATGATGTGCCCCTGGTCGTCCACCACGCACACCCCGGCGTCGGGAATGTCCGGCAGTCCGCGCAGCAGCCGCTCCGCCGCCTCGGCGGGCTGCTGCCCGGCGTTTTCGCCGGTCCTCTGGACGATCACTCCCGAACCTCCTCGGTCCGCCCTCCGTCTCTCGCTGTCTACCCTCCCACGAACCCGACCACGATCGGACGGTGCTCGTCTTCGCCTCGGGGCCGGGACCGGGGCGGTCGCGACGGGGCGCACGGGGCGGGTCGCCGGCCCCGCCGGCGCGGCGCGAGGAGGCCCGCCACGGACGCCAAGCCGGTACGGCCGCCGTGGCGCGTCGGGGAGGGCGGAGCCGCTCCGAGGCGCAGCGCCGCCGGGCGCGCGGGTCCCCGGTGCGTCGGCGGAGGCCCGGCGGGCGGTTCCCGCGCCGGCTCGCCGCCCGCTTCCCGACGCGGGCGGCCGGCGGGACCGCTCAGGGCTTGCGGGCGACCGCGGCGTAGCAGGCGGCCTCGGCGTCGGTGATGTTGCCGGGCTCGTCCTCGGGGTCGGGCCGCCAGCGGTGGGAGGTGGTGACGCCCGGCTCCAACAGCTCCCAGCCGTCGAAGAACCGGGTGAACTCCTCCCGGGTGCGGGCCTGCCCCGGCGTTCCCGCGGCGCGGTAGGCCTCGGTGAGCCGCGCTATGCCCTCCGGGTCGAAATCGGGCGTGACGTGGCTGATGGCCAGGGTGCTGCCCGACGGCAGGGCGTCCTTGAGGAACTCGACGATCTCGTGCGCGCGGGTCCGGCCGGGCACGAAGTGCAGCAGCGCGTTGAGGCTGAGCGCCACCGGCCGGTCCAGGTCGAGGGTCTCGCGCACCTCGGGGGCGTCCAGCAGCGCGGCCGGGTCGGTGACGTCGGCGTGGGCGTAGGCGGTGCGCCCGGCGGGGTGGCTGCGCAGCAGGGCCTGGGCGTGCGCGAGGACGATGGGGTCGTTGTCGGCGTAGACCACCCGCGACTCGGGCGCCACCTCCTGGGCCACCTCGTGGAGGTTGGGCGAGGTGGGGATGCCGGTGCCGACGTCGAGGAACTGGCGCATCCCGGCACGGGCGAGGTGACGGGTGGCACGGTGCATGAACCGCCGGTTGGCGCGGGCGGTGACCAGGATCGAGGGGAAGACGGCCATGGCCCGTCCGGCGGCCTCGCGGTCGGCGGGGAAGTTGGTGTGACCGCCGAGGTAGTAGTCGTACATGCGGGCCGAGTGCGCCCGGTCCAACTCCAGGTCGATCACGCCGTCGTCGGCCACCGCGTCGGACACCCCGATCCCGCCTTCCGTCTCGGTCCGTCGTCGTCCCCACGGCCGGCCGCGGCCTCGCCCGCGCCGCGCGCGGCCCGTCCCGCTGCCGGTCCGGCCGTTCGCTCGGGGCCCAACTGGCGTGGCACCATGGCCGGTTGGGGATCGACGGTGTACTGTACCGTCTCCTCCGCCGGCCATGAGGACAATCGCCTCATCGCTTCGGGAAAGCTCCACGCACCATCGCTTCACATCGCCTTCGGCGGCACCCGCGATCCGATCGGCCGGTGGACGGAGGCCGCGCCGCGCCGGCGACCGTCCTCGTGACGGAGCGTCGCGGCGGCCGGCGAACCAGGAACCCGTGACCGAAGACCCGACCAGCAGACTCACGGAGCCGGGAACAACCCGCGGTGAACACACCCGACAACGTCCCCATCGACGTGGACGACAACCCCCCGCACTCGCCCACCTCCCACCGGCGGATGGCCCTGACCTTCGACGCCTTCCACGAGTACCACCACAGACTGTGGCTGCGGTACGCCCGAACCCAGGTCGGCGGCCGAGCCGCCGCGGAGGCGGTCGTGGAGGCCGCATGCCACAGGCTGCTGCGCGACTGGAGCCACGTGCTGGAACAGGAGTCCGTCGCCGCGTACGCCTGGGCGGTTCTCAAGGAGCACATCCGCGACTGGCTGACCGAACACGACCGGGAACCGGCCCTGACGGAGACGGCCGCCTTCGACGCGGCCTGCACCGCGCGCCTGCTGCCCGAACTGCGGGACGAGTACGGCGCGTACGGCGACCACGGCGGACACGGCCCCCACGAGGAGTACGACGAGTACGCGGCGCTGGAGAGAGGGATCGGCCTGTACTCGGCCATAGCCGAGCTGCCCGAGCGGCAGCACGACGTCATCGTCCTGCGGTACGTCCTGGGCTGCACCGACGAGCAGGTCGCCGAGTACCTGGGCTGCGGCCGGGCCGCTCTGCGGTCGCACGTGCGGCACGCCAAGAGGAAACTGGCGGCCCGGCTGAACCTGCGACGGGACCAGAGGACAGGAGAGAGGTAAGTGCGCGGCACCGACGAGCACCGGACGATCGACGCGTTGCTGGAGGACGCGGAGGTACTCGGCGAGGAGTACGACGACTACGACTCCGCCGCGGCCCGCGAACGCATCGCCCGCGGCCCGGCCGACGCCTGGCACCCGGCACCGCGGTGCCCGTCGTCCGCGCCGGGGTCCGGGGCGTGGCGCTACCGCACCGTCCACGAACAGGCCGCCCACGACCTCGACCTGGCCGTCTCCCTGGTCGTGGGCGCGCCCGGGGCGGCGGAGAGCCTCGCGCGGCTGGTCGACCACCGGCGCGTGGAACCCGAGGGGGCGCTGGTCTTCGCCTGTCTGCTCCATCTGGTCGGCCACCGCGAGGCGGCCCAGTTCTGGTGGCAGTTCGCGGCCGGCGGCGGCAGCCGCACCGCGGCCTTCTGCCTCTACCTCCACCACCGGCGCCTGGCGGAGTTCCGGGACGCCGACCACTGGCGCGACCAGGCCGCCCGACTGGGAAGCGCCCGCCGCGCCCCCGCGGCCTCCGTGCCGGGCCTGAACGGATTCCTCCTGCCGGACGCGATCCGCCGGAGTCTGCTCCGCCAGTGCCACCGCGGGCGGCACCTGCGACTGCCGCCCGCGGTGGAGGCCGTCGTCAACCGGCTGCGCGTCGCCGGTGACGACGAGGACTTCGGGGAGATCCCCCAGCCCGATCCCGGACTGCCCGCCGAGATCGCCGGCCTCCGTCCGGAGTAGAGGGGCGCGGGCGACCCGAGGGCGGACGGTGCCCACCGGGCAGCCGGCGAGCGCGCCGCCGGGCTGTGGCCTGTGCCGCGCCATCGAAGAAAAGTGTGCCAAGCGGACGAGCGCGCGCCGTGCCGCACCCGGCCGCCGTGTTGGAGAGGCCTTGCGTCCCCGACGGCCCGGACGGGACGATCGGGGACGTCGGCGACCGCGACGTCGCCGTCGACGAGGCGCTGCCGGGGGCGTGCCGACGTGCCCTGGAGTGGACGACGCCCGTTCCGGGAAGGGGCTGACGAGCCGTCCGCTCAGGCGGTCACGTCGAGGTCCGCACCGGAGAGGCTCTCCGTGTGGGGGAGGTGCCCGGCCCGGTGCGCCGCGATCCGCCAGGCGTCGACGACCGCCCGACGGGCCCGCGCGGTGGCCGTGACGACGTCGCCGGAGAGCCGGACGGGCGCCCCGACGTGGACATGGACGTCGGGACGGCGCAGCGGCGCGGTGACGAACCCGGCGACCTGCTTGACGGTGGACCCGGAGCTGATCCGGCGCGACCCCGCCTGCCCGAGCGGGACGATCGGGGCGCCCGTGGCCAGCGCCAGCCGGGCCAGGCCGCTGCGGAACGGGCCGGGCTCCGCCTCGCCCGCGTCGGTGCGGCGCGGCAGGCCCCCCTCCCCGTAGATCAGGACCACGCGCCCCGCCGCGAGCGCGGCGGCGGCGGCCTCCAGCGACGCGGCGGCCCGGGCGGTCCCGCGGTGCACCGGGACGTGTCCCTCGCGGACGAGCGCGTGCCGCAGGCCGGGGATCCGCCACAGTCCGGCGGTGGCCAGGACGACGGGCTCCGTGCCCAGGCGGTGGAGGGCGGCCAGGACGACGCCGGGGTCGACGAGCGAGGTGTGGTTCGCGGCGACGATGCTGCCGGGGGCGAGGTCGGCGTCGGGATCGGAGGTGACCCGCAGACGGCCGAGCGCGGGGACGACGGTACGGGCGACGGTGCTGAGCACGGCGGGTCTCCTCTGCGTTCTCCGAACGCCGGACGGGTGTGGTGGTCCGATCCTCGCCCGGAGACGCCCGTGGGCGCCTGAGTAGCCGTACTCATCCGCGTCCGGCGGCCGTACGCGGTGTCGCCCGGACGCCCCGGCGGGGAGGGGCGGCCTCCGCCGGTACGCCGGCCGGGACGATGGAGCCCGGGGAAAGAAAAGTGTGCCAAGCGAAAGAACAGAGGTCCGATCACCCCCACGGGGGAGCCGCCGCGCCCTCCGGGACGTGCGCGGTCCCGTCCGGCGTCCCAGGGTGGAGAGGAGGGGTCACCGGATTCCGGCAGCGGGAGAGGACGAGATGGCCGAGGTACTGAGGCACGCGGACATGTGCAAGGCCCTGAGGAGGGCGGCCCGCCGTCAGGAGAAGGCCGTCGGGCACCTGGAGACGGCGATCGCGAACATCGAGCGCCTGCTGGAAGAGGAGCGGAAGAGGCCCGACCGCGACGAGCGCCACTTCCACGCCCTGGAGGAGTCGTTGGAGGAGTTCGAGACGGAGCTGAGGGACATGCGTCACACCCTCGCGGAGCTCCTGGACCACATCCGGGACGTCTGCGACCGGTGAGGCGGGGGGACCCCGCGCCCGTGCGACTCGGCGCTCCGCGCGGACACGGGGTCCCGCCGGCTCACGCCCGTCGCTGCGGCTTGCGGCCCAGGCCGCCGGCGACCAGCAGGCCGGCGATGTCCAGCGGCGCCTTCACCGGCTCGTCGGGCTGCCAGTAGGGCAGGTAGACCACGCCGGGCTCGACCATCTCCAGCCCCTCGAAGAAGGCGGCGATCTGCGCCATGCTGCGCAACTGCCCCCGGCCCAGGGCCTGGCGCAGCACCGCCTCCAGCCCACGGGCCTCGGGTGTGGAGGAGCAGAAGTGGGTCAGCAGCAGGTAGCCGCCCGGCGGCAGCCATTCCTTGTAGGTCTCCACCAGCCCGACCGGGTCCTCCTCGTCCAGGAGGTGGTGGACCACGGCGTTGAGGATCAGTCCCACCGGACGCTCCGGGTCCAGCATCCGCGTCACGTCCGGGTGGTCGAGCAGGACGTCGGGCTCGCGTATGTCGGCGGTCACCACGACGGTGCGGTCGTCGTTCTCCAGCAGGGCCCGGCCGTGGGCGAGCACGATCGGGTCGTTGTCGACGTAGACGACCTTCGCCCGGGGGTTGATCTCCTGGGCGACCTGGTGGGTGTTCTGCGCGGTCGGCAGGCCGGAGCCGATGTCGAGGAACTGGTCGATGCCCTGGCGGGCCAGGTGGCGCACCGCGCGGACCAGGAGTCTGCGGTTGGTCCGCGCGCCCTCCCCGCCGTCGGGGAACGCCTTGGCCACCTGCTCGGCGATCTCCTGGTCCACCGGGTAGTTGTCCTTGCCGCCCAGGATCGCGTCGTAGACCCGCGCGATGCTGGGGACGGAGGTGTCGATCTCGACCGGTTCCTCGGCCGGGGGGTTCCGGGTCCAACTCATCTCGTCGGCCATGCGCTTGTTCCTCCGAATATCCGATGGGTCGTCAGGGTGGGGCCGGGGCGCGGCCGCCGGCGCGTCGTGCGGCGGTGGCCGGCCGTCGGCGTCGGCGTCCGCGCCCTGGCTCCGCGCGCGTAGCCGGCCGTGGGGCTCCCGGCCCGTGGACGGACCGGGAGCCCCGTGTGGTGCGGTGGTGCGGTGGCGTCAGGAGAGCAGGAAGTCCGCCTTCCCCGCCTTGGCGCCCTGGATGAACGCGTCGATCTCCCCGCGGGTGTAGATCAGCGCCGGACCGTCGGGGTCGGTGGACTGGCGGAGGGCGACCCGGCCGTCGGGCAACTTCCTGACCTCCACGCAGTTGCCGCCGTTGCCCCCGCTCCACGGCCTCAGCCAGCCCTCGGTGCCGAGGTCGCTGGCGCGCATGCCGTTGTATATGCGGTCCATGTCAGAGCTCCTTGCGGAGATCCCGGAGGATCTCCCTCGTGCGTCGTGCTGTTGCCGCCTGGGCCGACATGCGGTCCAGGAGTTCGAGGTGGGAGGCGACCTCGGTGCGCTCGTCCAGGTAGACGGCACCGGTGAGGTACTCCACGTAGACCATGTCGGGGAGCTCGGGCAGGCCGAAGCGGAACAGGACGAAGGGACCGTAGGTGCCGGGGTGGAACCCGGCGGAGAACTCGGCGATCTGCAGGGTGAGGTTGGGCCGCTCGCTCTCCTCCAGCAGTTTGTCGATCTGGGCCCGCATGACGTCCGGCGTACCGACGCGGCGGCGCAGCGCGGTCTCGTCCACCAGGACCCACAGGTGCGGGGGGTCGGCGCGGGTGAGCAGCTTCTGGCGTTCCATGCGGAGCGCCACGTGCCGCTCGACCTCCGCCGGGGAGGTCCGTCCCACGGCTCCGGTGCGCAGCACGCACCGGGCGTACTCCTCGGTCTGGAGGAGGCCGGGGACGAGTTGGGGCTCGTACGCGCGGATGACCTTCGCCGAGTTCTCCAGGCTGACGTGGACGCTGAACCAGTCCGGCAGCACGTCGCGGAACCGCTGCCACCAGCCGGGCCGGTTGGCCTCCTCGGCGAGCGCCACGAAGGTCTCGACGTCGGGGCCGGACACTCCGTACGCCTCCAACAGCAGGCGCACGTACGGGATCTTCAGGGCGACCTCGGCCGTCTCCATCCTGCGGATCGTGGCGGAGGCGACATGGAGGACCTTGGCGGCCTCCTCGCGCTTCAGGCCGGCCTTCTCGCGCAGGTCCTGAAGCCTTCTTCCCAGCACGAGTTGACCCACGGTCGGGGCCGACCGGGGTTCACTCACCGGACGTCTCTCCTGGTCTCCTGGCCATGTTCCGCAGTGTGCCATGCCGTCCGCGAGGCGAACACCCTGCACCCGCAATTCTGCACTTTTCAGAGTGACCCTTGCCAACTGGGCGCGGCGGACGCATAGTTGGCGGTGTGACACGGTTCACCTCGTCGAGGTCGCGTGCGTGCTGCACGCTCCACGACCTCCGCCTCCCCCACAGGACAGGACCGGCCGCGCCGGCCGGCGAGCCCGCGCCTTTGCCGGCGGGGACCACTCTGGCGGCCACCCCGCGGCGAGAGAGGTTCGCGCTGCCCGCGCGGGCGGAGTCCGTGGCGGTCGCGCGCCGCCGGGTCCGTGCGCGGCTGGACCGCTGGGGCGCGGACGCGCGGGCCCGTGACACGGCGGTCCTGGTGGTCTCGGAGCTGTTCACCAACGCGGTGGTGCACACCGGCAGCGAGACGGTGGTGTGCGAGGTCCGCAGGGACCGGGAAGGGGGAGACGAGCAGGTGTCCATCGAGGTGCGCGGCCACCGACCCGGCCGGCCGGCCGCGACCGGCCGCCTCCCCGAGGAGGAGTGCGGACGCGGCCTGCTCCTGGTCCAGGCGGTGAGCACCGCATGGGGCCTGGACGACACCGAGGGGCGCTGCGGCTGGTCGGTGTGGGCCCGTCTGCCCCTGATCGGTGCGGCGTGCTGACGCCCTCGTCCGGCCTCCTCGCCCGCGGTCTGCGCGGACTGTGCCGCCTGGGCGGTCCGGGCGCTCCGCGCGGGAAGGCCCCGGCGGAGCGTCCTCGCGAACGCCTGCTGCTGCCGTCCGCCCTGCGCGCCCCCCTCGGGTACGACGCCGTCGGGGTGGACGCCGGTCTCGGGCCGCGCGTCCGGCGCGGTCTGCGCCGCACGGGGTGCGTGTTCGCCGACGCCGAGCGGTGGTGGTGGATCGTGCCCGCCCGGGCCGACGCCGGCCTCGTCTGGCCCGAGCCGGCCCACTACGCGCCCGACGCCCTCGTTCCGGCCCGCGCCTCGGGTACCGGGCCGTGCCTGGCCCACTGGCCCGAGGACGACGTGCCCTACACCCACCCCGTCATGCTCTACATCGTCGTGTGCAACGCCCTGGGCGTCCGCCCGGACTGGAGCGCCGACCCGGTGAACGCGCCCGCCGCGCACCGCCGAACGGCGGACGGGCGTCAGGCGCTCCGCGCGACGGGCACGTACTTGTAGCCGACGCGCCGCACGGTGGCGATGCTGCTCCGGTGGACGGGGCCGAGCTTGCGGCGGAGCCTGGCGACGTGGACGTCGATGGTGCGGCTGTCGCCCACGTGGTCGTAGCCCCACACCGCCTCCATCAGGTGGGCGCGGGTGTGGACCCGGTGCGGATGGGCCGTGAGGTGGGCCAGCAGCCCGAACTCCAGGTAGGTCAGGTCCAGGGGGTGACCGTCGATCGAGGCCGTGTACCGGTCGGGGTCGACGTGGAGTCCCGAGGACGGTTCGCGGGGCGGCTCCGGTGGCTCCTCCGCCCGGGGTCTCTCCACGCGCCGGACCGTGAGGTCCTGCGCGAACAGGTCGGAGACCCGGGCGGTCTCGGGGGCGAGCACCACATAGGTGACCAGCCGTTCCGGGGTGTGTCGGTCGACGGTCTCGACGGTGTCGTTCGTGCCGGTGGGGACGGTGATGGTGTGGTTCACCGTGATCGATCCTTCGCATGGGTGGTGGGAGGTGCGGGCGCGGCCGGACGCGACCGCGCCCGCGGGAGGACTCGGGCCGCGACGGGGGTGTGGTGCGGCGCCTCGTCCCCCCGGAGGTCCGGACGCGGGCTCCGTCGGCGGAGGTGCGGTGGGACGGCTGTGTGCGAGCGCTCCTCCGCCGTCAGCGGAGGGAGCCGGCCGCGTCCTCGAAGGCCGTGGTGCTCAGCGGCAGGGAGTCGACGAAGGCGTCGACGACGTCGAACAGGCGCAGTTCCGCCTCGGCGGCGAGGCGGGCCGTGCCGTCCGGCCGCCGTTCGATGGAGCCGTCCAGGAGGAAACAGCCGTTCACCACGTGGCGGGCGTCCAGCGCGGCCAGCACCGGCCGCAGCGCGTAGTCGATGGCCAGGACGTGCGCGAGGCTGCCGCCGGTGACCAGGGGCAGCACGGTCTTTCCCGACAGGGCCGACTGCGGCAGCAGGTCCAGGAACGACTTCAACAGACCGCTGTAGGAGGCCTTGTACACCGGCGTGGCCACGATCAGCCCGTCGGCGGCCGTGACCCGGTCGACGGCGGCGCGCAGCTCGGGGGTGTCGGTCCGGCCCGCCAGCAGGTCCTCGGCCGGCAGGTCGCGTATCGCCAGGTGTTCGGCGTCGTAGCCGGTGGCCGAGAGCCGGGCGATGGCGTGCTCGACCAGCAGCGCGGTGCGCGAGACCCGGGAAGGGCTGCCGGAGAGGGCGAGGATGGGGTTCATGGACGATCTCACTCCACGGGAGGAAGGGGAAACGGTGTGGGGATTCCCGGAGCGACCGGTCACGGTCGAGGCGTCCGTCGCGTCCCCGAGGCGCTCCGCACAGGGGTGACGGGGAGCGGTGGACGGGCGTGACGCGCCGCCGTGTCGGAACGAGGAAATCCGGAAAATCTCCGCCCGAAATCTCGGACGGCGCATGGAGTCGCAGAGTACGCGCGAAAGGGGAGGATCGGCCGACGGCGCGGCTCAGTGAGCGGCGGCACAGATCGCGCTGGCATGGCGTCGCAGATCGACATGCAGGCGCGCCACGAGAATCTCGGCGTTCCTCATGGCAAACAAGAATGTCAGCGAAAACGAAAGACGTCAACGTTCTTTTTCGGACGCCGTCGCCGCGGAAGGGGCGGGGATCTCGCGTCAGCGCAGGAAGAAGCCGGTGGGAGGGGAGAGGGAGGCGATTCCGTCGATTTCCTCGACGATGCTCCGGGCCGCCTGGCCTCCCGCCCGTCGCAGGAGAAAAGAACCGGGCGGAGTGGATATTCCGGTCCGGGAATGCGGGAAATCCGGTCGGGTGATTCCGGAAGCAGACCGGACGGCGAGCGCCTCGAATGGTTTTCCGTCCGGGGTTCCGAACCGGGAGCGGGGATTTCCGTGCGGTGGGTCGTCCGCTCGCCGGTGATTTCCCGCCGGGCGGGGAGAGGGAGGGAAAGCGGAGAGCGCGGCCCGGTCGGTCCCCGGTCCGCGCCACCGCGTCGGCCGCTCAGATGGTCGCCGATTCGCTGCTCTCCTCCTTCTCCCCGCGCTGGGCCGGAATCCGGTCCTGGCCGGCGGGCGTGGGCTCGGGAGCGGGCAGGCGCCGGTGTTCGCGGATCGAGTGGGCGAGGGCGGCGGCCCACAGCACGTACAGGACGGCGTAGATCGGGTACCGGACGGCGTCCCCGGCGCCGATCCAGTCGCTGTTCAGCAGGGTGCGCGTGTTGGTGACGATGATCAGGCCGCCCACCGCGGAGCCCAGGATGCGCGGGGGGACGTGGCGGACCAGCCACGCGGCGATCGGCGCGGCGATCAGACCGCCCACGAGCAGGGCGGCGGCCCAGGAGGCGTCGATGCCCGCGGAGCCGAGCCCGGTGAGGAAGCCCAGGCTGGCGGCGACGGCCACCAGGAACTCGCTGGTGTCGATGGAGCCGATCACCTTGCGGGGCTCCAGCCGGCCGCTGGCCAGGATGGCCGGGGTGCCCACCGGACCCCAGCCGCCCCCGCCGGTGGCGTCGACGAAACCGGCCACCAGGCCCAGCGGGGAGAGGAACCGCTTGCGCAGCGGCTTGCCGAGGCGGTCGGTGGGGAGCCCGGCGAGGGTGAACCGCAGCAGGACGTACAGGCCCAGGGCGAGCAGGACGATCGACATCACCGGCTCGGCGGCCTCGGTGGACAGCTTCGACAGGAAGGTGGCACCGGCGAAGGCCCCGACGGCGCCGGGTATGCCGATCTTCGCCACGACGCCCCAGTCGACGTTGCCGAACCGCCAGTGCGCCGCGCCGGAGGCCAGCGTGGTGCCGATCTCCGCCAGGTGCACCGTGGCCGAGGCGGCCGCGGGGTTGGTGCCCACGGCCAGCAGGAGGGTGGTGGAGGTCACCCCGTAGGCCATCCCCAGGCTGCCGTCCACCAGTTGGGCCCCCAGGCCCACCAGCGCCAGCACGATCAGTGTCCGCATGCCGCGCCCACCCTTCCCGTCTTCCCTAGTTTTCCTATCGATTTCGTAGGGAAAACTGTCGCGGCAGCCCCCGCACCGGGTCAAGCCGAGTCCGAACTGTGGACGGTGTCGGGGGAGAAGAGACGAGGGAGGGACGAACCGGCTCCCGCGAGGCGGGAGTTACGGGTTCGTCCAGGCCTCGGGGTCCTCGGCCAGGGTGTGCACCAGGGCGGGCAGCCGGTTCGCGGCCACGTCGGCCAGCGTGACCTCGTCCAGGATCTTGCGGACGTTGGCGCGCAGCGCGATCCACAGCGGCAGCAGGGCTTCCGCGGGACCGGTGTAGGACAGCTCCGGCGGACGCGCGCCCCGCACCGACACCAGCGGACCGTCCACCACGCGGATCACGTCGGCGATGGTGACGGTGTCCGCGGGCGCGGCCAACCGGTAACCGCCGCTGCCGCCGCGCCGGCTGACCACGAGCCTGCCGCGGCGCAGGTCGGTCAGGATGCCCTCGAGGAACTTGTGGGGAATGTTCTGCGCCGTGGCGATCGTCTCGGCCTTGACCGGACTCTCGTCCCCCGCCGCGGCCAACTCCAGCAGGGCACGTACCGCATAGTCCGCTCTCGCCGAGATCCGCATGCGGGCATTATCCGGCACCCGGAATCAGCCCGCCCGCCCGGCCCGCCCGTCCCTCGAACGGGAGGGCGGGCCGGCGGGGAGCGGCGCTCACGCCTTGCGGTACTGGTACGCCTCCGCCGCGGCGGCGGCCACCGCGTCCAGGTCCGCCCCGGTCGAGGCGGTGACCACGGCCGCGACCGCGCCCTCCACGAACGGGGCGTCCACCAGCCGGGCGAGCTCGGGCAGATCGCCCTCGGCGAGCAGCGTCCGCACGGTCAGCACCGCGCTGCCCAGGTCCGCCAGCACCGCGACGCCCGCGCCCCGGTCCACCCGGCGGGCCGCCTCGATGATCAGGTCCGAGCTGGTGCCCAGACCGCCCTCCCCGGTGCCCCCGGCCGGCGCCACCGGAACCGCGGGGCCGCCGGAGGCGAGGCCGTGGGCCAGGTGGGCGACGGATTCGGCCACCTGCCTGCTGTGCGAGACCAGGACGACGCCGACCAGCGGCTTCCCGCCCCCCTCCGTGCTCACGCCGCCTCCCCGACCCCGTCGGAGGTCCCCGTTCCGCCGGACCCGGTGGTCCCGACGGTGTCGGCGAGCGCGGCGAAGAACAGCGCGGAGGAGGTGGCGCCGGGGTCCTGGTGTCCGATGCTCCGCTCGCCCAGATAGCTCGCCCGCCCCCTGCGGGCCTGCATCGGCACGGTGGCGACCGCGCCCTCCTCGGCGGCCCTGCGCGCCGCCTCGAAGCCCTCGCCCGACGCGCCCAGGGCCTCGATCGCCGGGTACAGCGCGTCCAGCATCGTCTTGTCGCCCGGTGCCGCGGACCCCAGTTGCGCCACCGCGTCCACCCCCGTCCGCAGGGCGTCCCTCAGCTGCGCGGGGGTCACGCTCCCGGCGTCGCCCAGCGTCCTGCCCGCGCGCCGCAGCAGCGTCCCGTACAGCGGGCCCGAGGCGCCGCCGACGGTGGAGATCAGCCGGCGCCCGGTGAGGACGAGCACGCCCCCGGGGGTGCCGGGCTCCTCCTGCTCCAGGGAGGCCACGGCGGCGGCGAAGCCGCGCCGCATGTTGGTGCCGTGATCGGCGTCGCCGATGGCGGAGTCGAGTTCGGTCAGCCGCTGGGCCTCCCGGTCCACGGCGGCCGCCACCGCGGACATCCAGCGGCGGAAGAAATCGGTGTCCAGTGCGACGGTCACCACGGTCTCCTCTGTCGGTGTCCTGAGCTCCGGTGTCCCTGCCCGGGTCGCCCACCTCACATGCCCCAGCGCAGCCCGGGGGTGCGCACCGGCGCGTCCCACAGCCGCAGCAGCTCCTCGTCGGCCTGACACAGCGTCACCGAGCAGCCCGCCATGTCCAGTGACGTGACGTAGCTGCCGACGAGCGTACGGGCCACGGACACCCCGCGCTCGCCCAGCACGCGGTGGACCTCGGCGGCGAAACCGTACAGCTCCAACAGCGGGGTGGCTCCCATGCCGTTGACCAGGACCAGCACGGGCAGGCTCGGACGCAGGTCCTCCAGCACCGCGTCCACCGCGAAGTCGGCGATCTCCCCGGAGGTCATCATGCCGCGCCGCTCGCGCCCCGGCTCGCCGTGGATGCCGATGCCCAGCTCCAGCTCCCCGGGCGGCAGGTCGAAGGTGGGGCTGCCCTTGGCCGGGGTCGTGGGGGCGTCCAGCGCGACGCCGAAGCTGCGGGAGGACTCGTTGACCCGCCGGGCGATCGCCTCGACCCGCTCCAACGGCGCACCCGCCTCGGCCGCCGCGCCCGCCAGCTTCTCCACGAACAGCGTGGCGCCGGTGCCGCGCCGCCCGGTGGTGTAGGTGCTGCCGCTCACCGCCACGTCGTCGTCGACCAGCACCTTGGCGACCTGCACGCCCTCGTCCTCGGCCAGTTCGGCGGCCATGTCGAAGTTCAGCACGTCCCCGGTGTAGTTCTTCACGATGAACAGCACGCCCCGGCCGCTGTCCACGGCCGCCGCGGCCCGTGCCATCTGGTCGGGGACGGGGGAGGTGAACACCTCGCCCGGGCAGGCGGCGTCCAGCATCCCGGGGCCGACGAACCCGCCGTGCAGCGGCTCGTGCCCCGAGCCGCCCCCGGACACCAGGCCCACCTTGTCCGCGACCGGAGCGTCCCGGCGCAGCACGATCCGGTTCTCGACGTCGACCGTCAGGTCCGGATGGGCGGCGGCCATGCCGCGCAGGGCGTCCGCCACCACGGTCTCCGGCACGTTGATCAGCATCTTCATGACTACCTCCGGGTGGTCTCGGCGGCTGCCGGCGGCTCCGGCGGTCCCGTGGCCGACTCTACTGACCGGGCGTCAGGGAACGAGTGATCCCGCTCGGGAAAGTCGCCGCGCCGCCGTGGGCGACCGGCGTCGCGTCGCGTGTGCCCCCGATCACCCTCCGCGAGGTACGGCGCGCCACGGAGACGCGAGAAGAACGCGCCAAGCGACCTCCTCTCGGCAGACGCCCGCGGAAGAGGGCCGTTCGGCCCTCCGAAGTCGACCGTACGGCCCCATGGCGGCGGAGCGAAACGGGGAGAAGGTGGAGGAGGAAGCGGTACGGGAAGACCGAGACGGCGCGCGCACCGCGCGGAAACGCGGAAACGCGGGAACGCGGAAACGAGGAGAGCGATGACGAACGGACCGGTCGTGGTGGGAGTGGACGGCTCGCGGTCGAGCCTGGACGCGGTGGCCGTCGCGGCCCGCGAGGCGCGGTTGCGCGGGGTGGGGCTGCGGGTGGTGCACGCCTTCCTGTGGCCGGCCGTGCACGTGCCGTTGGGCCCGTCGCCGCTGGGCCCGCCCGACGGCGGGCTGCGCGCCATGGCCGAGCGCCTGGTGGCCGACGCGGTGGAGCACGCGCGCACCGCCGAACCGGGGATCGAGGTCGACGGCGAGATCGTCGCCGGAGAGCCGCTGACGGTACTGGAGGGCCGATCGCGCGGCGCGGCCCTGGTCGTGGTCGGCAGCCGGGGGCTGGGCGGCTTCACGGGGCTGTTGCTGGGCTCGACCGCCGTGCACCTGTCGGCGCACGGCCGCTGCCCGGTCCTGGTGGTGCGCGGCAGGGCGGAGCCCACGGGCCCGATCCTGCTCGGGGTGGACGGTTCCCCGGCGGGCGAGGCCGCGGTGGGGTTCGCGTTCGCCGAGGCGTCACTGCGGGGCGTCGACCTGGTGGCCCTCCACACCTGGAACAACTGGACGGGCCCGGCCACCGGCGGACCGGGAGACCCGCTTCCCCTCGTCTACGACGAGAACATGCTCCGCGACGAGGAGGAGCGGGTGGCGGCCGAGGCGCTGTCCGGGTGGCAGGCGAAGCACCCCGACGTCACCGTGCACCGCCGACTGGTGCAGGGCCGCACACGCCAGGCGCTGATCGAGGCCAGTGGGGAGGCCCGACTGCTGGTGGTCGGGGCGCGGGGCCGCGGGGGCTTCTCCGGACTGCTGCTGGGCTCGGTCAGCCAGGCCGTCCTCCACCACGCGCACTGCCCCGTCGCCGTGGTGCGGAACCCGGGAGCGCGGCGGTGAGGCGCCGCTCGCTCGCCCGGGCGCGGCCGGTCCGGGGCGGCCGGCCGGCGTCGGTCACGCCTCGGCCGGGCCTCCGGCGCCCTGGGCGGCGATCGAGGCGCGCACCTCGTCCATGTCCAGTTCGCGGACGGCCGTGATCACCTGGTCCAGGGCCTGGGGAGGCAGGGCGCCGGGCTGGGCGAAGACCAGGACGCCCTCGCGGAAGGCCATCAGGGTGGGGATCGAGGTGATGTCCGCCGCGGCGGCCAGGGCCTGCTCGGCCTCGGTGTCGACCTTGCCGAAGACGATGTCGGAGTGGGTCTCGGACGCGTTCTCGTAGACGGGGGCGAACATCCGGCACGGGCCGCACCAGGAGGCCCAGAAGTCGACGAGGACGATGTCGTTCTCGGTGACGGTCTTCTCGAAGTCGGCGGCGGTCAGGGCGACGGTGCTCATGCGAGTCCTTCCGGGGAGTCTCGGTCGATGCCCCCGTGAGGGAATGAACACCGGAACGGTGCGTGACATTCCGCCGACACGCCGGGGTCCCGGCGAGGCCACCGCCGACGGCGGCGGGGCGGGCCGTCCTAGCGGGGGGCGGGGCGGTTCGGGAGGGTCATGTGGAGCCGCACGGTCAGGCCGGCGGACGTGACGCGGGTCTCCACCAGATCGCAGAGCTGGTGCATCATCCACAGGCCGCGTCCGCCGTCGGCCGAGTCCAGGGTCGGGCGACGACGGCCGGCGAGCAGGTCGGTGAGCCGTCCGCGGTCGCTGATCTCGGCCACGCACGACGAGGGGTCGGCCCACAGGCGCAGGGTGCCGTGCCCGCCGCCGTGGGCGATGGAGTTGGCGGCGGCCTCGGCCACGGCCAGGACGAAGTCGCCCCGGCGCGGGGCGTCCAGTCCGGCCTCGTGGGCCCAGGTGTCCGCGTGGTGGCGCACATCGCCCAGGTCCCCGGTGGCGAACACGACGGAGCGGGCGTCCGCCGGTGCGGGGGAGAGGGCCAGGGCGTCGCAGTCCGCGTTGACGGCCGCGGGGCCGGCGTAGCGCGGACTGGCCCACTGTGCGCCGTTCTCCCACAGGACCGGATGGGTGCGGCGCGCGTCCTCGCACACGGCCGGGGGCAGCTCGGCGGTGTCGTAGGGGCACAGGATGGTCGCGGTACGGCCGGTGAAGGCGGCGTTGATGAGTGCCTCGTGCCGGGTGGCCTCCACCACCTCGGCGGGGGAGCGCCGCGCCCAGATCGGCTCCCCGACGATGCGGGCGGGACGGTCGGGGTGGCGGTCGGCGAAGTCCCGCAGTCCGGCCAGGATGCGGCCGGGGTTGCGGCCGAACTCGGTCATGTCCACGAGGGTGAGGTGGTCGACCGAGGCCGCTTCGGCTCCCAGGTGCTCGCGCAGCAGGTCCAGGCGGGGGCCGGGAACGGCGACGAGAACGGGCTCTCCGGCGTTCAGGGCCGAGGTGACGAAGCCGCCCACGGCGGCGAGGTACTCCTCGGGGGTCCGGTAGAAGAGCGCGGGGTGGACGAAGGGCTCCGGGTCTTCCCACCCGGTGTGCGGATGTTCGCTTTCGGTCACGGAGGGACCACCTCTGGCGTGGCGAGGACATGCGGGGAAGAACCGGCCGCACGCGTCGACAGCCGTGCCTCGGCCGCGGGCGGGCGCGAGTGGGCGGCCACCGGGGCGGGGATGGCGGCGGGGAGGGCGCGCCGGACGCGCCGGCACGGCGCCGGCATCGGCACGACGGTGAACACCTCCACTCGGTCCTCGACTCTGGTCCAGGGGTGCTTGTGCCCCGGCGGGGCATGCGCACACCGGTTCTTTACCTTCCGGTCGTGTACGGGCCGGGGCACTCCGCGTCTGGTGGAGGGGGCGGCCCGGTCGCACCGGGAAGGTTACAGCGGCCTCGGGGCATGGTGTCGACGGGTCCGACGGGCGGGCGCCCGGTCGGAACCCTCGGCCGTGCCGGTCCGGGGACGGGAACCGCGGCCGGTGCCGGCCGCGGAGGCGGGGCGTCCGGCGCAGGGGGGCGGGGCCTCGACCGAGGGCGACCGAGGGCGCCGCCGAGCGGCCGGGCGCGGTGCCGGGCCGCGGTGCGGACTCCCCGCCGCCCGTCGACCCGCTCGCCGTGCGGACCGTCCCGGGGAGGAGGCGAAGCGACGGGGGAGCGCGTGCCGTTCGGGCCTCGGACTGACAACGCGGAGGCGGAGTGTCACAGTTGTGGACGTGGAATCCGAAGCCTTCCCGTGCCACTTCGACGAGGCGGCGCGCGCGGCGTCGGACGTGATCGAGCTTCTGGAGGTGCTGTGGGAGAGGGGACGGGGGACCGTCCCGCCCGCGCCCGTCTCCGCCGCGCAGGTGCGGGTGTTGTACGTCCTCGACCGTGAGGAGGGCATCAACCTGCGCACCCTCGGCGAGGCATTGGGCTCGACCCCGTCGTCGGTCAGCCGGCTGTGCGACCGGTTGCAGGCCGTGGGACTCGTGGAACGCGCGCCCAGCCCGGTGAGCCGGCGGGAAGTGGAGCTGAGGCTGACCGGCCGCGGCAGGGCGTACCTGCGGGAGTTGCGCGACCTGCGGGAGAAGAGCCTGCGGACGATCGTCGCGGCGATGCCCCCGGCTTCCCGCGAGGCGCTCGCCGAGGGTCTGCGGAAGTTCCGCAGCGTCGCGGACGAGGCGGTTCCGTGGTGTGGGCGGCGGGCGGAGGGAGGTGTGCGATCGGCGTAGGGATCGGCGTGGGCGGCGCGTTCGACGGTCTCCACGTTCTCGCCATTCCCGACGTTCCCGGCGTTTCTCGGAGCTTCCCGGTGTTTCCCGGCATTTCTCGGAGTTTCGGACGATCCCGGTCGCCGTCCTCCCGGGGACGCGCGCCGTCTCGCCCCTGTCGGACGCCGTGCCCGTGGCCGCGGGGAGGAACGGCGGTGCGCGGCACGGTCGTCGGGGGGAAACAAGCACGGACCCCGCATCAGGCGCCGGTTTCGGGGAAAGCCTCGGGAAGCCGGAGTGCATCACCGGTCCCTGACCTCGCGTGAGTTGGGGCACTCTCCGGCTCTTCCGGCCACTGTTAACATTTGCCGGACAGCAACAAAAGGGACGATGGGTACTGGCCCGTCGCCCCCCGCACATCCAGCCGGACGCCGAGGTGACGGGCGTGGGCCGGCGACGAACGACTGTGAGAGGGCTTGTGGTGAACGCCAGCGACGCAGCCGTGCGAGACCGGTTGACGAGGGCACTGCGGGAGCGTGGCGACGAGATCGCCGACCGGTGGGTGCAGTTGCAGCGGGAGCGGGCTGCCATCGACATCGGCGAGAGCGAGTTGAGGGAGGAGGCCGACTCCCTGATCCTCCTGCTCGGCGGGGCGCTGAACGACAGCGACCAGGGGATGGAGGACGTGGTCGGCACCAACCACGACCTGCGCGACGCCGTGATGGAACTCTCCCTGCGCAGGGAGCGCAGCGGTGCGAACCCCACCGCCACGTCCCTGGCCATCCTGGCCCTCAAGGACGCCGTGCTGGAGGCCGTGAAGCGCGACAACCACGACCCGCACGAGCTGTTCCCCGCCGCGATGATGGTCAACCGGCTGCTGGACGAGGCCGCCGCGCTGTCCTTCAGCGCCTACGTCGAGCGCCGGGAGGAGATCATCCAGCGGCAGAGCCGCCAGCTGCTGGAGATGTCCACCCCCGTGGTCCACCTGTGGAAGCAGATCCTGGCCGTGCCGCTGATCGGCACGCTGGACACCGCGCGCACCCAGGTGGTGATGGAGAACCTCCTCCAGTCCATCCAGACCCACGAGGCCCGGGTGGCGATCATCGACATCACCGGTGTGCCGACGGTGGACACCGCCGTCGCCCAGCACCTGATGCAGACCGTCAACGCGGTCCGGCTGATGGGCGCGGACTGCTTCATCAGCGGCGTCCGCCCCTCCATCGCGCAGACCATCGCCCAGTTGGGCATCGACCTGTCCACCATCCTCACCCGCGCCACCCTCTCCGACGCCCTGGCCGCCGCGGTGGAGATGACCGGCCAGGAGTCGCCGACCGCGGGAGCTCCGACGAACCGATGACCAGCTCCCGGCCCATGGACGTGCCCATCATCAGGCTCGGTGACGTGCTGGTCACCGGGATCGTCAACGAGCTCGACGACAAGACGGCGACCGCCTTCGCGGAGGAGCTGACCGAGCGCATCGCCACCGAGCGGGCCAGGGGCGTGCTCATCGACATCTCCCGGCTGGAGATCATCGACTCGTTCGTGGCACGCACCCTGACGGAACTGAGCACCATGGCACGGCTGCTGGGCGCGCGGGTGATCGTGGCCGGCATGCGACCACCCGTGGCGATCACCCTCGCCGAGCTCGGACTCCGGCTCACGGGCGTGGAGACGGCGCTGAACGCGGAGCAGGGGATGGCCGCGCTGGGCTGGCACCACGCCCCCCGGCCCCCGGAAGGGGGGACCCGCAGTGAAGCTCTCGGGTGAACGGACGGTCGGCGCTCCGACGGGCTCCGCGGCCGGAGGCGGCGACGGCCGACGCGGCGGCGAGGCCCCCACCACGCTCCCCGTCCGCAACGACGAGGACCTCATCACCGTCCGCCACGCGGTGCGGGCGGCCACCGTCGAGGTCGGGTTCGGGCTGGTGGACCAGACCCGTGTCGTCACCGCCGCCAGCGAACTGGCGCGCAACGCCTACATCCACGGCGGCGGGGGCACGGTGACCATCGAGTTCCCGCGGCAGGCGGGCCGCAAGGGCATCCGGCTGACCGTCAGGGACGAGGGGCCGGGCATCCCCGACGTGGAGGCGGCCCTGGCCGACGGGTTCACCACCGGCGCCGGCCTGGGGCACGGCCTGGGCGGTGCCCGCCGCCTCATGCACGAGTTCGAGGTGCACACCGAGACGGGAAAGGGCACCACGATCAGCGCGACCCGCTGGACCACGCAGTGAGCCGATCGTCCTCCACCACCGAGGGCCTGACCGACGAGATCCGCATCGACCACGAGAGCGCGATCCACCTGGCGGCCACCGCGGCGCGCGACTGCGCGCTGCGGTGGGGACTGCCCGGCGCGATGCCCGACCAGGCGGCGGTCCTCGCCAGCGAGCTGGCGGGCAACCTCGTCAAGCACGCCTCCGACGGGACGGTGTACGTCCAGCCGTTCCGGCTCGGCACCGGGGTGGAGATCCTCGCGGTGGACCGCGGCCCCGGCATACGCGACCTCGACCGCGCCATGGCCGACGGCTACACCACCACCACGGGCTCCCTCGGGGCCGGTCTCGGCGCGGTGCGCCGGATCGCCGGCGAGTTCGCCATCCGCACCCGGGTGGGGTTCGGGACCGTGGTGTGCGCCCGGCTCTCCCCGCCCGGCGAGCCGCCCTCCGCGCGCTGGGACACCGGATCGGTGTGCCTGCCGGCCAAGGGCGAGCGGCACTGCGGCGACGCCTGCGCCGTGGCCGAGACCGGCGACGCGCTCACCGGGCTGGTCGTCGACGGCCTGGGACACGGCCTCTCGGCCGCCGAGGCGGCCCGCTCGGCCCTGCGGTCCTTCCGCACCGCCCCCGACCGCCCCCTGGTCGACATCCTGACCTCGCTCCACCGCAGCCTGCGCCACACCCGCGGCGCGGCCGCCGGCGTCCTGCGTCTGTACCCCGACCGGGCCGAGTACTGCGGCATCGGCAACATCCGCGCCGTGGTGCTCTCGGACGGGGACGTCCTCCACCGGCTGGCCGGCCAGCCCGGCATCGTCGGATGGAACGTCCCCACCCCGCGGGTCCGCACCGTCCCGCTGTCCTCGGGAGCGACGGTCGCCCTCCACAGCGACGGCGTCGAGTCCCGGTGGTCCCACTCCCCGTCCCCCTTCCTGCTCAGGCTCCCCCCGCCCCTGCTGGCCGCCGCCCTGGCCCACGGCCACCGGCGCACCCGCGACGACGCCACCGTGCTCACCGTCCAGGCGGTGTAGAGGTTCCATGACGACCGACAACGACACCCCCCACCACACGCTGCCGAGCCTCCGCCGGGCCGTGCGCGGGATCGCCCGCGTCCACCGGCTGCCGGTCGAGACCAGGGCGCGCCTGGTGATGTCCGCGGCGGACCTGGCCCGCACCGAGCTCGCGGCCGGGCGGCCCGTGCGGTTGGAGACCCGCGTCGAGCCGGAGCCGAGCGGGGGGACGCGGCACCTGGTGGTCACGCTCGACGCGCTCCACGCCCTCGACACCGGTCGCGACCTCCCGGACCTCCCCCTGCCCGCCGAGTTCACCCGGGGCGGCACGGTCACCTGGCGCGTGCCGCTGCCCGCGCGGCCCGACGGCGCGGACGCCGTGCCGCCGTCCCCCAACGGGAGCGTGCCGCGTCCCGCGGGCGAGTCCCCGTCCTCCGAACTGCAGGCGGTGGAGCAGGAACTGAGGGCGGCGCTGGCCCGCATCGACGCCCTGACCGCCGAGCACCGGCGGCTCAAGCACGAACTCGCCGAGACCAACCGGGGCACCCTCGCCCTCTACGTCCAGTTGGAGGAGCGCGACGAGCAGCTGCGCAAGGCCCACGGCCAGACCCTGCGCGAGCTGGAGGACGCCCTGCGGCCCCCGCCGATCGAGGTGGAGGGCCTGGAGATGGCCGTCCACTACGCCCCGGCCGGTACCGACGCGCCCACCGGCGGAGACCTGTACGACTGGCTGCAACTGCCCGACGGCACCGTCCACATCACCGTCGTCGACGCCCTCGGGCACGGCGTGACCAGCACCCGCGGCGCCCTCAACGTCACCCACGCGGTGCGGACCCTGGCCCTGGAAGGGCATCCGCTGGAGTCGATCATCGCCCGGACCGCCGAGATCCTGATGCCCTTCGACAGCGAGCTGATGTCCACCGTGCTGCTCGCCCGCGTCGACCCCGCGACCGGCGACCTCCACCTGGCCAACGGCAGCCACCCGCCCGCCCTGCTGCTGCCCGCCGAGGGCGAGCCGAGATACCTGGAGGTGCGCGGCCGGGGCATCGGCTACCCGCTCGCGGGCAGCGAGCGCCTGCTGCACACGCGGATGGCTCCGGGGGACCTGCTCGTCCTCTACACCGACGGACTGACCGAGAGCCGCCGGGACCCCAGGGAGGGCGAGGAGCGGCTGATCGAGGCGGCCCGGCGCCACGCCCACAGACCGATAGAGGAGATTCCCGGCGCGATCGCCGAGGACATGCACACCATCATCCTCCACCCCGACGACACCCTGGCCCTGGCCGTCCGCGTCCCGCGTCCCTGAACGGCCACCGCCTCGGCGGCGACCGTCCGGGGAATCGCGAGGAGGCGGGGGCGGACGCCGGTCAGGCGCCCAGTTCGGCGACCACGGCCTCCAGTCGCGCCGCCACCGTCTCCAGGTCCCCGTCGGACGGTTCCCCGGGGCCGAACCGGCCGGCGAGGTCGTCGCGGGAGACGACCTCCACGGCCCCGCGCAGCCGGTCCGTGCCCGCCTCCTCGGCGGAGACGACCCGGGCCCGGCCCTCCAGCAGGACCAGACGGGGATCGCGGTCGGGGGAGCGGAGCAGTTCCCGTACGTGCTCGGCTGTGATCGTGCTCGGCACCTGTGCGCCTTCCTTCCGGTGCGCCGGCCGTCGCGGGCCGGACTCTTCTCCGTGTGCCCGTTCGTGTGCCCGCCTCGCGGCCCGTCAGACGGAGACGGCCGAGTCCCTGTCGACCAGGCCGTTCGCGTCGACGGTCACCCGCTCGCCGCGGGCGCAGGGGATCACCGTGGAGGGGAAGCCCGGCCGTTCGGTCTCGCGGAGGAAGGCCGACAGGGGGGACTTCATGACGCTGTAGTCGTCGTAGTGCACCGGGAGCACGCGGCGCGGGCGCACCAGGGAGACCAGGTCCGCGCCCTGGGTCCCGTCCATGGTCACCAGCAGCCCGCCGGGGAGGGTGGTGCCGCCCAGGTGGACCACCGCCAGGTGGATGTCCGGGCAGCGGCGCGCGATCTCCTCGATCCCGGGGAACACCAGCGTGTCGCCCGAGAGGTACATCCGCAGCCGCACCGGCCCTCCCGGATCGCCGAACTCCAGCAGACTGCCCATCACCGGGGGCACCAGGAAGCGGGCGGCTCCCGGCCCGTGCCGGCCGGGCAGGGCGGTGACGCGGACCTGGCTGCGGCCGCGGAGCAGCACGTGGTCGTGCCAGGTGGGCAGCCCGGTCGCACGGCTGAACCCGTGCAGTCCCTGGAGGCGCCGGGAGGCGTGCGGTGTGGTGACGATCGGCAGCGAGCGGGGCAGTCGGCGGCGGGCGACGCGGTCCCAGTGGTCGCCGTGCAGGTGGGACAGGATCACCGCGTCCAGGTCGGGGGGCAGTTCGTCGACCGACAGCGCGGGCTCGGTCAGCCGCTTGGACAGCAGTCCCTTGCCCAGGTAGGCGTACTGGCCGCGGTGGAGGAAGTTGGGGTCGGTCAGCAGGGTCAGGTCGCCGTAGCGGATCAGCAGGGTCGCGTTGCCGACGAAGAGGATCTCGGCGGCCCCTGCGGGCGGTGCGGACGTCATGGTGCGCATCTCTCGTTCCGCACCGGACGCGGCGGTGGTCCGGCGCTCTCGGGACGGGGTCCGCGGGGACCCGACGGTGGTGGGGCGGCCCCGGGGGGCCGCCCCACCGGTGTCCGGGTCATCCTGTCGGACGGTCGGACGGTCGGACGGTCGAACGGTCAGGCGGGTGAGGGGCGGCGGCTCAGGACCGCGCCGAGGCCGATCATGCCCACCCCCAGCAGGAAGTGCAGCCAGTCGTCGGCCGTGTTCAGGGGCACGAAGTTCGCGCCGCTGTCCTTGTCGATGATCAGCCCGTAGAGCCACAGCACCAGGTAGATCACACCGCCGCCGATCAGGAACGCCCTGGCTCCGGCCGCGCTGCGGGCCATCGCCAGCCCGACGACGCCGAAGGCGAGGTGGACCAGGTTGTGCAGGACGGACACCTCGAAGATGCCGAGCAGATGGGCGTCCGAGTGGTGACCGGCGAACGTCATGTCGCCGTAGTCGGTGGTGATGCCGGGGATGAACCCCAGGATCCCCACGCCCAGGAAGATCGCGGCCACGATCTTGGCGGCGGTGGTCAACGCCGACCCGCGTGCTGTGCCCGTGGTACTCGGGCCTGTCCTGGCCATCGTCATCATCTCCACGTTCGGGTGGAATACCGGCCGCTTCGGAGTACCCCCGCGTCCGGCGGGGAAACGACCCGCTCGGCCGCCGTTCAGCGGCGACCCCGCCGCGAGCCGTCGTACGCCGCGCGGCGTACCGTCCCCAGCGCCGGTCCCGGGGTCAGGCCCGGCAGGCTGTGGCCGTAGACGTCGTACCCGGGGGTGGCCTCCGCCGGTTCCGGCAGCGGCGAGCGGACCGTGAGCACCGCGAAGGTCTTCCACCGGCCCAGCGGCTCGGCGGCCCGCAGGTCGAACACGAGCGGCCCCTCCTCCAATGCCCGCCGCAGGGCGGACCGGTCGCCGTGGACCGGGCGCGAGCGGCGGCGCGGGAACGCGGCGAGCACCGTGCGACGGCCCCCCACGCGGTACGGCAGCAGGACGGAGTACGGGCCGCCCGCCGCGTCGCCGCGCGGCAGGGGCAGGTGGCGCAGCACGGGCAGGCGGGAGGAGGAGGTCAGCAGCAGGTCCAGGTGCCGCCCGGGCCCGTCCGCGTCCACCACCCGAACGGCCAGCCCCAGCCAGTCGGGCAGCCGCGGCGGCAGACCGGCCCCCCGCGACAGCCGTACCGCGCAGGCGTGGCGGCCCGGCTCGTCCATCCAGGACACGCCCCAGGGCGCGTCGGGGCCGCCCGTCACCACCACCTCGCCCGTGCACGTCAGTCCTCGGGGATGGAAGGCGGGAGCGCGGCGCAGGCGGGCGAGCAGCCGGAAGCCCGCCCGGGTGCCGCGTACGAGCGGAGAAGGTGACATTTCACCCTCGGTTGCCACCTTCGGCGGGTCGAAACCCGCGCACAGCGCCTCGGGATGGCGCTCCGGCGCACCCCGGTGGGTTCCGACACGGTCCCACCGCCTTACCGGTTCGTAGGGAAAGGGCTCATACTGGGCGGGCCGGGGGGCGGCACCGGAACACCGGGCAGGACATCGGGTGAGAGGGGGGCGGTGGCGCGCGATGGAGAAGAACACCCTGCTCCAGGGCCGGTACCGGCTGCTCGATCTCGTCGGACGCGGCGGCATGGGCCAGGTGTGGCGGGCACGGGACGAGTCGCTGGACCGCGTGGTCGCCGTCAAGTGCCTCAAACCGCTGGGACGGCAGACCGACCCCCGCTCCATGCGGGCGCTGCGGGAGCGGTTCCGCCGCGAGGCGCGGGTCGCCGCCTCGCTCCAGCACCGCGGCGTGACCGTGGTCCACGACTTCGGCGAGCACGACGGCGTGCTCCACCTGGTGATGGAGCTGCTCGACGGGCACAACCTCAGCCAACTGCTGGAGCTGGGCGACCACCGGCCGCTGCCCGTCCCCGACCTCTTCGACATCGCCGAGCAGATCGCCGACGCCCTCGCCTACACCCACGACCAGGGCATCGTGCACCGGGACCTCAAGCCCGCCAACGTGATGCGCACCGTCGACGGCACGGTGAAGATCTGCGACTTCGGCATCGCCCGGCTCGGCCACGACATAGGGTTCACCGCCAAGCTCACCGGCGGCGGCATCACCATGGGCACCCCGCACTACATGTCGCCCGAGCAGATCGCCGGGGCGACCCTCGACCACCGCAGCGACCTGTACTCCCTCGGCTGCGTGCTGTACGAGATGGCCACCGGCGCGCCGCCCTTCGACCTCGACGACGCCTGGGGCGTCCTCGTCGGCCACAGCGACACCGCGCCGCGTCCGCCCCGCGAGCTCCGGCCCGACCTTCCCGAGGAACTGGAGCGGATCATCCTCGATCTGCTCGCCAAGGACCCCGACGAGCGGCCCGAGGACGCCGCCGAGCTCGGCCGCCGCACCGCCGCCGCCCGCCGCTCGGCGTGCCCGGCCGAGCGGCGTCCGCAGCCGCCTCCGTCCCCGCGGACGCCGCCGTGGGCCCAGGGCATGAGCACCGGCGCCAAGGCCGTCGCCGGCTGGCCGGTGGGCCCGGCGTCCCCCGGGTACCCCGGCGTCCTCAGCGGCCCGTGGACCGGTCCCGGCCGGCCGCGGACCCCGTCCGACGGCGGGCCGCCGGCCGACCTGCCGGCCGTGCTGGCCCACCGGCACAGCGCCGGGATCGGCCTGGGACGGCTGGGCCGCTGGGACGAGGCGTGGGAGGCGCACCGCGCGGTGGCCGCCGAGCGCGAGCGGGTCCTGGGCGCGGACCACCCCGACACCCTCGCCAGCCGCCACGAGGTCGCCCACGCGCTGGGGCACCTGGGCCGCTGGGAGGAGGCCCTGGCCGAGGCCCGCGCGGTGGCCGACGAACGCGAGCGGGCCCTGGGGCCGGAGCACCCCGACACCCTCGCCAGCCGGCGCGAGACGGCCCTGGCGCTGGGGCGCCTGGAGCGCTGGGAGGAGGCACTGGAGATCCTCCACCAGGTCGCCCAGGCCCGCGCACGCGTCCTGGGCCCGGACCATCCCGACGCGCTGACCAGCCGCAACGACGAGGCCCACTGTCTGGAGCGGCTCGGCCGCAGCGCCGAGGCCGCCGAGGTCTACCGCCGGGTGGTGGCGCCGGGCGCCCACCGGGAGGACGGCCCCTGAAGGCACCGGCCACGCGCCGGCGCGCGGCTCTGGCCCGGCCGGGCCGGCCGTGCTAACCAGGGACCATGCCCGCCCAGCACAGTGCCCGGCACATCCACGACGCCGTGATCGTCGGCGGCGGCCACAACGGCCTGGTCGCCGCCGCCTACCTCGCCCGCGCCGGACGGCGGGTCCTGGTGCTCGAACGCCTGGACCACACCGGCGGCGCCGCCGTCTCCGCCCGGGTCTTCCCGGGGATGGACGCCCGTCTCTCCCGCTACTCGTACCTGGTGAGCCTGCTGCCCCGGCGCATCGTGACGGACCTGGGCCTGCGCTTCGCGGTCCGCAAGCGGACCGTCTCCTCCTACACCCCCGCGCACCGCGGCGGACGGGACACCGGGCTGCTGGTGAGCGGCGACGAGTCCCGCGACCGGGAGGCGTTCGAGCGCCTGACCGGCTCGGACCGGGAGTTCGACGCCTGGCGGCGCTTCCAGGGCATGACGCGGCACCTGGCCGAGAGGGTCTTCCCCACCCTCACCGAACCGCTGCCCACGCGGGAGGAGCTGCGCGCCCGGATCGACGACGAGGCCGCCTGGCGCGCGGTGTTCGAGCGGCCGCTGGGGGAGACGATCGAGGAGCACTTCGCCGACGACCTGGTCCGGGGCCTGGTCTTCACCGACGCCCTGATCGGCACCTTCAGCCACGCCCACGACCCCTCGTTGCGCCAGAACCGCTGCTTCCTCTACCACGTCATCGGCGGCGGCACCGGGGACTGGGACGTGCCGGTGGGCGGCATGGGCGCGCTCACCGACGCCCTCGCCGACGCCGCCCGCGCCGCCGGCGCGGAGATCGCCACCGGGCACGAGGTCGTCTCCGTCGCCACGGACGGACGCACCGCCGAGGTCGGCTACCGCACCGCCGACGGCGAGGGCACGGTCGCCGCCCGGCACGTCCTGGTCAACGCCTCGCCGCGGGAGTCGGCCGCGCTGCTGGGCGAGGAGCCGCCGCCGGAAGCGCGGGCGGAGGGCGCCCAGTTGAAGGTCAACATGCTGCTGAGGCGGCTGCCGAGGCTGCGCGACCGCTCCGTCGACCCGCGCGAGGCGTTCGCCGGGACCTTCCACGTCGCCGAGGGCTACGAGCAGTTGGAGACCGCCTACCGGCAGGCCGCGGCGGGGGAGCCGCCCACGGTCCCGCCCTCGGAGATCTACTGCCACTCGCTCACCGACCCCTCCATCCTCGGTCCGGACCTGGCCCGCACCGGCCACCAGACGCTCACCCTGTTCGGACTGCACGTCCCCGCCCGGCTGTTCACCGGGGACGCCGACCACGACGCCCGGCTGCGCGAGGAGTTGCTGGAGGCCACCCTCGCCCGACTCGACGACCACCTGGCGGAGCCCATCGCCGACTGCCTGGCCCGCGACGCCGAGGGGAGGCCGTGCGTCGAGGCGAGGACCCCGCTCGACCTGGAACGCGACCTGCGGCTGCCCGGCGGCCACATCTTCCACGGCGACCTGGCCTTCCCCCACGTCCAGGACTCCCGCCCCGCCGACACCCCGGCCGGCCGGTGGGGCGTGGAGACCGCGCACCCGGGCGTGCTGCTGTGCGGGTCGGGCGCCGTCCGGGGCGGCGGGGTGAGCGGCGTCGCCGGGCACAACGCGGCCATGGCGGTGCTCGGGAGGTGAGGGCCTTCCGGGGCACCGCCCGGCGCGGGGCTCCTCGGTCCGGCCTCGGCCCGCCCGGCCCGCCCGGCCCGCCTCAGTCCGACGCGGCCGTCCAGCCGTCCGGGGCGACGCGGCCCGCGTCCCGCCGGCGGGAGTCGTCGAACAGCACGCGTCCGCCGTCCTCGATCCGGATCTCGTCGACGTACGCGCCGCGCCCCACGTAGCGGGCGTCCGTGGCGTACCGCCAGCGCAGCCGCACGGCCCGGCCGCGCCAGGCGCCCAGGTCGGCGACGGCCCGGTGCCAGACCCGCCCGGAGAAGCCGTACAGCGTTCCCTCCGGGCGGTCCACCGGGTCGGCGCCGGGACGGACGGTGGTGAACGGGACCGGCTCCCACCGCGTCCCGTCGTCGCCGGACGCCTCCAGGCGGAGCACGTCCCGGTCGCGTTCGGTGTCCCACCACACCGAGAAGCGCAGCCGCGGGTCCTCGCCGCGCGGCGTCACCGCGGGCAGGGTCAGGGTGGCCGTGGAGGCGTTCGCCATCCCGGAGAACCACGCCTCGCGCCCGTCGGCGGGGCGCACCGGGACGGCCCGGGCCAGGTGGTCGGCCGCGGCCACGCGCGGCGCGCTGCCGGAGCGCCAGGAGCGCACCGGGTGGACCGAGTTGCCCAGCAGCACCAGGAAGGTGTCGGTGGTGGGGTCGAGCACCAGGCAGGTGCCGGTGAAGCCGGTGTGCCCGGCCGTGCCCGGGGTGGCCATGGCGCCCATGAACCAGTGCTGGTACAGCTCGAAGCCCAGGCCGTGCTCGTTGCCGGGGAAGTCGGCGTTGAAGTCGTGGAAGAGCAGGTCCACCGACTCCGGCCGCAGGATGCGGGCGCGGCCGTACGCGCCGCCGTTGAGCAGCGTCCGGCAGAGCACGGCCAGGTCCCGGGCCCGGGAGAAGACCCCGGCGTGTCCGGCCACTCCGCCGAAGGCGTACGCGTTCTCGTCGTGGACCTCGCCCCACACCATGCCGCGGTCCAGGCCCGACCAGGGGCGGCGGGCGTCCTCGGTGGCGGCGATGCGCGGCTTCCAGGAGGCGGGCGGGTTGTAGCGGGTCCACCGCATGCCCAGCGGTCCGGTGATCTCCTCGCGCAGCAGCGTGTCCAGCGTCCGGCCGGTGACCTTCTCCAGCACCAGGTGGAGGGCGATGAGGTTCAGGTCGGAGTAGCGGTAGACCGTGCCGGGCGGGTTCAGCGGCTTCTCCCGCCACAGCCGCCGGAGCCGGTCGGCGTGGGTGGGTTCGGCGTACAGCGGGATCCAGGCGGCCAGGCCCGAGGTGTGGGTGAGCAGGTGGAGCAGGGTGACGGCGTCCTTGCCGGCCTCGCCGAACTCCGGCAGGTACGAGGCGACGGTCGCCTCCAACTCCAGCGCGCCGCGCTCGATCTGCTGGACCGCCAGGATCGCGGTGAACAGCTTGGAGACGGAGGCCAGGTCGTAGACGGTCTCGGGGGTGGCGGGGATCCGCCGGTCGGCGGGGAGTTCGACGCCGGTGTCGGTGGTCTCGTCGTAGGCCGCGTAGCGCACCGCGTGGCCGATGCCCTCCTCCAGGGCGATCGTGTCGCCGCGGCCGGCCAGCAGCACCGCTCCCGCGTACCAGGGGTGCTCGGGGGAGGGACCGAGGAAGGTCCGCGCGTCCTCCACCAGCCGCCGCAGGTGCTCCTCCAGCAGCCCGGCCCGCCGCGCGGTGCCGCGGCGCAGCACGGGCGCGCGGTCGCCGGAGGAGCCGGGAGCGGTGGTGCGGGCGCCCGGCGCGCCGGCCGCCGCGACGGGCGCCGAGGCCAGCACCAGGCCGCCGCCGAGCGCGAGCGCCCTCAGCCCGAGCTGTCGTCGGCCCACGCTCCGGCCCGGTGCGGAACCCGGTGCGGAATCGGTCATGCCTGACCCCCTTGGGGAAGCGGTGAAAGTATCTTTCAGCGACACGGGAGAGTGCCGGAACTCTCTTCCCGAGCGTCCCACCTGTCAACCCTCGCCGCACGAGAACGGGCGACCCGCCGGCGGTCGCGCGGCTACCACAGCACCACGCAGCCGCGCCGGGCCGCCTCCTCCAGCAGACGCGGCGCCGGGCGGACGGCGTTCCACCGCAGGTCCAGCCTCTCCAGCGCGGGCAGCTCCACGAGCCAGGAGGGCACCTCCCGCAGCCGGTTGCCCCGCAGGTCCAGACGGCGCAGCCGGGGCAGCCCGCGCAGCGCTCCGGGCACCTCCTCCACCGCGTTCTCCCGCAGCTCCACCTCGCGCAACTCCCGCAGGCCCGCCACGGAGGCGGGCAGGGAGGTCAGCGCGTTGCCCCGCAGCCACAGCTCCCGCAGCGCGGTCAGCCGCCCGAGCGAGTCGGGCAGCTCCCGCAGGCCGCAGCGCTGCGCCCGCAGCTCGATCAGCCCGGCCATGTCGCCGATCTCCTCCGGCAGCGCCCCCAGCGGGTTCTCCCCGACGTTCAGGTACGTCAGCCGGGTCAGTCGCCCCAGTGAGCGCGGCAGTTCCGTCAGCCGGTTGTCGTGCAGGTACAGGCAGCGGTCCAGGCCCGTCAGCTCCCCGATCTCCTCCGGGATCGAGCCGAGCGCGTTGTGCCCCAGGTCCAGGGTGTGCAGGCGCCGCAGCCGGCCGATGTCCGCGGGAAGCGAGGTCAGGGCGTTCTCCGCGAGGATCAGCACGCGCGCTTCGTGGCGCGTCCACACCTCCTCGGGCACGCGGTCGAGCCCGGCCCGCCACAGGTTCACCGCCGATTCCGTCTCCGTCATGGCGGCGCACCGTACCGCACGGTGCCGTCAGCCGGCCTCCGGTCCGGCCAGCAGCCCGGCCCAGGGCCGTCGCCGACCGTCGCTGACGGCGGCGACGCCGGCGGCGTCGTAGCGCCGGCTCTCCAGGGACCAGTCGAGGTTGCCCCGCATGACGTTGCGCATGCCGTCGACGTAGTCCTCCACCCAGGCCCGGAGCTGCTCGGGCGCCCCGTCGGCGGCCAGCAGGCCCGGCAGGCGCGCGGCGTGCTCCCGGAAGCGGACGACCCGCCCGTTGGCGACGGCGCAGACCTCCCGCACGCACTCCTCCAGCGGGCGCCCCGTGGTCCGGTGCAGGAGGATGACGGTGTTGTTGACGTCGCCGACGGCCAGTTCCTTGTCCAGCGAGACGATGTCGTTGACGAAGATCGCCACGTCGTCGGTGATCCGCCGCATCTCCCTCAGGGGCGAGCCGCCGTGCAGCTCCGGCGGCAGGGTGTACCGTCCGCAGCGCTCGGCCAGGTCCAGGCAGGGCTGGATGCCGATCGAGTGGCGCCGCGCGGCCAGGAACTCCTCCAGGGTGGGCAGGGCGTCCCCGGAGCGGTTCAGCGCTTCCTGGTGGTGGGCGAGCAGATAGCCGCGCCAGTGGCGCTTGAAGCGCTCCCGCCACACCGCCGGCATCCCGTCGTTGACGCGCCGCCACAGGTCGCGGAAGCTCTCCACCAGCGGATTGGAGGGGGTCCCCGCCGCGGGGCCGTCCTCGTCCATGACCGCGGTGAGGGAGTCCAGGAGCCGGGCGACGGCGTCCGGACGCTGCCCCAGCCGTCCGTCGAACTGGTCGTCGAAGACGAAGAACCAGCCGTTGACGTCGGTGGCCAGCATCAGGTCCTCGCCCGTGGCCCGGGGGTAGAAACGGGCCATCGCCCGCTCCAGCCGCAGGGCGTCGAACTCCTCGAACGCGGACTCCTCCCGGAGCAGCCCGAAGCCGCGCAGCCATCGGAGGGTGTGCGTCCGGGCGCGCTCGACGTCGGGACTGACGGCGCCGGGGAACGGGATCTCCAATAAGGCGACCCGTCGTACGAGCCCGTTCCGTTCGACGGGTTCCCTGGTGGTGGTCTCCGGCATGGGCGGACGCCTCCCTGGGGCGGTGTGGAACACGGCGACGAACATGGTTGGCGCATATTCAACTAACACTTGAACAAAGCAGGTTGACGGTCAAGGGGGTCCGACCGCGTCTCCGCGAACGGAAGGCCGGCGGTACGGATGGGAGCGTTCCCGGCCACAGTGACGTTCCGGCGGCGCGGAAATGACCCAAGAGCATCACGCCGCGTTCGCGCCGGCGTACGCTCGGCATCATCCGTCGGGAAAGGCCGGGGCGACGGGCGTGATCGCGAGCGAAGAGCGGGAGCGATGCACCGGGCGATGTTCGAGCGTGAGGCCGAACTCGAGGCCGTGGACGAGGCGTTGACCGAGCTGGCCGCGGGCACCGGAAACCTGCTCGCCTTCGCCGGCGCGGCCGGGCTCGGCAAGACGACCCTCCTGGCCGAGGTGCGCCGGCGCGCGACCGCACGCGGCTGCACCGTGCTGTCCGCACGAGGCGGCGAGCAGGAGCAGGACCTGCCCTTCCACACCGTCCGCCAGTTCGCCCAGCCGGTCCTCGCCGCCGTCGGCGAGGACGAACACCGCCGGATGCTGGGAAGCTGGTACGACATCGTGGCCCCCGCCATCGGCCTGGTGGCCCCCGACGGCGGCAGCGCGCCCGACCCCCAGGGCGTACGGGACGGCCTCGACTGGATCGTCACCCGGTTCGTCACCCGGCACCGACCCGTCGTGGTGATCCTCGACGACGCCCACTGGACCGACGCCGAGTCCCTGGCCTGGCTGACGGCGTTCGCGCCCCGGGCCGCGGAACTGCCCATGCTGCTCGTCGTCGCCTACCGGCCCGACGAGCACCCCTACCGCACCGCCCCGTTCCACTCCCTGGCCACCCGGAACGGCTCGCGCCCCTTCGACCTGACGGCCCTGACCCCACAGGCGGTCGCCCGCCTGGTGCGCGACGCGCTCGGCCCCGCCGCCGACGACGAGTTCTGCCGCGAGTGCTGGGCCGTCACCGGCGGCAACCCCTTCGAGGTCATCGAGTTGACCGTCAAGGTCGCCGACCGCCGCCTCAAACCGCAGCGGGAGAACACCACCGAACTGCGCGACCTGGCCGGCACCGTCCGGGGCAGCGGACTCGTCGGACGCCTGGAGCGGCTGGGCCCCGCCGCCGTGCGGCTCGCCTGGGCCACCGCGGTGCTCGGCACCGAGATACCCCCGCCCCTGGCCGCCGACGTCGCCGGACTGGGGGCCGAGGAGGCCGCCGAGGCGCGCACCCGGCTGCACGCCGCCCGCATCCTCGCCGGCGGCACGGAGGAGGACGAACCCCTGCGGTTCTTCCACCCGCTCATCGCCAGCGCCGTCTACCAGGCCATTCCGGCCGCCCTCCGGGTCGCCCTCCACGGCCAGGCCGCGGCCGTCGTCACCGGCGCGGGCCACGGCCCCACCGCCGCCGCGCGCCACCTGCTGGAGGTGCACCCCGAGGGCGATCCCGAGGTCGTCGCCACCCTGCGCAAGGCCGCCCGCGAGTACCTGCGCGCCGGAGCCCCCGAGGCCGCCCGACGCTGTCTGGAACGCGCCCTCCGCGAGCCGCCGGAACCGGGCGAGCGGGCGGCCGTCCTGTTCGAACTGGGCCGCTCCGCCCTCCTCACCCGACCCGCCACCACGGTCAACCACCTGCGGGCGGCCCTGGAGGAGCCCGGACTCGGACCCGACCTGCGCGAGGCCGTCACCTGCCGGCTGGCACAGGCCCTCGGACACAGCGGCCGGATGGACGAGGCCGCCGAGCTCGTCGCCGAGGAGGCGCGCCGGGCGACCACCGCCCGCACCCGGCTGCGGATGCGCGCGGAGCAGTTCATGTGGAACGCCTTCCGCGCCGACGAGCCCGACTCGCCCGCCCGCTCCCGCCGCCTGGCCCGGCTCGCCGACCACCTGACCGGTCGCGGCGTGGCCGAGCGGTACATCCTCGGCCTGCGCGCCTGGGACGCGGTGGTGCGCGGCGAACCCGCGACCGACGCCCTGTGCTTCGCCGAGGAGGCCCTGGGGTCCGGCCTGGGGTGGACGAACGAGGACTGGGGCTTCGAGGTGCCCGTCATGGCCGCCCTGACGTTCCTCTACTGCGACCAGCCCGGACGTGCCGAGGAACTCTTCGCCGACGGCATCGCCGAGTGCGAGCGCAAGGGCTGGCGCGGCTCCCACCTGGCGTTCGGCTTCACCCTCCTGGGCTACATCCGCTACCGCCGGGGACGGTTGAGCGAGGCCGAGAGCCTGGTGCGCGAAGGACTCCGGATCGCCGACCGGGTGGGCTCCGGCGCCCCCGCGCAACTCGCCGCGATCGGCACCCTGATCCAGACCCTGATCGCCCGCGGACGCGTCGAGGAGGCATGGGAGACCGCCCGGAGGTACGACTACGGCGCCGCCGTCCCCAAGGCCGTCGTCTACCCCGACGCCCAGGCCGTCCACGGCGAACTGCTGCTGGCCCGCGGCCTGCCGCGGGACGCCGAGAGCCGACTGGCCGCCACCGGCCGGCGGCTGGACCCGCGCGGCATGCGCAACCCGTCCTGGTGCCCCTGGCAGCAGCACCTCGCGCTCGCCGTGCGGGACACCGACCCCGAGCGGGCGACGGCCCACGCCCTGGAGTCGGTCGGGCGCGCCCGCCGGTTCGGCACCGCCTCGGCGATCGGCCAGGCGCTGCGGTGCGCCGCCGAGGTGGCCGGGGACCCGCGGGAGGTGGACCTCCTGCGCGAGGCCGTCGAACACCTGGAACGCTCCCCGGCCTCGTACGAGCTGGCCCGTGCCCTGGTCGACCACGGCGCCGCGCTGTGCCGCGCCGGCCTGCCGCAGGAGGCGGCCGACCAGCTCTACCGGGGGCTGGAGACGGCCGCGCACTGCGGGGCCGAGGCTCTGGTGGAACGCGCCCGCGCGGAGCTGACCGCGGCCGGGCTGCGCCCCCTGGAGTTGCGGTACGCCCAGAGCGAGGAGCTGACCGCCCGCGAACGCACCGCGGCCGAGTGGGTCGCGCGGGGCCTGACGGACCCGGAGATCGCCCGGAAGATGGACCTGAAGGAGCAGGCCGTGACCCGGCTGCTCTCCGCGGTCTACCGCAAGCTCGGCACCGACCGGGTGGGGCTCGCCAGGGTGCTGGAGCGGCGGTAGGGGGGCTCCCCGAACGGGGGCGCGGAGACTCTCCGGACGGTGGTCGGGAGGGCTCTCCGGACGGGGACGGGCAGCCGCTCCTTCCGGTCGGCGGCCCCGTACCATTGGCCGCATGTCGTTTCTCCGCCGCCGCAGTGCCCCCGTTCCCGCCGGACCCGACTTCGACGTGCTGGCCATGGATCCGGGGGACTGGCCGGGCAACCTCGGAGCCGGACTGCTGCCCGGTCCGGACGGGAGCTGCCAGGGCGTGTTCCTCCGCTACGACCTGTTCGGCGGGCGCGGACCGGCCATGGTGATCGGCAACCTCCCCGAGGGCTCCCCGGCCCGCGAGCGGGCCGACGACCAGGTGCCCTTCGAGGTGGAGCAGCTGCTGGCGGCGCTGGAGAACGACGAGGAGGTCACCGTCACCGGGACGGAGGAGAGCCCGGTGATGCTGAACGACAGCCTGCTCATCGTGCGGCGGATCATCTGCTCCGAGACCAGGATCTCCTGCGTCCAGTTCGACCGCAGCGACAACGTGCTGGTCACCATCGCGAGCTGGGACCGGCCGATCACCGAGGACCTCTACCAGCTCCTGAAGCCGCTGCCCGCGGAGATGTTCCGCCGGTGACGCGGTGACGCGGTGACGCGGTGACGTGCCGACCGTCCGGGCGGTGACGGAGAGCGCCCGGGACGGCGGAGGGGAGGGACACCGACGAGGTGCCCCTCCCCTCTCTCGTACCTCTCGCGTCTCTCGCGCCCCGTCGCCGGGGCGTCTCGGCGGTCCGTCAGCGGCGGCCCGTCACCGGCCCGCGCGGCGCACCGTGACGTCGGCGGCCTTGACGAAGGCCACCCGGTGCCCGAGCTGGATCTGGTAGTACTCCTCCTCGCCCCGGACCACCACGTGGTCGGCGGGGTCGAAGGTCTTGGCGTAGTAGTACTCGCCCTTCGTCCTCAGCCCCAGCGCGTACGCCTGGCCCGCGCGCACCGTGTACGGCAGCGGCGAGATCGCCTGCGCCGGGATCCCCTCGGGGTAGGCGCCGGCCTCCGGGTAGGCGCGGCCGTAGACGGGCACCGACTCGACGCCCTCCTTCGGGGTGACCACCCAGCCGCGGGAGTTCACCGCGGTCGGCTCGTCGGCGGGGTTGTGGAACCACGCCTTCTGGCCGAGGTACCAGATCGCCGTCCACTCGCCCCGGCGCTCGGCCACCGCGTACCGCTGGCCGGTCGTGGCGCGGGCGCCGGTGTCGTTGACGCCGGTGGTGGAGTCGCCGCCGCCCGGCCGCAGCCCGACGTCCTTCACCAGCGGGGCGTCGGCGCTCGGCTCGGTGTGCAGCCGCACCGCGCTCGAACCGTGCGGCGGACACGGCTGTCCGGAACCGTCGCAGCGGGTGTAGACCGGCTTGTGCTCGTCGTAGTCCGGCTTGATGGTCACCAGCTCCGAGCCCGGGCCGGCCGTGGGGTGGAAGGGCGCGCCCAGCAGCGTGAAGTAGTGCTCCCAGTCCCAGTAGGGGCCGGGGTCGGTGTGCATCCCGGGGATGTTGGCACCGGTCACGCCCGGCACGTTGTCGTGGCCGAGGATGTGCTGCCGGTCCAGCGGGATGTCGTACGTGCGGGCCAGGTGCTTCACCAACCGCGCCGAGGTGCGGTACATCGCCTCCGTGTACCAGGCGTCGGGCGCGGTCAGGAAGCCCTCGTGCTCCAGGCCGATCGACTTGGCGTTGACGTACCAGTTCCCCGCGTGCCAGCCGACGTCCTTGAGCGGGACGTGCTGGGCGATGTGGCCGTCGGAGGAGCGCAGGGAGTAGTGCCAGGAGACGTACGTCGGGTCCTGGACCAGCTTCAGGGTGGTGTCCCAGGTCGCCTCGGTGTCGTGCACCACGATGTAGTCGATCCGCTGCGACGCGGGGCGGTTCGCCTTGTCGTGGTTGCCGTAGTTCGGCGAGCCGTCGGGGTTGGCGTACTCCTGGTACGGCGCCGGGATCCACTCGCACGAGACGGACCTCGGGCACTCCACCCGCTCGTCGCGCTCCGGGGCCTTCCGCAGGTCCGGGCCGGCGAGCCGCGAGGTGTCCGGGGCCAGGTCCGCGTCGCCCTCCAACGTCACCACCTGGCCGGAGTCGGTGGTGCGCCGCTCGCCGTCGCGGATCACGTCGAAGACCTCGTCGGCGAAGACCTTCGCGGCCTCGGCGTCGGAGGAGCCCGGGTAGCGGGCCACGGCCCCGTACCACTGGGCCGGGTCGTCGCTCAGGGGCAGGCCGAGCTCCTTCTGGGCGGCGGCCAGCAGCGCCGCGCCGCCCTCGACGTTGGCCGCCGGGTCGGTGCGCAGTTCCTCCTCGCTCAGCCCGGTCAGCTCGGCGGCCCGCTCCAGGGTGCGCAGCCGCTCGGGCAGCTCGTCCGCGTCCGGGAGGTCGTCGTGGACGTCCCTGACCTCACGGGAGGTGTCGCCGCGCGGGTCCTCCGAACCGTGACCGTGGTGCGGCTGCTCGGCCAGGGCGGTCCGGGCGTCGGTCAGGTGCATCGGACCGTAGCCGCCCGAGACGCTGGGCGCGCCGTGGTGGGCGTCCCAGCGGGACTGGAGGTACGACACGCCCAGCAGCACGCTCTCGGGCACCCGGTGCCGGTCGGCGGCGCGGGCGAACGCCTCCTGGAGCGAGCCGGGGTCCCGCTCGTCGGCGCCGGCCGACGCGCCCGCGGGGAGGAGGGGCAGCAGCAGGGCCGCGACTCCGGCGACGGTGAGCGCCCGCAGCGGCCGGCGGCCGGTCCCCCGGCGGGGCGGCAGCGGGGGACGGACTGGCGGACGGACGGGGACGGGTCTTGGCAAGACGGCCTCCTCGTGGGTGTGCCGCGGTGGCGCGGAACGGATCACACAGGGGTACAGGCCGGTGAGACGATCCGTCAACGATCGGTTCTTCCGGTGAACCCGCGCACGTCAGGGAGCCCGTACGGGACTTCCTCCCGTACGGGCTCCGGACCTGCGCGGCGTCACAGGTCCAGCCCGGTGGCGCCCCCGCAGCCACCGAGGGGAAGACCGTGCCGTCCCGCGGACCTCACCGGGTGCCGACCGCCGCCCGCACCGCGCGGCGGGCCATCGCGCAGTCGTCGTGCAGCCGGCGCAGCAACAGCCGCTGCTCCTCGCCCGAACTCATCTGGCCGGGTCGGTCGGAGGCCCCGGCCGGGGCCGGGTCCCGCATGGCGCGCTGCACGGCCGTCTCGCAGGTGCGGATCTCGCGGGTGAGGACGAGCATCAGGTTCACCAGGAAGGCGTCCCGCGCGTCACGGCCCGGGACCTGGGCGAGTTGGCTGATCTGACGGCGCGCCATCGGACTGTCCCCGAGGACCGACCACAGGGTGGCGAGGTCGTAGCCGGGCAGGTACCAGCCCGCGTGCTGCCAGTCCACCAGCACCGGACCGGTCGGAGAGAGCAGCACGTTGGACAGCAGGGCGTCGCCGTGGCAGAACTGCCTCTGGCCGCCCCCTCTCGCCAGGCCGTGCAACAGCTTCTGCAGATCGCCCATGTCACGGTCCGTCAGCAGGCCCAGCTCGTGGTAGCGCGCGATCCGCCGCCCGTAGTCGAGCTGTGCCTCGAACCGGCCCGCGGGCGGCTGCCAGGCGTTCACCCGACGGACGGCGCCCAGCACGGTGCGCAGGTCGGAGTGGGCCGGGAGCTCCAGCGGGTGGCGTTGCAGCGCCACCGGGCGGCCCGGCGTCCGCTCGGCGACCAGGACGCAGCCGTCCGGATCCGCGGCGATGAGCCGGGGCACCCGCACCGGCGGACGGTGGCGCACGAAGGTGCGGTAGACCGCTATCTCGTGCCGGAACCGCTCGGCCTGTTCGGGCGAGTGGTCCAGCAGGCACTTGGCGACCGCGGGGCCGCGGCCGACGGTGCCGATCAGGAGGACCGAGTGCCCGCTGCGGCGCATGACCTGCGCCGGCTGGAACTCCGGACAGATCCGGTGCACCGAGGCGATGGCGGTGCGCAACCGCGCACCCTGCGGGCCGGACAGGTCCAGCCTCGCGCCGGTCGGTGGGACCCCGAGGGCGTGCGCCCGGCGCGGCCGGGGGACGCCGAACGCTGGTGGCGTGCGCACCGGTTCGGGGTGGACGGTGCCGTACGGCTGTCGTGTACGCGGCCGGGGCGGGGCTGACACGGGGGACGGTGTTGGATGCATGGGCGAGCCGGATCCCTTCGTGCGCCGACGGATTGCCGCGCCACCCGGCCGACCGTGCCGCGGTGCACCCTGGGGAATGCCGAGCCTGCGACCGGACGGGATGGCGCTGTTCTACAGCACACCCGCGCACGGGTTGCGCGCCATGTGGCGGACCCTGGCGAACCCTGGCGAATGTTCACGGGCCCTCCGAGCCGAGGTTGTCGACGGCTACTGTCGACTCAGCCGAGATCCTGGGGGCTTGACGTGACCAAGGAACCCAACACCCGTCTCGCGGACCTGTTCGGTCTCACCGGCTGGTCCAAGGGCGAGCTCGCCCGGCTCGTGAACCGGCAGGCGGCGGCCATGGGCCACCCGCAGCTGGCGACCGACACCTCCCGGGTGAGGCGTTGGATCGACATGGGGGAGACCCCGCGCGATCCGGTGCCCAAGGTGCTGGCGACCCTGTTCACCGAGCGACTCGGCCGTGTCGTGACCATCGAGGACCTCGGGTTCGGCCGATCAGGCCCGGTGGGGAGACGGCAGTCCGTCCACGGACTGCCGTGGGCCCCCGAACAGACCGCCGCGGTCCTCACCGAATTCACGGGAATGGACCTCATGCTCAACCGACGCGGCTTGGTGGGCGCGGGCGCCGCGCTCACCGCAGGATCGGCGCTCACCAGCGCCATGTACGACTGGCTCCGGGCCGATCCGGCCCCGGCCGCCGGCCTCCCCCGGACCAACGGCCCCCTCATCGCCGATCCCGTCTCCTCCGACCGCTACGAGGCGGCCCCCGTCGGTGCCGAGGAGATCAAGGCCCTGGAACGCTCGGTGGAGGTGTTCCGGGCCTGGGACGCGGCCCGCGGCGGCGGCCTCCAGCGCAAGGCCGTGGTGGGCCAGCTCAACGAGGTGGGCGGCATGCTCGCCTACCGCCACCCGGCGCACATCCAGCGGCGGCTGTGGGGGGTGGCGGCCAACCTGGCGGTGCTCGCCGGCTGGATGTCCCACGACGTCGGCCTGGAGCCCACCGCCCAGAAGTACTTCGTCATCGCCGCCCACGCGGCCCGCGAGGGCGGCGACCGGCCGCGCGCCGGCGAGGCCCTGTCCCGCGCCGCGCGTCAGATGGTGCACCTCGGGCGGCCCGACGAGGCCCTGGACCTGATGAAGCTGGCCCGGGCCGGCTGCGGCGACCGGGCCCTGCCGCGCACCCGCGCCATGCTCCACACCATCGAGGCGTGGGCCCAGGCGTCCATGGGGCGCGGACAGGCGATGCGGCGCACGCTCGGCGAGGCCGAGGAACTGTTCGTGTCCGACCGGGGGGACGTACCGCCGCCCAGCTGGATGCAGATGTTCGACGAGGCGGACCTCCACGGGATGCAGGCACTGGCGTACCGCACCCTCGCCGAGCACGAGCCCGCGGCGGCGAGGACCGCCGAGAAGCACGCCAAGGAGGCGCTGAGACTGCGGGAGAGCGGCCGCGAGCGGTCGAAGATCTTCGACTACATCTCGCTCGCCTCGGCCTGTTTCATCGCCGACGACCCCGAGCAGGCGGACCGCTACGCGCGGCTGGCCCTGGTCTCCATCGGCAACACCTCCTCGCACCGCACCTGGGACCGGCTGAGGGAGATGTACCGGCTCACCGGGCGGTACGCCGGGTACTCCGGGATCGAGGACCTGCGCGAGGAGATCGAGCGCGCCCTGCCCACGGCCCCCAAGGCGCCCGGGAGGGGCTCGGTGCCGGCGCCCCGCCGGTCGGGCGGGAGCGTGCACGCCTGACCGGCGGGGCGGGGGCGGGCGTCGCCGACCGCCTGCCCCGCCGCGGGCGGCGGCCACCGACCGCCGCACGGGCGTGACGGTGCGCACACGCCCGTCCCCGGGGGTGCGGAGGGCGCGCCTCCGTCGGGTCGGCACGGCGCCGTGCTCCCGGTATCCTTCGGCGGCCGGAGCACCCGCTCCGGCCGGACACGACGGCGCCGTGGGAGAACCGTGGGAGAACCGCGGGCGAACAGGGGGAAAGCGCCGGTCGACCGGCGACAATGGCACGCAACGGAAATCCCGTTGCCAGTCCTGTACCCCGCACCGGATGCTGACCCTATGTTCGCCGATTCCGTCGATTCCGACATAGCGCCCAGCGGCACGCTGCTCGGCCTCCTCCAGAGGGGCCGCGGCGACGGCACGCTGCACGCCCTCGCGGCCCCGCGGGCGGAGGCGCTCGCCGCGCTGGGCCGGTGTCTGCGGCGCGACCCCCGGCAGGACTGGCAGTTGGAACACCGCTCCCTGTACTACGCGCGTCTCCACCGTGACCTCGACGCCGGACTCGACGACATCGAGGACCACCTCTTCCACCCCACCGACCTCGTCGACACCGCCGAGGAGCGCACCGGCCTGGCCCTCTCCGTCCTCGGCCACCTCGCCTCCTACGGCGACCGCGGCGCGCTCCTGCTGCTGCGCCGCTACGTCGCGCACGGCGCCAACTGGCAGTGGGCCCTGGACGAGCTGGCCGTCCGCGACGACGACGCCGGACTGCGCTCGCTCGGCCCCGCCGTCCTGGCGCGCTTCCCGCACACCCCCGAGGGCGAGGCCGCCCTGGCCGAGGCCGTCCGGGACGCCTACGAGCCCCGGCCCTGGCGGCTGTGGGCCGAGGACCCGGCCCGCCCGGCCCAGGCCAGGCGCATCGACCAGGCCCGGGAACGGGGCTCCTTCGACCGCTGGCAGCGCCAGATGAGGCCCACCGGGCCGCGCCCCGGCTGGAGCGTGCGCGAGGTGCTCGACTGGGCCCGCGCGGACGGGTCCGGGGGCGACCCGCAGCGGCGCGAGGCCGCCGCGGCCCGCTGTCTGGCCGCCGTCGCCGGGCCGGAGGACCGCCCCGAGCTGCTCGCCGCCGCCCGCGGCGGCCCCGCCGCCGCCCGTGCCGCCGCCCTGCGCCACCTCGCCGAACGCGGCGACCCCGACGCCCTCGACCTGATCGAGACGGCCGCGACCGAGCCCGCCGACCCCGTCGACGACCCCTCCGGCTCCGTCGCCCGGTCCGCGCTGTCCGCCTTCTCCCGGATGCGCGGCACGGCCGCCCTGGAACGGGCCCGCCGATGGGCCCGGCGCGAGGACGGACTCGGCGCGGCGGCGGCCGCGATGCTCGCCTGTCGCGGCGGCCGGGGGGACGTCGGGCCGGTCCTGGCCGCCCTGCGCCGCACCGTCCGCGCCGAGGGGCCCGACTCCCCGGCCCTGGGGCCGCTGGTCGACGGCATCGGCCGGCTGACCGTGCGGTGCGCCACCCCCGTCCTGCGGTACGTCTACCGCGAGACCGCCTCCTCCCAGCTGCGCGGCCGGGCGGCCCGCGCCCTGGCCGCCACCGACCCGTCCTTCCCGGCCGGCCTCGCCATCGAGTGCCTGTGGGACTGCGAGGAGTCCACCCGCGAGGTCGCCGCCCGGCACGCCACCACCGGCGACACCCGGGTCGTCGAGCGCCTGCGACGGCTGGCCACCGACCCCGCCGAGGAGGAGGGGGTGCAGAGCGCCGTGCGGGGCAGACTCGGCTCCGGAGGCGTCGCCCGCTGAGCCCGGGACGGCCTCCCCGAGCCGGTGCGGACGCGGGTGCGCCCTCGCCGTTTCGATCTTTGTCAGTGCCAGCGCCTAATCTGTGCGACGTGACCACAGTCGTATCCGCTCCGTCCCCCGGTGCCGTCCGTCCCGCGCCGGGCCCGGCCGCCGACGAGGGCCTGGCCCGACGGCTGAGGGCGCTCGCGTGCACCGCGCCCCTGCACGACCTGGACGTGCGCAAGGCCAACCTGGCCGGGGAGTACGGCACGTACGCGATGGCGGAGGTGGCCCTGGCCGCCATCGACCTGGTCACCCTGCACATGGACTTCGACACCGGCGCCGACCACGAGGAGATAGTGGCCCGGCTGCTGCCGCGCGTCGCGGCCCAGGCCCCGCAGCGCCCCGCCGCCGAGCACGAGCGGGTCGCCCGCTGGGTCCTGGAGAACCTGATCAACGTCGGCAGCGTCGACCGCGGCTTCCGCGCCGTCTACGGCACCTTCGGCCCCGACGGGGAGTACGTGCGGCGCGACTACGACTTCAAGCTGATCGAGGAGGTCCCGGGCCCGGGCGGGGGCGTCTACCTGCGCACCACCGACGAGGCGGTCAACGTCCTGGTCGGCGCCCTGGACACCGACGTCACCAGCGCGCAGATCGCCGCGGAGGTCAAGCTGGAGGTGCTGGTCAGCCGCGGCCGGCTCGCCGACGCGCAGCTCGCCGCCGAGCAGGCCCGCTACCGCACCGTCCAGTACGCCGAGACACTGCGCCGCACCCTGGAGGCCACCCGGCGCAACGTCCGCGCGGTCGACTGGCTGCACACCGTCCCGGACATGATCGCCGAGGCGCTCGACCACGTCGCCGAGCGCTACCGGCACGAGAACGCGATCCTCACCAACATCCGCAGGGCGCGCGACGAGGCGGAGAGCGCGGAGAACAAGCTGCGCGCCGCCGAACTGGTCGACATCGTCAAGGACTGCATCCGACGCCACACCCAGCTCCAGTCCCGGCTGCTGGAGGCCGGGCCGCTCTTCCGCGCCGAGCAGGACCGCCAGGCGTTCGCCCCGCCCGCCGCCCGCGCCGGACTGGACCTGTACGGGCAGCTCCTCGCCCCGGTCCTCCCGCTGCCCGTGGAGCGGGCGACGAGGGTCACCGACGCCTTCTTCGCCCACGGCACCGGGCTGCGCGCCCCCGCCGCCGTCCGCCTGGGGGACCTGACCGAGTTGCTGCTCACCCCGCCCGCGCCCCGCGAGCACCTGGGCGCCGAGATGCCCGAGCCGGATCTGGTCGCCACCCCCGACGACAGCCGCTTCACCGAGGAGCAGATGGAGGCCGCCAGGGCGCTGCTGGACCTGTCCCCCGACGCCCCGCGCCGCCTGTCGGGCCTGCTGGCCGAGGCCCGCCGGCGCGACCCCGACCTGCCGTACCTGGTGGCCCTCCTGGCGGTGCACGCCGCCAGCCCGCCGGTCGGCACCGCCTACCGGCAGGGCGAGCGGCGGCTGCTGTTCGCCGTGGACGACGGCACGGAACTGGACGACCCGGAGTTCGGCGGCGCCGACCTGATCGTGGGAACCGCCCTGTTGGACGCGGAGGGCATGGCAGCGGAGCGCACGGAGGTGGCGTCGTGAGCGAGTACGGAATCCGGGAGCCGTACGAGGGGGAGGGCGCGCCGGGGACGGGCGAGTGGGCCGAGGACCGGCCCGACGGCCGCGGCGCCCCGGGGGCCTCCGCCCACGTCACCCCCGCGGACGCCGCCGACGCCGCCCGCCTGGTCTCCTTCGGGCTCCAGCCCAAGCTGCTGCCCGCCCGCGACGTCGAGTACGGCGACCTGCTGCGGCGCTACCGGGAGGAGCCCGCCTTCGCCCGGCTCGCCGACGCCGTCGCCACCGGCCTCGGGCTGGTCGTGCTGGAGGTCTCCCCCCGCGCGGGCATGGTGGTCACCGCCGCCGAGGACTCCGTCTTCGCCGTCCGCATGGGCGACTACGCCCGCCGGGCCGCCGCCGACTCCGCCGACCGCTTCCTGCACGGCCTGGCCCACCTCGCCATCGCCGCCCTGGCCTTCCCCCGCCCCGAGGACCTGGCCGACGACGGCTACGTCGGCCGGATCACCGTCAACGGCGTGGACGCCTTCGTCCGCCAGGCGTGCCGCCGGCTGGAGGAGCGCGCCGAGCGGGAGGGGGAGAACACCGACCCGGTCAGCGACGCGCCCGGCCTGGAGGCCGCCTGGCGGGTGTACTCCCGGCGCAGCGCCACCGGCGCCACCAAGGACGCCCGGCGCCTGGCCGGCTCCACCACCGGGATCGTCGCCAAGGCAGCCGCCTTCCTGGCCGACTCCGGGTTCCTCCAGCGCACCGGCGACGACGCCGGTGGCACCTACCGCACCACCGCCCGCTACCAGCTCCAGGTGCGCGACATGGCCGGCAGCGCCGCCATGACCGAACTGCTGGAGCTGGGCATCGTCCCGGTCAGCGACGGCAGCGCCACCCTGCTGCCGCCCTCCGACGACGACTCCGACCTGCCCGTCGACGCCGGGCTGCCCTTCCACAGCTGAACGCCCCACCTCGAGCAACGAGAGCCCCGCCATGTACGAGCTGTCCCGGATCCGCCTCTACTCCATCGGGCCCGCCGGTGCGCGCTACGCCGACACCGTGCTGGACCTGCGCGGGGTCGGCGAGCCGGTGCCCAGCCCCGCCCCCGCCCAGGGCGACTTCTTCGAGGAGGAGCCGGCCGGGCCGCCGCGCCGTCCCGCGCCCGCCGGCGTGCTCTTCCTGGAGAACGGCGGCGGCAAGTCCGTCCTGCTCAAGCTGATCTTCTCGGTGATGCTGCCCGGCCACCGCAACACCCTCGGCGGCGCCAGCTCCGGCGTGCTCCGCAAGTTCCTGCTGGCCGACGACTGCGGACACGTCGCCCTGGAGTGGCAGCACACCGTCACCGGCGAGACCGTCGTCGTCGGCAAGGTCAGCGAGTGGCGTGGGAGGCAGGTCTCCAACGACCCCCGGAAGTTCGCCGAGGCCTGGTACAGCTTCCGGCCCGGCCCCGGCATGAGCCTGGACTCCCTGCCGGTCGCCGAGTCCACCGCGGTGGGGCCGGTACCCGAGGGGACCTCGGCCGCCCGCGGCCGGCGCCGCACCATGAAGGGCTTCCGCGACGTCCTGGTCGAGACGGGCAAGGCGTACCCCAACCTCGACGTGGTGTGGGAGGAGGTCCACGAGCGCTGGATCGAGCACCTGGGCAACCTCGGCCTGGACCCGGAGCTCTTCCGCTACCAGCGGGAGATGAACGCCGACGAGGGCGAGGCCGCCGGCCTCTTCGCCGTCAAGAACGACTCCGACTTCACCGATCTGCTGCTGCGCGCCGTCACCGACACCCGCGACACCGACGGCCTGGCCGATCTGGTGCACGGCTTCGCCCACAAGCTCGGCCGCCGCGCCGAACTCACCGCCGAGCGCGACTTCACCGCCGGTTCCCTGGACCTGCTGCGGCGCATCACCGAGGCCGCGCACCGCCGTGACCAGGCCCGCGCCGTCCACGCCGGTGCCGAGCAGCGCACCCGCACCCTGGCCCGGCGGCTGGCCGCCCGCGGCATCGAGGAGCGCGGCCGGGCCGCCGAACTCGCCGAGCGGGCGGACCAGGCGGCCCACGCCGTGACCACCGCCGAACGCGACCGCGAGCGCGCCGCGCTGATCGCCGCCGAACTCGCCTACCGCCACGCCTCCCTGGCGCTGGCCGCCGCCGAGAAGAGCGCCGCCGCCCAGCGCCGCGAGCTGAGCGACGCCCGAACCCTCCACGCCGCCTGGCAGGCCACCGAGACGGTACTGGCGCACCGCGCCGCCGCCGACCGCGCCGCCCGGGTCTCCGCGGCCATCCGCGAGGCCGAACGCGACGCCGCCCCCGCCCTGGCCGCCCGTGCCCGCGCCGCGACCGATCTGGTGCGCGCCCTCCAGGCCGCCGCGGAGAAGGCCGAACACCTCGCCGCCGAGGAGGAGGAGCGCTCCGCCGCCCTCCAGGCCACCGGCGAGGCCGCCCACCGCGACGCCACCGCCGCCGCCACCGAGGCCCAGCGCGCCCGCAGCGAGAGCGACCACCTGCGCCAGCGTCTGGCCGAGATCGATCAGGAGACGGCCGAGGCCGTACGGGCCGGCTGGCTGGACGGAGCCTCGCCCGACGCCGATCCGGCCCGCGCCGCCCTGGCCGCCGGCGACGCGGAGAAGGCCGCCGTCGCCGCCTGGGAGACCGCGAAGGAGACCGCTCGCCGCACCGCCGAGCGCGCCCAGGAGACCGCCGCCGCCCTGACCCGTGCCGAACTCGCCGCGGCCCGCGCGGTCGACGCCGCCGAGGCGGCCGAGGCCGCGTACGCCGCCGAGCGCCGCGCCGCCGAGGCGCTGGGCGCCGAGGAGCGCCTGGTCGAACTGCTCGGCCTGCCCGGTGCCGGCACCGGGCCCGGCGCCTCGGTGCCCGGCCCGCGCGCCGGCGAGGACGCCGCCGGCCGGGCGGAGCGGCCGGGCGCGCTCGACGCGGAGGAACTGGACCGCAACGCCGAGACCCTGCGCGACCTGCTGGACGAGACCATCGCCGCGGCCGAGCGCCAACTGTTCGACCTGCGCACCGCCGCCGCCGACGACGCCCGCATCCTCGGCGCCCTCGGCGACGGCGGACTGCTGCCGCCCGGCCCGGACGTCCTGGCCACCGTCGAGTACCTGGGCGAGCACGGCATCCCCGCCCTCCCCGGCTGGCGCTACCTCGCCCAGGCGGTGGACCCGGCCGACCACGCCGCGGTGCTCGCCGCCCGCCCCGAACTGGTCGACGGCGTCGTCATCACCGATCCCGACAGCCACGCCCGCGCCCGCGAGGTCCTGAGCGGGGCCGCCCTGCTGCCGCGCTCCGCGGTCGCCGTCGGCACCGCCGCCGCGCTGCTGGCCCCCGTCCCCTCGCCCGACGGCGAGGAGGACGGCGGCGTCTTCCTGGTGCCGCCCAACCCGGCCATGCACGACGAGCGCGCGGCCGACGCCGAGCGCCGTCAGTTGCGCGAGCGCGCCGTCGCCCGCGACGAGGAGATCCGCGCCTTGGCGGCGCGGCTGTCCGCCGACCGGTCCCTGGCCGCCCGGATCGCCTCCTGGCGCACCGGCTGCCCGCCCGGCCGTCTGGCCGAGCTGGCCGCCGGCGCCCGCGCCGCCGCGGAGGTCGCCGAGACCGCCCGGCAGCGGCTGGAGGA
>NZ_BAAASZ010000015.1:0-55624 GCF_039533145.1 Streptomyces macrosporus
GGTGGTGCGGATCGCCGCCGCCCTCAAGGCCGGCCTCGCCACCGCCTGACCCCCCTCTCACACCGGTGACCGGGCAGCCGCCACCCCCGGGGCCGGCTGCCCGGAGCGGGACGGTGGGGAGGACCCGACCGGGTGCCGTCCGGTCGGCCGGACGGCACCCGGGACGGCGCCTCCCCACGGTCGGTCCATGCCGACCACAGGACACCGGATCACCCGCCCTCCTTCGAGCCCGGCGCCCGTTGGCAGTACTCCAATACCGACTACGTCCTCGCGGGCATGGTGATCAGGTCGATGACGGGCCGCTCCTGGGCGGAGGAGGTCCGGGCCAGGATCCTGCGCCCGCTGCGGCTCGCCCGCACCCTCGCACCCGGCGACCGGCCGTTCCTGCCGCGCCCCCACGCCCGCAATCACCAGCAGTTCGAACCGGGCGGGCCGATGGTCGACACCACGGTCGCCTACCTCCCCTTCGACAGGGACGCCGACGGGTCGATGATCAGCACCACGGCGGACGTCAACCGGTTCTTCACGGCCCTGGTACGAGGGGAGTTGCCGGCCCCCGCCCAACTCGCCGAGACGCAGCGGACGATCGAGATCCCCCGGGAACCCGGCAGTCCGCCCGGCAGGCGCGGCGGGCTCGGCCTCTACTGGACGCCGCTCTCCCGCGGCGGCGGGTACTGGGAGCACGGCGGCAGCGGATTCGGCTGCATCGTGCAACCCGCCGTGACCCCGGACGGGCGGGCCGCCGTCACCGTCTCCCTGCACAGCCGCCCCGCCGACCTGATCGACCACGCCTTGTGCGACGCGCGCGACGCCGAAGCCCGGTGACGACGACCGGCGGTCCCGTGGGAGACGCGCGTCGGCGCCCGGTCCACCACCCCCGCGTCCGAACATCCCGGGCGGCGCGCTCGGCCGGGGCAAAACCCGAGCGCGCCGCCCGGCGGTCCTGCCAGGATTGGGGACGACGACCGAGGACCCGATCGGGGGAGGACACATGGCAGACGGGGGAGAACGCGCGAGAGCCCGGACGGGCGGGCCGCTCTCGCTGGGCACACCGCCCGTCGCGGCGGCCGTGCTGACGGGGATCGTCGCGGTCTACATGGCCCTGGTGGCCTTCGGCAACATCACGGACTTCGACACCAACCGGCAGTTCGTCCGGCACGTCCTGGCGATGGACACCACCTTCCGGGACCCGGACCTGATGTGGCGGGCGATCGAGTCGACCGCCCTCCAGGACGCCGCCTACGTCGCCATCATCGTCTGGGAGACCCTCACCGCCCTCGTCCTCCTCGCCGCGACCTGGCTCTGGGCGGCGGGCCTGCGCGGCGGCGATCACGGTCGGGCCCGCCGGGCCGCCACCCTCGGCCTGGTGATGGTCCTGCTGCTGTTCGGGCTGGGCTTCTTCGCCATCGGTGGGGAGTGGTTCGCCATGTGGCAGTCCTCCGACTGGAACGGCCTGGACGCGGCGGCGCGGAACGTGATGCTCGCGGCCTTCGCGCTCGTGGTGGTCAACCTCCCGGCCCGGCGCGGGGACGACCGTCGGACCGACGGGACGCCGGCCGTGAAGGCGGTGGACGAGGAGCGGGCCGCCTGAGGACCGGGACGCCGCGCCGGGCCGGGCGCGGTGCCGTCAGCGGTGGACGCCGGTGCCGGTCAGGTCCCGCACGGCGGTCAGGAAGCGCTCGATGTGCTCCTCGGGCGTGCCCGCGCCGAAGCTGACCCGCACCGCGTCCAGGCTCCGCCCGTCGATCGGGGAGAGACCGGACGCGCCGCACCGCGCCGACGCCTCCCCGGCGCCGCCCAGCAGGGCCCGCACCAGCGGGTGGGCGCAGAACAGGCCGTCGCGGACGCCGATGCCGTACTCGGCGGAGAGCGCGGCGGAGAAGTCGGAACTCCGCCGGCCCTCGACGGTGAAGGAGAGCACGCCGACCCGGGGGTGGTCCTCGCCGAACAGGCCGAGCACCCGCACCCCGGGCACCTCCGCGAGACCGGCCCGCAGCCGGTCGAGCAGCACCTCCTCGCGTGCGGCCAGCGCGTCCGGGCCCGCGTCGGTCAGGGCCCGGCAGGCGGAGGCCAGCGCGTGGACGCCGACGACGTTGGGCGAGCCCGCCTCGTGCCGGGCCGGACCGTGGTGCCACTCCACCGCCACCGTGCCGTCGCCCCGGCACTCCACCGCACGGCTCGCGCCTCCGCCCGCCAGGTACGGCTCGGCGGCGTCCAGCCAGTCGGTGCGTCCCGCCAACACCCCGGCGCCGAACGGGGCGTAGAGCTTGTGCCCGGAGAGGGCCACCCAGTCCACGCCCAGCTCCCGCACCGACACCCGGCGGTGCGGCGCGAGTTGGGCGGCGTCCAGCACCACGCGGACGCCGTGCCGGTGGGCCACCTCGGTCAGTTCGGCGACCGGCCAGATCTCTCCGGTGACGTTGGAGGCGCCCGTGACGCACAGCAGGCCGGGGCCGGACGGCGCGCTCGCCAGCGCCTCCCGAAGCGCGGCCACCGCCTGGCGCGGCGAACGGGGAGCGGGCAGGTACACCGGGCGCAGCCCGTCGCGGCGCCAGGGCAGCAGCGAGGCGTGGTGCTCGGTGACGAAGGAGAACACCCGGGTGCCCGCGGGGAGCGCGGCGGCCAGCAGGTTCAGGGAGTCGGTGGTGCCCCGCGTGAACACCACCTGGCGGTCCTCGGGCAGGTCGAGGAAATCGGCGACGGTCCGCCGGCTCTCCTCGTACAGGTCGGTGGAGAGCCGCGAGAGGTGACCGGCGCCGCGGTGCACGCTCGCGTAGGAGGGGAGGTAGGCGGCGACGTCGTCCCACACCCGCCGCAGTGCCGGGGCGCTGGCGGCGTAGTCCAGGGCGGCGTAGGGCACCGTCCCGCCCGTCGCCAGCGGTACTTCCACGTCCAGGCCCAGCACCGGCAGCGGGGGACGGACGGCGGCGGGGGCGTTCGGGACCGGGGCGTTCGGGGAGGCGGCGGTGGCGGAGGTGCGGACGGCAAGAGCGGTCCTGGTCATGGCGGTGCTCCCGAGTCGTGTGGGCGTGCGCGGCGCGAGACGGGCGCGCACGGACGGGGACGTGGGCGAGGACGGGTGTCGCACCTCCACGGCGGCTGCGGGCGGCGGCGGCCCGCGCGCAGGTCGGGAGTGCGGTTCGTACCCGTGGACGCCGGACACGGACCGGTCCGGCGGGTGCTGGGAGAGGAGGCTCCGGGCCTCTAGCGCATTCGCTTCGTCATGGTGTGTCCCCTCGGTACCAGGACCCCTGGACTGCCGCGAGGGGTCCGCGCTTGCCACACGGCGTTCGTGCCGTACGGCCCGGTCTTCACCCGGGGCACCCCGCCACGGACGGAGGGTTGCCGGACAGCCAGCCGGGGCTTGAAGGGCTGTCACTCGTGACCTGGCAGGGAGTATGGCACACGGCCGGCCGAGCGCCCAACCGCGTTCCGGGCTACCGGCGCACCGAGCGCCGGACGGAGACGGCGAGAGAGGTCCGTCCGCCATGTGAGACGGCGGACGGAATCCGTGAAGGCGCCCTTGACGGGGGACGGGAGCCACTCGACACTCCGAAGCGGGAATCCTAGTGAACGGGTAGGAAATCAATGGGGCGTTCGAAACCGGGCATCGACCGCGTGGCCCGCGCGGATCGGCCGTCGCCTCTTCTGACCTCGCGCCGCCACATCGATCTGCTGCGCGTCGCCGGCGCGGCGAGACCTCTCCACTGAGGCGACGGCCCTCCGTCCGCACACCGGACACGTGCCGGCACCGCCGCGCGCCCGCCTCCGACGACGACCTCCGCCACGTCCGCGCACCGGACCCCGGACCCAGGGAGACACATGCCCGCCACACGCCCGACAGCCGTGCCGCCCTTCCGGGGCAGGATCGGCCGTGACGCCCGCAGCGGCCACTACGCCGTGCCGCACCGCTACCGCCTCCACCTCTCGCCGTCCTGCCCGCACTGTCTGCGGATCGCCATCACCCACAGCCTGCTCGCCCTCGGCGACACCGTCCCGGTGACGCTTCTGCCCGCCGTGCCCGACGGACCCGGCGGCGGACACTCCCGGCTGCGCCCGCTGTACGAGGCCAGCGCCCACCGGTACTCCGGGCCGACCCTGGCGCCGGTCCTCGGCGACGACTGGACGGGACGGATCGTCAGCACGCACACCCCCGACATCCTGCGAGACCTGGCGCGGTGGTTCGGGGGCGACGGCCCCGGACCGTACCCCCGGGACGCCGAGGCGGAGATCGAGGACGTCGAACGCCTCTGTGAACAGGGCATCGACGAGGCCGCGCAGCGGGCCGGGCAACCCGACACCGACGACACGGCACGCGCCGCCGCCCTCGACGTCCTGCTCCGCGCCCTGGGCACGCTGGAGCGGCGGATCACCCGTCACGCCTACGTCCTGGGAGACGAACCCACCGCCGCCGACGTGCGGTTGTGGGTGACGCTGGTGCAACTCGACACCGTGCACCGCTGGCACCTGGACGCGTCCGCGGTGCACCGCGTCGCCGGTCACCCGCGTCTGTGGGCCTACGCACGGCGGTTGGCGGCCCACCCCGCCTTCGGCCCCCACCTCGACCTGGACGGCATCGCCCGCAGGCACCACGCGCACTGCCGGGGACTGGAGGCGGCCGGCGCGGCGGTGCGGATCGTGGACTGGACGGCCCACGTACCGGACCGGGCCGCGGCCCGGCCGGACCGGGTGCGCCGCGACGCGGTGATCCCGGCGAGCGGAGCCTGACGGACCCGCCCGTGGAGCGCGCCCACGGCGTTTGTAACGCGAGTGTGGCGCGCACACGAAAACGCCATTGCGATGTCCTCGATCGGGCGGTGCACCGCTTGACCGCCCGATCGAGCCGCGGATAACTTCCCTTCCCATGCAGACTCCCCTGCGGTTCTCCTTCCGATTCACGCGGCGCCGCGCTGTCGATCTCAAGCGCGTTGACGCCGCGATGTGTCGCTGATCTCCACCGCGTTTTCCTCCCCGAGCGAGTCCGCTTTTCCCGCCGTCGGTGGACGCCGTGCGTCCCGACGATCCGGCTTCTTCTCACAGAGCCTTTCACCGCACCCTTCACAGAGCTTGTCACCGAGCTTTGACGATTTCCGGGAACGCCCATGCGCAAAGCAATACCCGCTGCCCTCGTGACGGTCCTGGCGGTTCACCTCCTGACCGGTTGCACGGAGACCGCCCGATCCGCCGGCACCGACACCGACCTGTCCGACAGCAGGATTCCGGAGAAAGCGTCCGCCGACACCACCATCGCCGTCGGCTCCCCCGAAACCGAAGTGGCACTGCGGTTGTCGGGGCAGATCGACAAACTTCCCTTCAAGGTCAAGTGGGTCCGGATGAGCGGCGGACCGCAGTGCTCCGAGGCGTTCCGGGCCGGTGAACTCGACGTCTGCTCGGCAGCGGAGATCCCGTCCATCCACGCACGCTGGACGGGGCTCGACACCAAATTGGTGGCCGCGGAATTCCGAAAGGACCCCCGGCGCCATCCCATCTACGAACTCGGAATCGCGCCCGGCGCGGACGTCGACACGCTGGAGGACCTGCGCGGCAAGAAGATCGCCTACAGCCCGGGCCAGGCGCAGGGCGCCCTCGTGCAGCGGATCCTGGCCAAGGCCGGGCTGACGGAGCAGGACGTCGAACTCGTCGAACTGCCCAGCACCGGGGACGTGTACCCGACGGCGCTCGGCAGCCGGCAGGTGGACGCCGCGCCCCTGGGCGGCGTCAACATCAAGCGCTACGTCACGAAGTACGGCAAGGACGGGGCGAAGACGATCGCACACGGACTGCGCGACGACCCCAGCCACCTGTGGGTGCCGACCGAATCCGTGAAGGACCCGGAGAAGGCCGCCGCCATCAGGGAGTTCGTCGAGTTCTGGGCGCGCGCGCAGATCTGGGTCGACGAGCACCCGAAGGAGTGGATCGAGGGCTACTACGTCAAGGACCAGGGCCTGTCCCGCGAGGACGGCGAGTACCTGGTGAAGGCGAGCGGCAGCCCCGACATCCCGGCGGACTGGGGGCCGGCCATCGAGCGCCACCAGGAAACCATCGACCTGCTGGCGGAGAAGACCGGCAACGAGCCGTTCGACGCGGAGAGCCTCTACGACCGCCGGTACGAGACGGTCGCGGCGGACGCCGTGGCGGACGGGAGGAAGGACTCATGACCACCGACGTCACGGAGAAGACCCTCGTGCCGGACGTGGCGACGGCGGCCGAGCGGGAAGCCGTCGAACCGGCGGACACCGCCCCGGCGGACCGGCGCCGAACCCGGCGGAGACTGGGCCCGGGCCGTCCCCTGCGGTACGGCTGGGCCCTCGGCCCCGGGCTGCTGCTCGCGATCTGGTCGATCGGCTCGGCCACCGGGCTCGTCGACCCGCGCAACCTGTCCGAGCCCTGGACGGTGGTGACCACCGCCAGCGACCTCGTCGCCGACGGCAGGCTGCAGTCCCACCTGTGGGCCTCCACCGAACGGGCCCTCCTCGGACTCCTCTTCGGCACGGTGGCCGGTCTCGCCCTGGCCCTCGTCTCCGGACTCAGCCGGCTCGGGGAAGGGGTGATCGACGGTCCCGTGCAGATCAAGCGGGCCATTCCCTCCCTCGCGCTGCTCCCGCTGCTGGTCCTCTGGCTCGGCATCGACGAGTCCATGAAGATCACCACGATCGCCCTCGGCGTCTTCGTCCCGGTCTACGTGCACACCCACAACGGGCTGCGCGGCATCGACAGCCGGTACGTCGAACTGGCGGAGACGGTGCGGCTCGGCCGGCCGCGGTTCCTGCGGGACGTGGTCCTGCCGGGAGCCCTGCCCGGGTTCCTGCTCGGCATGCGCTTCGCGGTGACCTCGGCCTGGCTGTCCCTGGTCGTCGTCGAACAGGTGAACGCCACGAGCGGCATCGGCTACATGATGGAGCTCGCCCGGACCTACGGACAGACCGACGTCATCATCGTCGGCCTGGTCGTGTACGGCCTCCTCGGGCTCCTCTCCGACGGACTGGTGCGGTGGGTGCAGAGGAGGACGCTGACATGGCGACGCACGCTCGCGGACTGATCGCGACGGAAAACACGACGGGGAACACGACGGGAAACGCGGACGGACGTCCCGGGGAGAGGCGCGAGACCGTCCGGATCACCGGCCTGGTCCGCTCCTTCGAGGGGCGGCGGGTGCTCGACGGCCTCGACCTGAGCATCCACGCGGACGAGTTCGTCGCCCTGATCGGCCGCAGCGGCTCGGGCAAGAGCACCCTGCTGCGGGCGTTGGCCGGCCTCGACCACGAGGTGGAGGGCACGGGCGGACTCAGCGCGCCCGACCACGTCTCGGTGGTGTTCCAGGACGCGAGGCTGCTGCCGTGGAAGCGGGTCCTGGACAACGTGGTCCTGGGCCTCGCGGGAGCGGAGGCCGAGGAACGCGGCCGGGCGGCGCTGCGCGAGGTCGGCCTGGAGGGCCGCGAACGCGCCTGGCCGATCGAGTTGTCCGGCGGCGAGCAGCAGCGGGTCTCGCTGGCCCGCTCGCTCGTCCGCGATCCCGAACTGCTGCTGGCCGACGAGCCGTTCGGCGCGCTCGACGCGCTGACCCGGCTCCGGATGCACGGACTGCTGCGGCGGCTGTGCGAACGGCACCGGCCCGCGGTGCTGCTGGTGACGCACGACGTGGACGAGGCGATCGTGCTCGCCGACCGGGTGGTGGTGCTGGACCAGGGACGCATCGCGGCGGACATCACCGTCGACCTCGCCGGGCCCCGCACGCCCGGCAGCCCCGAGTACGCGGCCCTGCGCGACCGTCTGCTCGGACACCTGGGAGTGGAGGCGCCGGCTCGCCGGGAGCGGGCGGAAGCGGAGGAGACGAGAGCATGACCGGCCGACAGCTGCACCTGAACCTGTTCGTCTATCCCGGCGGGCACCACGAGGCCGCCTGGCGCTACCACGGCTCGGACGTCGAACGGATCCTGGACATCGGCTACTACCAGGACCTGGCCCGCCGGGCCGAGGCGGCGGCCTTCGACGGCGTCTTCTTCGCCGACGGGCCGGCGCTCCCCGACAACGTCCGCTACGCCGGCAGGTTCCGCCTCGAACCGTTCACCTGGCTCTCCGCGATCGCCGCCGCCACGGAGCGGATCGGCCTGATCGCCACCGCCTCCACCACCTACTTCGAGCCCTACAACCTGGCCCGGCTGTTCGCCTCGCTCGACCACCTGAGTCGGGGCCGCGCCGGCTGGAACATCGTGACCACCGGCGCGCCGCAGGCCGCGGCGAACTTCGGCCTCGACGCCCACCCCGCACACGCCGAACGCTACGAACGCGCCGGGGAGTTCCTGGACGTCGTGACCAGGCTGTGGGACAGCTGGGAGGACGAGGCGCTCGTCGCCGACCAGAAGACGGGCGTGTTCGCCGACACCGACCGCATCCACACCATCGACCACGAGGGGCCGCGCCTGAAGGTGCGCGGACCGCTCAACACCCCCCGCACCCCCCAGGGCCGGCCCGTCTACGTCCAGGCCGGCTCCTCGGAGGACGGACGGGCGTTCGCCGCCCGGTACGCCGAGGCCGTCTTCACCGCGCACCAGACCCTGGCGAGCGGCCAGGCGTTCTACGCGGACCTCAAGGCGCGGGTGGCGGCCGCCGGCCGGGACCCCGGGCAGGTGCTGATCCTGCCGGGGATCAGCCCCTTCATCGGGTCGACGGAGGCCGAGGCGCGGGCCCTCCACGAGGAGTTCAACGAGCTGATCCAGCCCGCGTACTCGCTCCAGCAGCTCCACCGCGTCCTCGGCCTCGAACTGGACGAGGAGGCGCTCGACGGACCGGTGCCGCGCGAACTCGTCGACACCGGGGGCGAGCGCGGGAACGGCAGCCGGTTCCAGGTGGTCCTGGACATCATCGACCGCGAGCGGCCGACCGTGCGGCAACTGCTCCACCGCCTCGCCGGCGCCCGCGGCCACCGTGTCGTCGTGGGCACCCCGGAACAGATCGCCGACCAGCTCCAGGAGTGGTTCGTCAGCGGCGCGGCCGACGGCTTCAACGTCATGCCGCCCTGGCTGACCGGGGGCTTCGACCTCTTCGCCGACCACGTGGTGCCGATCCTGCGCGACCGCGGCCTGTTCCGCACCGAGTACACCGGCACGACACTGCGCGACCACTACGGCCTGCCCCGCCCCGACAGCCAGTACGCTCACCGCGACTGAGGACAGAAGGAATATCCATGGACATGTCCAGACGCCGTACCGCCCTGACCGCCCTCGCCTCCGCGGCCGTACTGGCTCTGACCGCCGCCGTCCCGACCGCCACGGCGACCGAACCCCGAGACCGCCCCTCCGTGGCCGTCGACTGGTACGGCACCACGGCCGAGACCATCGCCGCCGCCGGGGCGCCGACCCAGGTCACCAACAGCCGCACCTGGGCGATCGGGTGGCTCGCGGCGGCGCGCGCCACCCGCACCGTCCCCGCCCACTACGACCGGAGCGACCGCCGGGAGTACCAGGAGGCCGCCCTCGCCTCCGCGGTGCACCACTCCCTGACCACCCTGACACCCGCCCGCGCCGAGCAGTTGGACGCCGCGCTCCGCCAGACCCTCGACCGCATCCCCGACGGCCCGGCCGAGGACCGGGGCGTGGCCGCCGGCGAGCACCAGGCCCGCCTGGTGCTCCGGTCCCGGGAGGGCGACGGGCTGGACCCGGCGTCGGTCAACGCCCCCTTCACCGTGCCGGCGCCCGCCCCCGGCGTCTGGCAGCCGACCCCGCCCGCGTACGCGCCCGCCACCCAGTACGGCAACCGTCTCGCGCGGCCGTTCCTGCTGGACGGCGCGGACCAGTACCGCCTCCCCGCCCCGCCCGCCCTGGACTCCGAGCGCTACCGGAAGGACCTGGCGGAGGTGCGCGAGTACGGCGCCGTCGACAGCGAGCGGCGCACCGAGCGGCAGACGGAGACGGCGAACTTCTGGTTCGGGTCCTCCCTCACCCTCTACACCGAACCGCTGAGGGTCGCCCTGACCCGGTCGAAGGGCTCGGTGGCGGAGCAGGCCGAACTGGTGGCCCTGTTCCACGTCGCGCTGGTGGACACCCAGATCGCCACCTCCGACAGCAAGTACGCGCACCTGCGGTGGCGGCCGGTCACCGCGATCCGCACCGGCGACATCGACCCCGACCCGGAGTGGACACCGCTGCACAACACCCCGGCGCACCCGGACTACCCGAGCGGGCACGCCACCTACGCGGGCGCCGCCGAGGGCGTGCTGACCGCGCTCACCGGTCCGACGACCGCCCCGTTCGAGTTGACCAGCCCGACCGCTCCCGGAGTGACCAGGACCTACACCGCCTGGCGGCAGTTGTCGGACGAGAACGTCGACGCGCGCGTCCACTCGGGCATCCACACCAGGTACGCCGACGAGGCCGGGATCACGCTCGGCAAGCGTGTCGCCGACCACACGCTCCGCACCGCCGGGAAGCTGTTCCGTCCCCTTTGATCGTCCGGACGGCCCGACCCGCCGCTCCGCTCCGTGGCGGGGGCCGCAGGTCCGCCGTTCGCCGAGCCTCCGCCGGGCCGTCCGCGGCGGAGGTGAAGGCGGAGGGGGGAGACGGATCAGCCGGCCAGTTCGCGCGCGTGCCGCACCGCGGCACGGGGCGACCCGCGGTGCACCGGTCCGTGGCCGGGGAGCAGGACGTCGGCGTCGAGTTCCTCCAGGGCGGCGAGGGACGCCAGCGCGCGGGCGCGGTCGTGGTGGAACATGCGGGGCAGCAGGTGGGGCCCCCGGAGGGGGGAAGTGGGGTGTCCGCTGACGAGGGCGTCCCCGGTGATCAGGATTCCGGCGTCGGGCAGGTGGTAGGCGCTGTGCCCGTCGGTGTGGCCGGGGGTGTGGACCGGCACCGGACGTCCGGGGAGGTCGAGCGGGCCCGCGGACGGGAACTCGCGGGGTTCGGCGACCGGCGTCTCCCTCTTCCCGCCGGAGCGCAGCGCGTGCACGGCCCAGGGCAGGACGCCGGGACGCCACCCGTTGGCCAGGATCCGCCCGACGGAGACCTGCTGGAGGACGTCCCGGCGGACGTGGGGGACTTCCTCCCGGTGCGCCAGCACCGGCGTCCCGTACTCCGCGCGCAGGAACTCGGCCGAGCCGATGTGGTCGCTGTGGGCGTGGGTGATCAGCACGGCCGCCACGGCGCCGGGATCGGCCCCGACCGCGGCCAGCGAGGCGAGCAGCGACTCCCGGTCCTCGGGGTAGCCGGTGTCCACCAGGGTCACCGCGTCCCCCTCCTTGACGATCACCCAGTTGGTGTTGCTGCCCGTCACCATGTGGATGCCTGCCCCGACCCGGACCACCTCGGGTGCTCGCATCGCTCCCCCTCGTCCCCTCGTCACCGGGCCCGGCGACCGCCGACCCCGGAGCCCGCCACCGCGTACGTGGGGGCAAGGCTAACGGCCCGCGAACGGCGGTGGCGGGAGTCCCCGAAGGGACTCCCGCCACCGTGGCACGGAGGTTCCGAACGCTAGATCACCAGGGACAACAGCAGGACCAGGGCGCCGGCCACCACCGAGATGACGGTCTCCATGATCGACCAGGTCTTGACGGTCTGGCCGATGTTCAGCCCGAAGTACTCCTTGACGAGCCAGAAACCGGCGTCGTTGACATGGCTGAAGAAGAGCGAACCGGCGCCGATCGCGAGGACCAGCAGGGCCGCGTGCGTGGTCGACATGTCGGCCGCCAGGGGCGCCACCAGACCGGCCGCGGAGATGGTCGCGACGGTCGCCGAGCCGGTGGCGAGGCGGATGGCCACCGCGATCAGCCAGGCCAGCAGCAGCGCCGGGATCGCCCAGTTCTCGGAGAAGTCCAGGATCATCTGGCCCACACCGATGTCGATGAGGGTCTGCTTGAACCCGCCGCCCGCGCCGACGATGAGCAGCACGCCGGCGATGGGCCCGAGGGACTTCTCGACGGTCGAGGCGAGCCGCTCCCTGCCGAACCCGGCGGCGCGGCCGAGGGTGAAGAACCCGACGATCACCGCGGCGAGCAGCGCGACCATGGGCGAGCCGATGACGTCGAAGGTCCGCTGCACGGCGTTCTCGGGGTCGTCCACGACGATGTCCACCAGGGCCTTGGCGAGCATCAGCACGACGGGCAGGAGCACCGTGGCGACCGTGACGCCGAAGCCGGGACGCCTCTCCAGCTCCTCGGAGGGACGCTCGGGGATCATCCGCTCGGGGACGGCCACGTCCACCCACCGGGCCGCGTACCGGGAGAAGATCGGACCCGCGATGATCACGGTCGGGATGGCGACGAGGATGCCGAGGGCCAGCGTCACACCGAGATCGGCCTTGAGCGCGTCGATCGCCACCAGGGGACCGGGGTGCGGGGGGATGAGACCGTGCATCACGGACAGGCCCGCGAGGGCCGGGATGCCGATGCGCATCAGCGAGTAGTTGCCCCGCTTGGCCACCATGAGCACGACCGGGATCAGCAGGACGATGCCGACCTCGAAGAAGAGCGGCAGTCCGATCACCGAGGCGATGAGCACCATCGCCCACGGCATGGCCCGTCCGCCCGCCTTGGCGAGGATCGTGTCGACGATCTGGTCCGCGCCGCCGGAGTCGGCCAGCAGCTTGCCGAGGATCGCGCCGAGGGCGATCAGCACGCCCACACCGGCCACCGTGGAGCCGAGGCCGCTGCTGAAGCCGGCGATCGCCTTGTCCAGCGGGGCGCCGGCGAGGGCGCCGAGCGCCAGGGAGCCGATGGTCAGCGCCAGAAACGCGTGGAGCTTGAACTTGGTGATGAGCAGGACGATGACGGCGATGCCCGCGAGGACGGCGATCCCGAGCTGGGTGTGGCCCGCTGAGGTGATCGGCTCGACGGCGTCCGCTGCCAGCATCTCGACGCTGAGTCTGGTCACGGTCTGTTCCTTGTGATGGATGGGGAGTGAGGGAGACGGGCGGGCGCGGACGCCGGGGGAGCGGACGGGCGCCTGCCCGGGAAGAGGGGCGCCGCTACGGGACCGGCCGCCGCCGCTCGTAGGCGCGCAGGGCGCCGGCGGCCCGTTCGGTGATCTCCTCCGGGCTGCCGGAGACATCGACGGTGACCCCGGGCTCGTCCGGCTCCAGCGGCTGGAGCGTGGCGAACTGCGAGTCCAGCAGGGCCGTGGGCATGAAGTGGCCCTCACGGCGCGACATGCGCTCCTCGACGAGCCGTCGGTCGCCGGCGAGGTGGACGAACACCACGCCCGGGGCGGCGGCCCGCAGCCGGTCGCGGTAGATCCGCTTCAGGGCCGAGCAGCTGACGACCCCGCCGAGCCCCTCCCGGCCGTGTGCCCAGGCACCGATGTCGTCCAGCCAGGGCATGCGGTCCTCGTCGGTCAGGGGCACCCCGGCCGTCATCTTCGCGATGTTGGCCGCGGGGTGGAAGTCGTCGCCCTCGGCGTACGGAACACCGAGCCGGGCCGCGAGCAGGGGGCCGATCGTGGTCTTGCCGGTACCCGCCACGCCCATGACGACGACGACACAGGGGGTGCTCATCGGTGCCTCGCTGTCTTCGTCGACATCTGGATGCCACGTCACTGAAACCCAAAGGTCAGATGAAATCAAGACTCTGTGAGGAAGTAGTCTGACTTTTTGTTCGAGGGGTCCCTGCGTAGGCTGATGCCCATGAGCACAGAGTCCCGAGGGCAACACGCGCGCGTACTGGACGTCCTCGGGCTCGCCATCACGGCCGGTGAGCATCCGCCGGGCAGCGTGCTGCGCACCGACGAGCTGGCCGAGAGCCTCGGGGTGTCGCGCTCGGTGATGCGCGAGGCGGTCCGCGTCCTGGAATCCATGTGCCTGGTGGAGTCCCGCCGCCGGGTGGGCGTGACCGTACGTCCCACCACGGAGTGGAACGTCTACGACCCGCAGGTCATCCGGTGGCGTCTGGCCGGCGCCGACCGTCCCCGCCAACTGCGCTCCCTGACCGTGCTGCGCTCGGCGGTCGAGCCCGTCGCCGCGGGACTGGCCGCGCGCAACGCCACTCCCGCACAGTGCGCGGAACTCACCGAGTGCGCCCTCGGCATGGTCGCCACCTCGCGCGGCGGGCAGTTGGAGGGATACCTGGTGCACGACATCGCCTTCCACCGGGTCGTCCTGAACGCCTCGGGGAACGAGATGTTCGCGCACCTGGGCGACCTCGTCGCCGAGGTGCTGGCCGGTCGCACCCACCACCGGATCATGTTCGAGGACCCCGACCCGGCGGCCGTCACCCTCCACGTGCAGGTCGCGGAAGCGGTACGGGAGGGCGACGCCGCCCGGGCCGAGGAACTGACCCGCGAGATCACGGTGGGCGCCCTCCGGGAGTTGGACATCCTGGCGCCCTGACGCGGCGGAGGAGCGGGCCCCGACGTGCGCCGTGCCGTGCGGGCCCCGACGTGCCGACCGCCGCCCCGGGCATAGCATCGACCCCCGACATGGACATCGACATCCAGGGCTTCATGGCGCTGGCGGCCGCCGCGGCGCTCGTCGGCTTCTCCAAGACGGCGGTCAACGGGGCCAACACGGTCAGCCTCGCGGTCTTCGCGGCGGTGCTTCCGGCACGGGAGTCCACCGGCGTCCTGCTGCCCCTGCTGCTGGTGGGGGACGTGATCGCCGTGATCGCCTACCGGCGGCACGCGCACTGGCCGACGCTGCTGCGGATGTTCCCCGCGGTGGCCGTCGGGGTCCTCGCCGGCACCGTGTTCGTGGCGTGGGCCGACGACGCGCTGATCCGACGGTCGATCGGAGCGATCCTGCTCCTCATGGTCGCCGTGACCCTGTGGCGGCGCCGCGCCGCCGACGCCGCCGATGCCACCGACGACACCGACGACACCGATGCCGCCGATGGCGAAGGGCGGCGGGACGAGCGGGACCGGTCGTCCTCCCGGACCTCGGGACCGGGGAGGCGGATCGGACGGCACGCGGTGCGCTCCTACGGGGTGCTGGGCGGCTTCACGACCATGGTCGCCAACGCGGGCGGACCGGTCATGTCGCTCTACCTGCTCTCCGCCGGTTTCCGGAAGCTGGGTTTCCTCGGCACCTCCGCCTGGTTCTTCCTGGTCGTCAACGCCTTCAAGGTGCCGTTCATGGTCGGCCTCGACCTGATCAACGCCGAATCGCTGCGGCTGGACGCGATGCTGGCCGCCCTGGTGGTGGCCGGGGCGTTCGTCGGCCGGGCGGTCGTCGCCCGGATCGACCAGCGGCTCTTCGACCGCCTGGTGATCGCGGCGACGACCCTCGGCGGGCTGCAACTGCTGCTGCGCTGAGGCGGCCTCGGGCGAACCGCGGCCCGCGTCCACGGGGTCCGGGCCCGCGGTGGCCGTGCGCGGCGGAGGGTGCGGAGCGCCCGAGAAGTCCCCGGATCGTCCCGTGCGGCTGTCGGTCCACGGGCACCCGCCGTTACACTCCGGTACTGCGTGGTCACACGCTCCGACGACGGGGGGAGTCGCGATGTCCTGGGGACAGCAGGGCGGAAACACCGGATTCGTGGTGCCACCGCCACCCTCGCAGCCGCCGCCACCGCCTTCCCCGCCTCCCGCACCGGCGGATCCGCTGCGGGCCGTCGCGGTGGCGCTGCTCAACCTCGGTGGTCTCGGGCTCGGTTACGCGCTGATACGCCGCTGGGCCGCGATGGCCGGGTGCTGGACCGTGACCGGCGTCCTGCTGCTGGTCGCCCTGCCCGCCGACCCGGACGGCGTCCCCGGCGGCCTCCTCGTCGCCCACCTCGTCGTCCTGGGGGTGGCGGCCGTCCACGGCGCGGTCCGCGGTCTGCGCACGCCGCTGTCCTGGCCGCCGCGCTCGCCCGTCGCCGTCCTGCTCGGCCTGGTGCTCCTCGCCGTACCGGCCGGAGGCGTCGTCGTGTACGCGGGGGCGCAGGACGAGGCCGTGGAACGGATGCTCCTGGACCGCCTCGACCGGGCCGACCGCCTCGTCCGGACCGCCGGGAACGAGCCGTTCGCCACGGCCGAGCCCGACTACCGCGAGGCGCTGGCCGTCTACCGCGACCTCCGCGCCGACCACCCGGACTCCAGGGCGGCCGAACGCGTCCCCGACCGGCTGGGCGTCTACTACGAGACGGTCGGCGCTCCGTACGAGCGGAAGGAGTACTGCGCCGCGATCGCTCCGCTGGAGCACCTGCGCACGGTCCCCCGCACCATGGGCGGGAAGAACCTCGGCGTGCCGGCCGACTGGCCCGACGACCGGCTCGCCACCTCGCTCTACGAGTGCGGCGCGGAGGAACTCGACGGCGGGAACGACGGCGCCTGGGAGAGGTTCGGCGAACTCCTGACCACCTTCCCCGACTCCCCGCAGGCCCGGAAGGTCGAACCGACCGTCGACGCCGCGATCGACGAGGCCGCCGAGGGGCTGAAGGGCGACGACCCCTGCTCGGCCGTCGAGCGGCTGCGCGCCCTGGGCACCGACATCGCGGGCCTGCCGGGGGAGAAGGCGGGACTGGCCGACGCCCTGGACAAGAGCGCGGACCGGGCCGAGAAGAGGGCGCGGTCGGGCGTCTACCCCTGCGGCGTGGACCGGTACGAGGACGGCCGCTTCGGCGAGGCGATCGAGACGCTGAACGACTTCCTCGACACGGAGAAGAAGGACGGGAACCGGGCACGCGCCCAGAAGATCGTCATAGCGGCGGAGATCGCCCAGGAGATCCCCGAGGCGGGCAAGCGGCTGCCGACGACGGCCTCCGGCGGGAGCATTCCCGTCACGGTCATGAACGACAGCCCCGAGGAGGTCAGGATCCTCTACACGGGCCCCGTCACCGGCAGCTTCACGCTCAAGGCGTGCGGCGACTGCTCACGGTACTCCGACGCCCTGTCGGCGAGTTCCCGGGCGTGCAAGGACAGCGGCAAGAGCTACCCGCAGCGGACCCTCCACCTGCCCGCCGGTACCACGTACTTCCTCCACAAGCCCATGGGCGGCTCCGGCGCGTCCCCCGCCACCGACACGGTCGAGCTCGACCACGGCTACCTCTACACGGAGTGCGCCTACATCACGGAGGGCTTCGACTTCGGACTCTGACGCTTCCGTGCGCGACCGCCGGCCGACGGACCCGCCCGGGAGCGAGAACCGTCCGACGACACCACGCGTGCTTGGATGTTCCCCGGGTCACCGGTAGGTCTTGGTGGGACGGAACGGTCGGACCGCCGGGAGGCGGCGGTCCGGTGACCGGCCGATCGAGCGAGTGAACGAGAGAGGGCGCACAGGAATGTCGCAGAAGGTGCGGGCGGTCGTCGCCCGGGGCAAGAACCAACCGGTCACCGTGGAGACGATCGTGGTGCCGGATCCCGGGCCGGGAGAGGCGGTGGTGAAGATCCAGGCCTGCGGGGTGTGCCACACCGACTACCACTACCGGCAGGGCGGCATCTCCGACGACTTCCCGTTCCTGCTCGGCCACGAGGCCGCGGGCGTGGTGGAGGCGGTCGGCGAGGGCGTGGACGAGGTGGCGCCCGGCGACTTCGTGATCCTCAACTGGCGCGCGGTGTGCGGCCAGTGCCGCGCCTGCCGGCGCGGCCGGCCGTGGTACTGCTTCAACACCCACAACGCCCGCCGGAAGATGACGCTGGAGGACGGCACCGAGCTGACCGCCGCCCTGGGCATCGGCGCGTTCGCGGACAAGACCCTGGTGGCGGCCGGGCAGTGCACCAGGGTCGACCCGTCCGCGTCGGCGGCGGTGGCCGGGCTGCTGGGCTGCGGGGTGATGGCCGGCCTCGGCGCCGCGCTGAACACCGGGAACGTGCAGCGCGGCGACAGCGTGGCGGTGATCGGCTGCGGCGGCGTGGGCGGGGCGGCGGTGATGGGCGCGCGCCTGGCCGGCGCCGCGCGGATCATCGCCGTCGACATCGACGACCGCAAGCTGGAGATCGCCCGGAGGCTGGGCGCCACCCACACCGTCAACTCCCGCGAGAACGACCCGGTGGAGGCGGTGCGGGAGCTGACCGGCGGACACGGCGCGGACGTGGTCGTCGACGCGGTGGGGGTGCCGGAGACCTACCGGCAGGCGTTCTACGCCCGCGACCTGGCCGGCACCGTGGTCCTGGTGGGGGTGCCCACCCCGGAGATGAAGCTGGAGCTGCCGCTGCTGGACGTCTTCGGCCGCGGCGGCGCCCTGAAGTCGAGCTGGTACGGCGACTGCCTGCCGTCCCGCGACTTCCCGATGCTCGTCGACCTGTATCTGCAGGGCCGGCTGGACCTGGAGGCCTTCGTCACCGAGACCATCGCCCTGGACGGCGTGGAGGAGGCGTTCGCGCGGATGAACGCCGGCGACGTGCTGCGCTCGGTGGTGACGTTCTGATGGCCGCCCGGATCGACCACCTGACCACCTCGGGCACCTTCACCCTGGACGGCGGCACCTGGGAGGTGGACAACAACGTCTGGATCGTCGGCGACGACACCGAGGCGATCGTCGTCGACGCCGCCCACGACGCCGCCGCCATCGAACGGGCCCTCGCCGGACGGCGGGTGGTCGCGATCGTGTGCACCCACGCCCACAACGACCACATCGACGCCGCCCCCGCCCTGGCCGACGCCACCGGCGCGCCGATCCTGCTCCACCCGGACGACCGGCCGCTGTGGGAGCTGACCCACCCCGACCGGGCGCCGGACGGGGAACTGTCCGACGGGCAGACGATCACCGTGGCCGGCACCGAGCTGACCGTGGTGCACACCCCCGGTCACGCCCCCGGCGCGGTGTGCCTGCACGCCCCGGCGCTGGGCACGGTGTTCACCGGCGACACCCTCTTCGCCGGCGGCCCCGGCGCGACCGGGCGGTCGTTCTCCGACTTCCCGACCATCATCGACTCCATCCGGGACAGGCTGTTGACCCTGCCGCCGGAGACGGTGGTGCGCACCGGACACGGGGAGTCCACCACCATCGGCGCCGAGGCCCCGCATCTGCAGGAGTGGATCGACCGCGGCCACTGAGACCGACGACGGCCGTCCGGTCCGGTCGTGCCCGGCGCCCCGGGTGCCGGGCACGACCACCGGGCTCACTCGGCGTACGCGGCCTCGATGTCCTCGACGACCTTCTCCATCGCGTACAGGCCCGCGCTGCTGCTCCACACCTGGCCGTCGACGCCGCTGACCTCGTCGTTCCTCACGGCCTTCAGCCGGGTGAACGACTCCTGCTTCTCCGCCGACTCCAGGGCCTTCTCGCCCTCGGCGTTGAGGGTGGCGACGAAGACGTGGTCGGCGTCGATCTTGTCGAGGTTCTCCAGGGAGAGCGCGTCGGAGTGAGGCGCCTTCAGCTCCTCGGCTATCGGCATGAGCGTGGCCCCCGCCTCCTTCAGCAGGCTGCTGGGCATGTTGCCGGCGTTCATCACCATGGGACCGGCGGGCATCCAGCGGACCACCACGGCCGTGCCCGGGTCGTTCCCGCCGGCGGCGTCGGCCGCGCGCTCCAGCAGGGCGTCGAACTTCTTGTCGAACGTCTCCTTCTCGCCCAGGGCCTCGGCGTAGGTCTCCGCCGGCCGGCTCCAGCTCTCGTTCTTCGGGACGACGGTGGGAGCCACGGCCTTGAGGGCCTCGTACTGGGACTTCTCCATCCTCGGCGAGGCGAGGATCAGGTCGGGCTCGGCCTTGAGGATCGCCTCGATGTTGGGCTCCTGCACCGTGGCGACCAGCGGGATCGACTCCGCCTTCTCGCCCAGGTAGCCGGGGGCGGTCTCCGCGCCGCGGGCGCTGCTCGTGCCGACCGGTTCGACGCCGAGGTACAGGGCGGTGTCCAGAGAGGTGTCACCGAGAGTGATGACGCGCTTCGGGTCGGACGGGACCTTCACCGTGCCGTAGGCGGTCTCCACCGAGCGGGTGGACTGCTGCGCCTCGCTCTCGTCGGCATTGGCGGAGTCGGAGCCTCCGCATGCGCTCAGGCCCATGACCAGCGCGGAAGCCGTGACGGCCGGGAGGATCCGGCTGATTCTGGGCAGGGGGGAGCGGGGCATGGTGCGCCTCCTGTACGGGGATGATGCCGTTTGATGAGCGTAGGCTAACCTAACCTTTGTATCGGCCATCAAGAAGGTGTGGTGTGACGCTCCGTAAGATTCTGCTGCGCGGCCTGCTGCCGTCGGCCGGCGTGCTGCTGGTCGTCGCGGTGGCCGGACTGCTCGTCGGGGCCGGTGACGTCGGGCCCGGCCGGGCCGCCGCCGTGCTCCTCGGCGGTGGTGACGCGGACGCCCGCTTCACCGTGCTGGAGTTGCGGCTGCCGCGCACCGCCGTGGCCATCGCGGTCGGGGTCGCCCTCGGGGCCGCCGGAGCCGTCCTCCAGGCCACCTCCCGCAACCCGCTGGCCGAGCCCGGGCTGCTCGGAGTGAGCGCCGGAGCGTCCTTCGCCGTCGTCCTCGCGATCGTGCTCGGCGCGAGCGCCGCGACCGTGGGCCCGTACGTCGCCGTGCTCGGCGCCGCGGTCGGCTGCCTGCTCGCCCTGGGCGCCGCCCGGTTGCGCGGAGCGGGCGACGATCCGGTCCGACTGGTCCTGGCCGGCGCGGCGTTCAGCGGACTGATGGGCGCGGCCTCCTCCGTGCTCCTCCTGGTCAACCAACGGGCCGCGGACGACATACGGTTCTGGACCGTGGGCTCGGTCGCCGGACGCGACACCGGCGACCTCCTCGCCGTGCTCCCCGTCCTGCTGCTCGGCCTGGCCGTGGCCGTCGCCGTGAGCCCCGCCCTGTCCGCGCTCACCCTCGGGGACGACGTGGCCACCGGGCTCGGCCACCGCCCGCGCCGGGTGCGCGCGGCGGCCGTCACCTCCGTCGCCCTGCTGGTCGGCGGAGCCACCGCCGTCGCGGGCCCCGTCGCCTTCGTCGGTCTGGTGGTGCCCTTCGTGGCCCGGGCGCTGGTCGGTCCGGACCTGAGGCGGCTGCTGGCCGTGTCGGTGCTGCTGGGTCCGGCCGTGGTCCTGCTCGCCGATGTCGTCTCGCGGCTGGTCGTCCGCCCGTACGAGATGCCGTTGGGCGTGATGACCGCGCTGTTCGGCGCACCGGTCCTGGTCGCCGTCGTCCGCTCGTCGAGGTTGCCCGCGCTGTGAAGACGCCGTCGAAGACCCCCGCAGCGACGCCCGTCGGGGCGTCCGTCCCGCGCCCGCGCCCGCCGCGGGACACGGTCGCGCCGTCCGTGCCCGCCGCACCGCCGGGCACGTTCCGGCTGGCCGCGGGCGGCCTCTCCGTCCTCGTGCCCCTCAGACCGCTGCTCGCCGGCGTCTCGCTCGTGCTGCTCCTGGTCGCGGTGGCCGCGGTGTGCCTGTCCGTCGGCGACATCGCCGTGGCCCCGCTCGACGCCCTGCGCGCGGCGCTGTCGGGCAGCGGCAGTCCGCGCGACCTGCTGGTCGTGGAGGAGCTGCGCATGCCCCGGGTCGAGGCCGGGATCGCGGTCGGCGCGGCCCTGGGGGCGGCCGGCTGCCTGATGCAGACGCTCTCGGGGAACCGGCTGGCCACCCCGGACACCGTGGGGTTGAACAACGGCGCGACCGCGTTCGCCGTCGCCGGCATCGTCTCCTCCGCCACGAGCCTGCTGCCGTCGGCGACGGCCCTGACCGGCGCCGCCACGGCCGCCGTGCTCACCCTCGCCCTCAGCGGGGGAGCCGGGCAGCGCGGCTACCGGTTCCTCGTCGTGGGGCTGGGGGTCGGCGCGGTCTTCGGGGCGGTGACGAACCTGATCCTGTCCCGGGCGGAGGTCGACGCGGCGAACGCCGCGTTCGCCTGGACCGTCGGCACCCTCAACAGCCGCTCCCAGACGGCGGTCACGGTGCTGGAGGCGGGGCTGCTGGTCTGCCTGCCGCTCGCGGTGGTCCTGGGGCGCCGGCTGAACGTGCTGCGCTTCTCCGACTCCGTCGCCACCGGACTGGGGGTGCGGGTGCGGCCCCTGCGCGTGGCGGTGCTGCTCACCTCCGTCGTCTGCGCCGGACTGGCCGTGGCCGTCGCCGGCCCGCTCGGCATGATCGCCCTGGCCGCGCCCGAGGCCGCCCGGCGCCTGACCGGGCCCGGACCCGTCCCCGTGGTGACCTCGGCGCTCGCCGGAGCCGTCTTCACCCTGCCGGCCGACCTGATCGGCAGGACCGTGATGGCTCCGCTGGAGATTCCCGTGGGTCTGGTCACCGCCGTCGTCGGCGGCCCGTACCTGCTGTGGCTGCTGCTCACCACCCGCACGAGGAGAACGCCGTGAACCCCGTGAACCCCGCGACCGAGGCCCGCCGGCTGGAGACCACGTCCCTCACGCTCGCCCACGGACGCACCCCGATCGTGCGGGAGTTGGACGTCGAGCTGCCGCCGCACCGGGTCACCGCGATCGTCGGCCCCAACGGTTGCGGCAAGTCGACGCTGCTCAGCGGGCTCGCCCGGCTCCTCGCGCCGCGCGAGGGAGCGGTGCTGCTGGACGGCCGGGAGCTCGCCTCGATCTCCACGCGGGAGGTGGCCCGCACGATCGGCCTGCTGCCGCAGTCGGCCACGGCACCGGACGGCCTGACGGTGCGCGACCTGGTGCGCTACGGCCGCCAACCGCACCAGGGACTGCTGCGCCAGTGGTCGAGGGCCGACGCCGAGGCGGTGGAGGCGGCCCTGGACGCCGCGGACCTGAGGGAGTTGGCGGACCGGCGGTTGGAGACGCTCTCCGGCGGCCAGCGGCAGCGCGCCTGGATCGCGATGGCGGTGGCGCAGGACACCGAGATCCTGATGCTGGACGAGCCCACCTCCGCCCTCGACATCGGCCACCAGTTGGAGGTCCTGGAGATGATCCGCGGGCTGGCCGCCAAGGGGCGCACGGTCGTGCTCGTCCTCCACGACCTGACCACGGCCTGCCGCTACGCCGACCACATGCTGGCGCTGCTGGACGGTCGGATCGTCGCGCAGGGCGCCCCCGCGGACGTCATGACCCCCGATCTGGTGCGCACCCTGTACGGGGTGGAGAGCACCATCCTCACCGACCCCGTCCACGGCACCCCCGTGGTCTGCCCCACGGCCCTGGCGGCGACCCCCGTGACGGCCTCCTGACCCGCGCGCGGCGGCGGTCACCCGCCCGCCGTCGCGCGTCCACGGCCCCGACGGACCGGTCGGCCCCGCCGACCCCGTGCCGCTCAGTGCGGCCAGATCGGCGGGTTGGTGGTGAAATGCCCTCCCACGCAGGCGTGATCGGGGTTGTCCGGGTCGAGGTCGCCCTGTTCGGCGACGAGCTTCTCGGCGTACGGCTCGGAGTCGTCCTGGGGCTCGTACCCCAGGGCCCGCGCCGAGGAGAGGTCCCACCACAGCCGGGTGTTGGCGGAGGAGCCGTAGACGACGGTGTGGCCGACCCCCTCGGCGGTCAGGGCGGCGTGGAAGAGACGGGCGCCGTCGGCCGGGCTCATCCAGACCGAGAGCATCCGCACCGTCGTGGGCTCGGGGAAGCAGGAGCCGATGCGGACGGAGACGGTCTCGATGCCGTGCCGGTCCCAGTAGAGCTGGGCCAGGTCCTCGCCGAACGACTTGGACAGGCCGTAGAAGGTGTCGGGACGGCGCGGGGTGTCGACGGGGATCAGCGGGTCCCCCTCGCGGGGGCGCGGGGTGTAGCCGATGGCGTGGTTGCTGGAGGCGAAGACGACGCGCCGGACGCCCTCCTCGCGGACCGCCTCGTAGAGGTTGTACGTGCCCTCGATGTTGGCCCGCAGGATCTTCTCGAAGGGCGCTTCGAGCGAGATCCCGGCCAGGTGGACGACGGCGTCCACGCCCCGCACGGCCTCGCGCAGCGCGGCGCGGTCCGCGAGGTCGGCGGTGATCGTCTCCTCGGCGTGCTCCCGGCCGTCCGCGTCGGGCAGCGGTTCGACGGGGGCGACGTCGAGGAGCCTGAGGGTGTAACCGTAGGAGGGCAACAGCCCCCGCATCAGGGTGCCGAGGCCGCCCGCGGCGCCGGTGAGCAGGACGGTGCGGGGGGAGGGCATGGGCGTTCTCCTCGGTACGGGAAGAGGGCGACGCGCGCGGTGCGACACATCCTCATGTCGCTCCGCAAGCGTGGACAGCATTCACATTCGTGAGCACGCTAAGGAGTCCTCGGCCTACCGTCAAGTGTCGGGCGCGATGACCTGTCGTCGTCCTTTCATGGCTGTTGGAGGGGATTTCGCAGACGCTCTCCTTGACCGCCCCGGATCGCCGGCCTACCGTGGCGCTGTTCATAAATATAAACAATGGTCATCAATATGCACGTCATCTGCCGTGCCACACGCCCAGGGAGTGCCGTGTCCCCAGCCCCCCTCGCCAGCCGCCTCGATGGCCTGCTCTTCTTCCCCGTCACCGCGTACGGGCCGGACGGTGCTCTCGCCACCGACGTGTTCCGCGCGCACGTGCGACGGGGCATCGACGCCGGTGCCGCCGCCGTCTTCGCGTGCTGCGGCACCGGCGAGTTCCACGCCCTGACGCTCGACGAGTTCCGCGCGTGCGTCTCCGCCGCGGTGGCGGAGGCCGCGGGACGGGTGCCGGTGATCGCGGGCGCGGGCTACGGCACCGCCCTCGCCGTCCAGTACGCCCGCGCCGCCCGGGAGGAGGGCGCCGACGGACTGCTCGCCATGCCCCCCTATCTGGTCGTGCCCGACCAGGCGGGGCTGCGGGACCACTACACCGCCCTCGCCGACGCGGCCGAGCTGGACATCGTCGTCTACCAGCGGGACAACGCCGTCTTCGCCCCCGAGACCGTGGTCGAACTCGCCCGCCACCCCAGGATCGTCGGTCTGAAGGACGGCCTGGGCGACCTCGACCTGATGCAGCGGATCGTCAGCGCCGTGCGCACCGCGGAACCCGACGGGGACTTCCTGTACTTCAACGGGCTGCCGACCGCCGAACTCACCGGCCTGGCCTACCGGGGCATCGGGGTCACGCTCTACTCCTCCGCCGTCTTCTGCTTCGCCCCGGAGATCGCCGTCGCCTTCCGCCGGGCCCTCGTCGAGGGCGACGACGCGACGGTGCACCGCCTCCTCGACGGGTTCTACCGCCCCCTGGTGGAGTTGCGGAACAAGGGGCGCGGGTACGCGGTCTCGCTCGTCAAGGCCGGGGTGCGGCTGCGCGGTCTGGACGTGGGCGGCGTGCGGCCCCCGCTGAGCGAGCCGGCCGCCGAGCACGTCGAGGAACTGGCGGCCCTCGTCGAGCGGGGGCACGCCCTGCTGGCGGAGGGCGTCGAGGCGGAGGAGGCCGGAAGCGCCCCGTGAGGGCCCTGTGAGGGCTGCCGGCCCTCCGCCGTCCGTGAGCACGGGACGTCCCCGGCCCGCCGGGGGCGTCCCGCCGTCGTCCCCGTTGACGCCCCGCCCGCCGGCTCCTACCGTCCTCCAGGCACCTCCGGTTCACGGAGATGAACGCGCTGCCCGGACATGCCGTCTACTCCCTTCACGAGATTGCCCTTTCATGCGTATTGACGCCCCCTGGGAGCGCTTCTACTGTGACGGCACTCGTTCATGAACCTGGCAGTAGTTCACATACGTGAAACCAGGGAGCTGTTATGGCCACGCTGGACTGGATCGTGCTGGGTGCCTACTTCTTCGTGATGGTGGGCATCGGCCTCTGGTCGAGGAAACGCATCCACACCGTCGCCGACTTCTTCACGGCCCGTGGCCGCATACCGTGGTGGCTCTCCGGGATCTCGCACCACATGTCCGGCTACAGCGCGATCATGTTCGTGACCTTCGCGGCGGTCGCGTACGACCACGGCGTCACCGTCTACTTCTGGTGGCCGCTCACCATCGGACTGGGCATCGGGATCGGCGCCTTCCTCTTCGCCGCCCGCTGGAACCGACTGCGCGCCAGACACGGCGTCAACTCGCCGCTCGCCTACCTCGCCATCCGCTACAACCTGCCCACCCAGCAGGTCCTCGCCTACAGCGGAGCGATCCTGAAGGTCGTCGACATCGCCGCCAAGTGGGTCGCCATCGCCCTGCTGCTCCAGGGCTTCGCCGACATCCCGCTGGTGTGGGGCATCACCCTGACCGGCATCTGCACCATGTTCTACATGGCCTTCGGCGGCCTGTGGGCCGACGTTCTCACCGACTTCGGACAGTTCGTCATCCAGGGCGTCGCCGGCTTCGCGATGCTCTTCGCGCTCTTCGCGCACCTGGACGGCGTGGCCACGCTCTGGACGATGTGGGGCGATCTGCCGGACGGCCACGGCGACCCGGTCGCCGGTCCCGTCACCAGCGGACTGATCATGGCGTTCCTGCTGGTGAAGACCTTCGAGTACAACGGCGGCATGTGGAACCTGGCCCAGCGGTACATGGCCGCGCCGTCCGGCTCCCGGGCGAAGAAGTCCGCGCTGCTCTCCAGCTTCCTGTGGATCGTGTGGCCGTTCATCCTCTTCGTGCCGATGATCGCCGCCCCGCTCGTCGTCCCCGGCATCGAGAACGGCGAGGAGTCCTACATCAGGCTCGCGCAGGAACTCCTGCCCGCGGGCGTCATCGGACTGCTCCTGGCCGGGTTCTTCTCGCACACCATGGCCATGGTCGCCTCCGACTCCAACGTCATCACCGCCGTCATCACCCGCGACCTCGCCCCGGTGCTCGTCCCGCGCGTACGGCGTCTGACACAGGCGGGCCAGCTGATGTTCGCGCGGATCACCACGGTCGCCTTCGTCGCGGTCAGCATGGCCTTCGCGCTCTTCGCCGACCCGGACGGCTTCATCATGACGGTCGTGGTGAGCGTCGTCGCCGCCACCATGGGCCCGATCTCCATCCCGCTGATGCTCGGCCTGCTGCCCTGGTTCCGGCGCCACGGACCGCTCGCGGCGCTCACCTCCTGGGCCGGCGGGCTCGCGGTGTGGGCGTACCTCTACTGGGGTGTGGAGGACGCCTCCCAGACCGCGAACGTCGGCCTGCCGGTGCTCACCTCGCTGGCGCTGTACGTCCTCGTCGGACTGGTGCGGCCCGAGGGCGGCGCGGCACGCGACGCCCTGATCGACTCCCTCGGCAGCGACCCCTCGGACGCCGAACGGGCCGCGCTGGAGAAGAGGTTGCTCGAAGACCCGCCCGCCTCCGACAGCGCCGCCGTGGCGGGCACGATCCCCGCGCCCGCCGGGCCCGAGTCCCGGTCCCCGCGGACCACCTCGCGCTCCTGAGGCGCCGCGCGCGGGACGCCCGCGCGCGGCGCGAGCGCACGGTGGTGCCCGGACGCCGNNNNGCGTCCGGGCACCACCGTGCGCTCGTCCGGCCGGCCGGGAGGGCTCACCGGGGGCCGGCGGCCCCCGCTCCCGGCACCAGCTCGGGGAACGCCTCGGTGAGACGCTCGGGCGCGGCCTGCCGCCAGGAGTCGACGACGATGTCGCGCAGCTCCGCCAAGTCCTCCAGGGCGGCCAGCCGCACCCGCACCCAGGCGGAACTCGCCTCGTGGCGGGGCACCCAGAACTTCTCCGGCTCGGCCGCGATCAGCTCCTCCCGCTCGTGCCGGGGGCAGCGCACCGCGATGGAGGTCTCGTCGTCGGGAACGGTGAGGTACATCCTCCCCGCCACACGGAAGGTGGGCATGCTCCACGCCTCCTTCTCGACGGTCTCGGGGAGGGAGAGCGCGATACGGCGGACGTCGTCGGCATCGATCACGGCCCTACGGTAGCCGCCCCGGAGCGGGACGCGCCGGTCCCGGAGGCCGTGGAACCCATCTTTGTCCTGAGTCCGGAAAAAGTGTGCGCCATTCCCTGCGCAACTTCTTCCCAGCCCCGACAGCCGCTGCTATGTTCCCCCGTGAAAGCCCGGCGAGACCACAGGAGTTCGCCGGGGCCGAACCGACTGGCATTCCCACGCGTGAGGACGGGGAGGGAGGGCGGCGTGAGACGGATGACGGCTCGACCCGCGAACGCGCACCAGGCCCGACTCCTCCGCCTGCTGCGCGACGGAGGCCCCAACTCCCGCGCCCAACTGGGCGACCTGGTCGACCTCTCCCGCTCCAAGCTGGCGGTGGAGATAGACCGCCTGCTGGAGACCGGACTCGTGGTGGCCGACGGACTCGCCGCCTCGCGCGGCGGACGCCGGTCCCACAACATCCGGCTCGCGCCGGGGCTGCGCTTCCTCGGCATCGACATCGGCGCCACCTCGGTCGACGTGGCCGTCACCAACGCCGAGTTGGAGGTCCTCGGCCACCTCAACCAGCCCATGGACGTGCGGGAAGGGCCGGTCGCCGTCTTCGAACAGGTCCTCTCCATGGCGGCCAAGCTCCGCGCCACGGGAGTGGCCGAGGGCTTCGACGGCGCCGGCATCGGCGTACCGGGACCGGTCCGCTTCCCCGAGGGCGTCCCCGTGGCACCGCCGATCATGCCCGGCTGGGACGGCTTCCCCGTCCGCGAGGCGCTCAGTCAGGAACTGGGCTGCCCGGTCATGGTCGACAACGACGTGAACCTCATGGCGCTGGGGGAGCAGCACGCGGGCGTGGCCCGGTCCGTGCAGGACTTCCTCTGCGTCAAGATCGGCACCGGCGTCGGCTGCGGCATCGTCGCGGGAGGCGAGGTCTACCGCGGCGCGACGGGCAGCGCCGGCGACATCGGACACATCCAGGTGGAACACGGTTCGCAGGGCCGCCAGTGCGCCTGCGGCAACCGCGGCTGCCTGGAGGCGTACTTCGGCGGCGCGGCGCTCGCCCGTGACGCCGAGGAGGCCGCCCGGGACGGCCGATCGCCCGAACTCGCCTCCCGGCTGGAGGCCGCCGGACGGCTGACGGCCGCCGACGTGGCGGCCGCCGCGTCGGCGGGGGACACCGCGTCCCTCGACCTCATCCGCGTCGGCGGCAACCGCATAGGCCAGGTCATCGCCGGCCTGGTCAGCTTCTTCAACCCCGGCCTGGTGGTGATCGGCGGCGGTGTCACCGGCCTCGGCCACACCCTGCTCGCCAGCATCCGCACCCAGGTCTACCGCCAGTCCCTGCCCCTGGCCACCGGAAACCTCCCCATCGTGCTCGGCGAGCTGGGACCCGTCGCCGGAGTCATCGGCGCGGCCCGGCTCATCAGCGACCACCTGTTCTCCCCGGCCTGACGGCCGGGCACGGCACCATCCGCACCGCGCCACGACCGCACCACAACCGCATCGAGCCGCACCACCACGGCGGCGTCCCCGTGCCGCACCACCGGACGCACGTCCGCGCCCCGCACCACGCGCAGTACGAGCCGCACCACCTCCGCGACCCGCACCGAGTCCCGACCTGCCCCGACCCGCCCTGCTTCGCCCTGCCCACCGGCCGCACCCTCCCCATGGCCCGAACGGCATGGGGTGCCTCCAGGAGTCCGCCATGGCACCAGAGCACGACCAGCCGGCCCCCGCCCCCCTCCTCGTCCTGTCCGGCATCACCAAGTCCTTCCCCGGCGTCCGCGCCCTCGACGGCGTCGACCTCGACATCGCGCCCGGAGAGGTGCACTGCCTGCTGGGCCAGAACGGCGCCGGGAAGTCCACCCTGATCAAGGTGATCGCCGGGGCCCACCAACCCGACGAAGGAGAGATCACCTGGCTGGGGGAGACGGTCCGACCGAAGTCGCCCACCGCCGCCATGCGCCTGGGCATCGCCACCATCTACCAGGAACTGGACCTGGTGGAACACCTGTCGGTGGCCGAGAACGTCTTCCTCGGACACGAGGTCGCCACCGGCGGCTTCGTGCGGGCCCGCGAGGCCCGCGCCCGCACCGCCGCCCTCCTGGCCCGGCTCGGCCACGCCGAGATCGACCCGAACACCCCCGTCGGCTCCCTGCCGGCGGCCGGGCAGCAGGTCGTCTCCATGGCCCGCGCCCTGTCCCACCGGGCACGCCTGATCGTCATGGACGAGCCGTCCGCCGCGCTCGGCCCCGACGAGGTCGACAACCTCTTCCGGATCGTCGCCTCCCTCACCGCCGAGGGCGTGGCCGTCCTCTACATCTCCCACCGGCTGGAGGAGATCCGCCGCATCGGCGACCGCGTCACCGTGCTGAAGGACGGCCGCACCGCCGCCCGCGGACTGCCCGCCCGCACCACCCCCACACGCGACGTCGTCGCCCTGATGACCGGCCGCGACGTGGAGTACGCCTTCCCCGACCGCCCGGTCCGCCCGCCGGACGCCGAGCCCGTGCTGCGGGTCGAGGGGCTCGCCCGCCAGGGGGAGTTCGCGCCGCTGGACCTCCAGGTGCGCCCCGGCGAGATCGTGGGACTGGCCGGACTGGTCGGCTCCGGCCGCTCGGAGATCCTGGAGACGATCTACGGCGCCCGCCGCCCCAGCGCGGGCCGGGTCCTGGTCGACGGCCGACCCCTGCGCCCCGGCAGCGTCACCGCCGCGGTGCGCGCCGGACTCGGGCTCGCCCCCGAGGAACGCAAGGCCCAGGCCCTGCTGATGCTCGAATCCATCACCCGCAACGTGACGCTGTCCACGCTGCCCCGCTTCTCCCGCGGCGGCTGGCTGGACCGCTCGCGCGAGCGCGCCACCGCCCACGCGGCCGTCCGCGAGCTGTCGATGCGCCCCGACGACCCCGACCGCCCGGTGCGCACCCTCTCCGGCGGCAACCAGCAGAAGGCCGTCCTGGCGCGCTGGCTGCTGCGCGACTGCCGGGTCCTGCTGCTGGACGAACCCACCCGCGGCGTCGACGTCGGCGCCCGCGCGGAGCTGTACGCGCTGATCCGCCGGCTGGCCGACGCGGGCCGGGCCGTCCTGCTGGTCTCCAGCGAGGTGCCCGAGGTCCTCGGCCTGGCGGACCGGGTGCTGGTGCTGCGCGAGGGCCGCGTCGTCCACACCGCCCCCGCCCGGGAGCTCGACGAGCACCGGGTCCTCGACCTCGTCATGGAAGGGAGCACGCCGTGCTGAGCGCCGCGCCCACCGGGAAGCCCACCGAGGAGAAGAACGCCCCCGCGTCCCCGCCCCGCGGGAGGGGGAGCCGGGCCGTGCCCGTGGACCTGCACCACCTGTCCCTGCTCGGCGTCCTGGCCGTGCTGGTGGCCGTCGGGGCCGTCACCGCGCCCGAGCAGTTCCTGAGCGCGGGCAACCTCCAGCTCATCCTCACCCAGGCGTCCGTCATCGGCGTCGTCACCGTCGGCGTCACCTTCGTGATCATCGGGGGCGGCATCGACCTGTCCGTCGGCGCGATCGTCGCGCTGGCCTCGGTGTGGGCCACCACGGTCGCCACCCAGGAGTTCGGACTGGGCGGGATGCTGCTGTGCGCGCTGCTGGTGGGGCTCGGCTGCGGGCTGGTCAACGGCCTGCTCATCGCCTACGGGCCGATGGTCCCCTTCATCGCCACCCTGGCCATGCTCGCCTCCGCCCGCGGCCTGGCCCTGCAGATCAGCGACGGCAAGACCCAGGTCATCGAGGTCGACGCCGTGCTGGAACTGGGCATGCGCGACGCCTACGTGCTGGGCGTGCCCCCGCTGGTGCTGGTCTTCGCGGCCGTCACCCTGGCCGGCTGGCTGCTGCTGGGCCGCACCACCTTCGGCCGCCGCACCGTGGCCGTCGGCGGGAACGCCGAGGCCGCCCGGCTGGCCGGCATCGACGTCAAGCGGCAGCGGCTGCTGCTGTACCTGCTGTCCGGGCTGTGCTGCGGCATCGCCGCCTTCATGCTGATCGTCCTCACCGGCTCCGGCCAGAACACCAACGGCAACCTCTACGAACTCGACGCCATCGCCGCCGCGATCATCGGCGGCACCCTCCTCAGCGGCGGCCGGGGCACCATCACCGGCTCCGTCCTGGGCGTCCTGGTCTTCACCACCATCACCAACCTGTTCGCGCTCAACAACCTCCAGAGCGACGTCCAGCAGATCGCCAAGGGCGCGATCATCGTCGCCGCCGTTCTGGTCCAGCACCGCACCGCGCGCTCCGGGACCGCGTAGCCGGGCCCGGCCCGCGCCCTCCGCGACCCCGTCGGACACCACCCCGCACCCCGCACGTCGAACGAAGGGTCCCGTCATGCCCACACCCTCCCTCCCCAGCCGCAGAGGACTGCTCTTCGGCACCGCCGCGGTCTCGGCCGGCGCCCTCCTCACCGGCTGCACCAGCAACGAGAACAACGACAAGGACACCGACGCCCGTCAGGCCGACGTCGCCGAGGACAAGCCGGGCAAGCCGGTCACCATCGGCTTCGCCGGGCCGCAGGCCGACCACGGCTGGCTCAACGCCATCAACGAGATGGCCACCAGCCGCGCGGAGAAGTACTCCGACGTCACCCTGGAGACCACCGAGGGCTCCAACGACACCGCCCAGCAGATCGGCCAGATCGAGACCCTCATCAACAAGAAGGTCGACGTCCTGGTCGTCCTCCCCGCCGACGGCAAGGCCCTCACCCAGGTCGGGCTCAAGGCCATGCGCGCGGGCATCCCCGTGGTCAACCTCGACCGGATCTTCGCCTCCCCGCAGGCGTACCGCTGCTGGGTCGGCGGCGACAACTACGGCATGGGCCTCAACGCCGGGCGCTACATCGGCGAACGGCTGAAGGACAAGAAGAACGCCAAGGTCGTCGAACTGGCCGGCATGGACAACCTGGAGCTGACCCGGCAGCGGACCCAGGGCTTCGACGACGCGCTGAAGAACTACCCCAACATCGAGAAGGTCGCCCGCCAGGCCGCCGATTTCACCGTCGAGTCCGGCCAGGCCAAGATGGCCCAACTGCTGCGCGCCGTACCCGAGTTCGACGCGCTGTGGAACCACGACGACGACCAGGGCGTGGGCGCCGAGCGCGCCATCGAACAGGCCGGGCGCGACGAGTTCTTCATGGTCGGCGGCGCGGGCTCCCGGCACGCCATGGACGCCATCAAGGCGGACGACACCGTGCTGAAGGCCACCGTGCTCTACCCGCCCACCATGGCCGCCTCCGCCATCGACCTCGCCCGCGCCCTCGGCCAGGGAAAGGGGATCAGCGGACTGGCCGAGTTCGAGATCCCGGCCTCACTCACCCTCTACTCCGCCGTCGTCACCAAGGACAACGTCGACCAGTACCTGCCGACCGGCTTCCGGTGACCCGCACCGCGATCCCCGCGGCCGGGGCCCTCCCGGCGCGGACCCGACGGCGCGGAGACGATTTGGAGACCCCATGGACGCTTCCGACAACGAGAGCAAGCGACCCACCCTCGGGGTGGGCATGGTGGGCTACGCCTTCATGGGCGCCGCCCACTCCCAGGCCTGGCGCACCGTCGCCCACGTCTTCGACCTGCCGCTGACGCCGGTGATGTCCGCCGTCTGCGGCCGGGACCCGGACGCGGTGCGCGCCGCGGCGGACAGGCACGGCTGGGCCGCCGCCGAGACCGACTGGCGCGCGCTGGTCGCCCGCGACGACGTCCAGCTCGTCGACATCTGCACCCCCGGCAGCAGCCACGCCGAGATCGCCGTCGCGGCCCTGGAGGCGGGCAAGCACGTCCTGTGCGAGAAGCCGCTGGCCAACACGGTGGAGGAGGCCGAGGCCATGGCCGAGGCCGCGCGGGCCGCCCGGACGCGCGGACAGGTGGCCATGGTCGGCTTCAACTACCGGCGCCTGCCGGCCCTGGCGCTGGCCCGCCGCATGGTGGCGGCCGGCCGGATCGGGGGCCTGCGGCACGTACGGGTCACCTACCTGCAGGACTGGCTCACCGACCCCGGCTTCCCGCTGACCTGGCGGCTGCGCCGGGAACAGGCCGGCTCCGGCGCGCTGGGCGACATCGGCTCCCACGCCATCGACATCGCCCAGTACCTGGCGGGCGAGCCGCTGGCCGGGGTCTCCGCGATGACCGAGACCTTCGTACGGGAGCGGCCACTGCCCGAGGGGGCCGTCGCGGGCCTGTCGGGCACCGGAGGCGCCGAGCGGGGCGAGGTCACCGTGGACGACGCCGCGCTGGTCACCGGACGGCTCGCCTCCGGGGCGCTCGCCTCCTTCGAGGCCACCCGCTTCGCGACGGGCCGCAAGAACGCGCTGCACATCGAACTCAACGGGGAACGCGGCTCGCTCGTCTTCGACCTCGAACGCCTCAACGAGCTGCACCTCTACGACGGCACCGAGCCGCCGTCCACCGCCGGGTTCCGCCGCATCCTGGTCACCGAGCCCGACCACCCCTACCTGGAGGGCTGGTGGCCGCCCGGCCACGGCCTCGGCTACGAGCACACCTTCGTCCACCAGGCGCGGGACCTGCTGCTCGCCGTCGCCGCCGGGGAGGGGCCCGAACCCTCCTTCGACGACGGACTCCAGGTGCAGCGGGTGCTGGCCGCGGTCGAGGAGAGCGCCGCGAACAACTCCGCCTACACCCGGGTGCCGCCGGCGTCGCCGGTGCCCCCCGTCCCCGCCTGACGCGCCCTTCGAGGAGGCACCGTGCCCCGACCCTTCACCCTGTTCACCGGACAGTGGGCGGACCTGCCGCTGGAGGAGGTCTGCCGCCTGGCCCGCGACTTCGGCTACGACGGGCTCGAACTCGCCTGCTGGGGCGACCACTTCGAGGTGGACCGGGCCCTGCACGAGCCCGGCTACCTCGACGGGCGCCACGCGCTGCTGGAGAAGTACGGCCTGAAGTGCTGGACGATCTCCAACCACCTCGTCGGCCAGGCCGTGTGCGACGCGATCATCGACGAACGGCACCGGGCCATCCTGCCCGCCCGGATCTGGGGCGACGGCGAACCCGAGGGGGTGCGCCGGCGGGCCGCCGCCGAGATGGCCGACACCGCCCGCGCCGCCGCCGCCTTCGGGGTGCGCACCGTCGTCGGCTTCACCGGCTCGGCCATCTGGCACCTGGTCGCGATGTTCCCGCCCGTGCCGGAGGCCATGATCGAGCGCGGCTACACCGACTTCGCCGAGCGCTGGAACCCGATCCTGGACGTCTTCGACGCCGAGGGCGTCCGCTTCGCCCACGAGGTCCACCCGGGCGAGATCGCCTACGACTACTGGACCACCCACCGGGCGCTGGAGGCCGTCGGCCGGCGCCCCGCCTTCGGACTGAACTTCGACCCCAGCCACTTCGTGTGGCAGGACCTGGACCCGGTGGGCTTCCTGTACGACTTCCGCGACCGGATCTACCACGTGGACTGCAAGGAGGCCCGGCGCCGGCTGGACGGTCGCAACGGCCGCCTCGGCTCCCACCTGCCCTGGGGCGACCCGCGGCGCGGCTGGGACTTCGTCTCGGCCGGGCACGGCGACGTGGCCTGGGAGGACGTCTTCCGGATGCTGCGCTCGATCGGCTACGACGGGCCCGTCTCGGTGGAGTGGGAGGACGCGGGGATGGACCGCATCCAGGGGGCGCCCGAGGCACTGACCCGGCTGAGGGCGTACGACTTCGAGCCTCCCTCGGCCGCGTTCGACGCCGCCTTCGGAGGCGGCGAGGACTGAGGGCGGGCCCGGTGACCAGCCCGGCGGCGTGCCGTGCCGCCGGGCGGTTCCCCCCTGCCCTCCGCCGCTTTGTCCATGCGAAGGAAAAAGCTGACCTGTTAGATGTCAAAGGGGTTTCCGGATCGGACAAAGGCCGTTACGGTCCTTTGATATGTACCGGTCACCGGCATCCCCCTCGCCGACCGGCCCCGGCGCGACGGCGCGCGCCTGTCACACACCGTCATCCCCCGGAGGACATCCGTGCACAGGAAACGGCCCAGACTCCGCACAGCCCTCGCCGGCTTCACCAGCGCACTCCTCGTCGGAGCGACCCTCGCGCTCACCGCCCCGCACGCCGGCGCCCAACCCGACCGGAGCGACGCCGCGGCCGAGGAATTCCAGCAGGTCACCCTCGCCCAGGGGGCCGCCGAGACCGGCGAGCCCATGTCGCTGGCCGTCCTCCCCGACCGGTCCGTGCTCCACACCTCGCGCGACGGCACGCTCCGGATCACCGACGCCGCCGGCGAGACCCGGATCTCCGGGAGGATTCCCGTCTACACCCACGACGAGGAAGGACTCCAAGGCGTCGGCGTCGACCCGAACTTCGCCGAGAACCGGGCGATCTACCTCTACTACGCGCCCCCGCTCGACACCCCGCCCGGCGACGCCCCCAACGAGGGAACGGCCGAGGACTTCGCCCCCTTCGACGGCGTCAACCGCCTCTCCCGCTTCGTGCTGAGGGAGGACGGCACCCTCGACACGGCCAGCGAGAAGAAGGTCCTCGACGTGCCCGCCACCCGCGGCATCTGCTGCCACGTCGGCGGCGACATCGACTTCGACGCCGAGGGCAACCTGTACCTGTCCACCGGCGACGACTCCAACCCGTTCGCCTCCGACGGCTTCACCCCCATCGACGAGCGGGCGAACCGCAATCCCGCCTACGACGCCCAGCGGACCTCCGGCAACACCAACGACCTGCGCGGCAAGATCCTGCGCATCAAGGTCGCGGACGACGGCTCGTACACGATCCCCGAGGGCAACCTCTTCCCGCCCGGCACCGAGAAGACCCGCCCCGAGATCTACGCCATGGGCTTCCGCAACCCCTTCCGGATGAGCGTCGACAAGCCGACCGGCACCGTCTACGTCGGCGACTACGGACCCGACGCGGGCGCCGCCGACCCCGAGCGCGGCCCCGCCGGACAGGTCGAGTTCGCCCGGGTCACCGAACCGGGCAACTTCGGCTGGCCCTACTGCACCGGCGACAACGACCCGTACGTCGACTACGACTTCGCCACCGGCGCCTCCGGGGAGTCGTTCGACTGCTCCGCGCCGAGGAACACCTCGCCGAACAACACCGGCCTCACCGAGCTCCCCCCGGCGCAGCCCGCCTGGATCCCCTACGACGGCGGCTCGCTCCCCGAGTTCGGCAGCGGCTCCGAATCCCCGATGGCCGGACCGGTCTACCGCCACGACCCCGAACTCGACTCCCCGGTGAAGTTCCCCGAGGCCTACGACGGCGACTTCTTCGCGGGCGAGTTCGGCCGGCGCTGGATCAAGCGCATCGAGCACGACGCGGACGGCACCGTCCGCTCCATCAACCCCTTCCCCTGGTCCGGCACGCAGATCATGGACATGGCCTTCGGGCCGGACGGCGCGCTGTACGTCCTCGACTACGGCACCGCCTGGTTCGGCGGCGACGAGAACTCCGCCCTCTACCGGATCGAGAACGCCACCGACGGGCGCTCGCCCGTCGCCCAGGCGACGGCCGACCGCACCTCCGGCCGGGCGCCGCTGAAGGTCTCCTTCTCCTCGGCCGGCAGCTCCGACGCCGACGGCGACGCGCTCACCTACTCCTGGGACTTCGGCGACGGCGGAACCTCCACCCAGGCCAACCCCACCCACACCTACCGGGAGAACGGCACCTACACCGCCACCGTGACCGTGAAGGACCCCTCCGGCCGCACCGGCTCGGCCTCCGTCCACCTCACCGTCGGCAACACGGCGCCCAAGGTGACCCTCGAACTCCCCGGTGACGGACAGCTGTTCACCTTCGGCGACGAGGTGCCCTTCAAGGTCAGGGTGAGCGACCCCGAGGACAAGAGGATCGACTGCTCCCGGGTCAAGGTCACCCACATCCTCGGCCACGACAGCCACGGACACCCCGTCACCTCCGCGACCGGCTGCTCCGGCACCATCAAGACCACCGCCGACGGCGAGCACGACCCGAACGCCAACATCTTCGGGGTCTTCGACGCCGAGTACACCGACCTGGGGGCGGGCGGCCAGCCGGCGCTGACCACCCACGACCAGAACGTCCTCCAGCCCAGGCACCGGCAGGCCGAGCACTACGGCGACTCCCACGGCGTGAGCGTCGTGGAACACGCCCCGGCGCACGGCGGCCGGGTGGTGGGGAACGTCCACGACGGCGACTGGATCGCCTTCGAGCCCTACCGCGTCGGCAACGCCACGTCCCTCACCGCGCGGGTGGCGTCCGCCGGCTCCGGCGGCACCCTGGAGGTCCGCACCGGATCCCCCACCGGCAGGCTGATCGGCTCCGTCGAGGTGAAGCCGACGGGCGGCTGGGAGACCTACACCGACGTCACCACGCCCATCAAGCGGCCGCCGTCCGGGACGACCACGCTCTACCTGGTCTTCAAGGGCAGCGGCGGCGGAGCGCTCTACGACGTCGACGACTTCACCTTCACCACCGGCTGACCCGACCCCGTGGCCGTGTCCCGGGCCGGGAGCCCGGGACACGGCCCGGAACCGAACCGAGCAGCACCCGGACCGATTCCCGCGCGCCGGGGCGGGCCCGACGGACCGCCCCGCCCGAGGAAGGACATCCGCATGCACGCATCCGCACGCCTCGCCACGGCCGCGGGCGCCGCGGCGCTGGTGCTGGCCGCCACGGCACTGCCGGGCAGCGCCGCCCAGCCGGACCCGCGAGACCCCCGCGCCGAGGAGAGCCGCGTCCTGGTCTTCTCCAAGACCGCCGGCTTCCGCCACGACTCCATCCCCGACGGCATCGCCGCCGTCGAGGAACTCGGCGCGCAGGGCGGCTTCGCCGTCGACGCCACCGAGGACGCCGGCGCCTTCACCCGGAAGAACCTCGACCGCTACGCCGCCGTCGTCTTCCTCTCCACCACCGGCGACGTCCTGAACACCACGCAGCAGAGGGCCTTCGAACGCTACATCGAGAACGGCGGCGGGTACGTGGGCGTCCACGCCGCCGCCGACACCGAGTACGACTGGCCCTTCTACGGCGGACTGGCGGGCGCCTACTTCCGCTCCCACCCGCACATCCAGCAGGCGACGATCGAGGTCGAGGACCGGGCGCACGCCGCGACCGCCCACCTGGGCGCCGTCTGGGAGCGCACCGACGAGTGGTACGACTACCGCACCAACCCGCGGGAGCAGGCCCACGTGCTCGCCACCCTCGACGAGTCCTCCTACACCGGCGGGACGATGGGGGAGGACCACCCCATCTCCTGGTGCCAGACCTACCGCGGCGGCCGCGCCTTCTACACCGGCGGCGGACACACCCGGGAGTCCTACGCGGAACCGGCCTTCCGCGCCCACCTGCTGGGCGGCATCCGCTACGCCATCGGCGCCGCCCAGGCCGACTGCCGCCCCGAGAAGGGCTACACCCCGCTCTTCGACGGCACGGGCACGCAGGGCTGGCGGCAGGCCGGGCCGGGCTCCTTCACGCTCCAGGACGGAACGCTGACCTCCACCGGGGGCATGGGAATGCTCTGGTACGCGGCGAAGGAGTTCCGGTCCTACTCGCTGAAGCTCGACTGGAGGATGGCCGGAGACGACAACTCCGGGGTCTTCGTGGGCTTCCCGGCCTCCGACGACCCCTGGTCGGCGGTGAACAACGGCTACGAGATCCAGATCGACGCCACCGACGTGCCGGAGAGGACCACGGGATCGGTGTACGGCTTCCGGTCCGCCGACATCGCCGCCCGCGACAGGGCGCTCAACCCGCCGGGGGAGTGGAACACCTACGAGATCCGCGTCGAGGGCGAGCGGCTGAGGATCTGGCTCAACGGCGTGAAGATCAACGACTTCACCAACACCGACCCGGCACGGAGCCTGACCCGGGGACACATCGGCATCCAGAACCACGGGGACGGCGACGAGGTGTCCTTCCGCAACATCCGCGTGAAGGAACTGCCCGCCGGGGGCTGACGACCGTCCCGTCCAGGTCCGGCCGTCGGCGGCCCGAGGGGGACCGGCGGCGGCCCGGCGGCGGACGGGGAGACCGCCGACTCCCCGCCCGCCGCCGACCCCACCACCGCCACGCCACTCCCGCACCACGGCCCGCCCGTGTGCCACGGCACACACCGTCACGGCACACACCACCGCGCACCACGCCGTCCCCCATGCCGAGCAACGCCGCGCCACTCACCCCTCGGGAGGCAGCCATGACCACCGACCGCCACGACCGGCCCTCCTCCGGCAGCACGACCGGACACCCCACCGACCCGCCGCGCCCCGCCTCCCCGGCCCCCGACCCCGCCCACGGGCCCGCCGCACGGCCACCCCGCACCGGGATCTGGCTGATCGGGGCACGGGGGTCCGTCGCGACCACCGTGGTGGCCGGATGGGCGGCGATCACCGCCGGGCTGCACCCGCCCACCGGCATGGTCACCGAGACCGCCCCCTTCGAGGGGAGCGGCCTCCCGCCCCTGACGACCCTGGTCTTCGGCGGACACGACACCGCCGACTGCCCCCTGCCCAAGCGGGCGGAGACCCTGGCGGCGGGCGGGGTCCTGCCGCACGGACTGCCGGCCGCCGTGCACGCGGACCTGGCCGCCGCCGACGCCGCGATCCGCCCCGGCGGACCGCAGCCCGGCGACCGCCGCACCGACGAGGAGCTGATCGACGCCTTCGCCGCCGACCTCACCGCCTTCGTCGCCGACCACGGGCTCGCGCGCGCCGTCGTCGTCAACGTCGCCTCCACCGAACCCGCCCCCGACGGCGGCGACCGGCTGCCGCCGAGCTCCCTCTACGCGGCGGCGGCCCTCCGCGCCGGCTGCCCGTACGTCAACTTCACCCCCTCCACCGGGCTGCACCACCCGGCCCTGGCGGACGCCGCCGCCCGCTCCGGACTCCCGTACGCCGGACGCGACGGCAAGACCGGGCAGACGCTGCTGCGGTCGGTGCTCGCGCCGATGTTCCGCCGGCGCGCCCTGGAGGTACGGGCCTGGTCCGGCACCAACCTCCTGGGCGGCGGGGACGGCGCCGCCCTCGCCGACCCGGCCGCCGCGGCGGCCAAGAACGCGGGCAAGGCCCGGGTCCTCGCCGACACCCTCGGCGAACTCCCGGACGGCGACCTGCACATCGACAACGTGCCGGCCCTCGGCGACTGGAAGACCGCCTGGGACCACGTCGCCTTCGAGGGCTTCCTCGGCGCGCGGATGGTCCTCCAGACCATCTGGCAGGGCTGCGACTCCGCCCTCGCGGCCCCGCTCGTCCTCGACCTCGCCCGCCTGACCTCGGCCGCCCACGCCGCCGGACTCTCCGGCCCCCTCCCCGAGCTCGGCTTCTTCTTCAAGGACCCCGACCCGGGCGCCGCCTCCTCCCTGGAGGACCAGTGGCGGGCGCTGTCGGCCTTCGCCGACCGTCTCCGGGCGGGCGCGTGAGCCCCCGCCCCGGCCGCCTGCGGGCCTGGGCCGAACTGCTGCGGGTCTCGGCGCTGTTCACCGTGCCCGGCGACGCGCTCGCCGGCGCCGCGACCGCCGGGCGCGCACCCGGCCGCGGCACCGCGCTCGCCGTCGGCGCCTCCCTCTGCCTCTACGAGGCCGGCATGGCGCTCAACGACTGGGCCGACCGCGACACCGACGCCGTCGAACGGCCGCACCGCCCGCTGCCGTCGGGCCGCGTCGCCCCCGGCGCGGCCCTGGCGGCGGCGGGCGGGCTCACCGCCGCCGGGCTGGCGCTCGCCGCCGCGGCCGGACGTCCCGCCCTCGTCACGGCCGGCGCCCTCGCCGGCACGGTCTGGGCCTACGACCTCGCGCTGAAGAACACCCCCGCCGGACCCGTCGCCATGGCCGCCGCCCGCGCCCTGGACCTCGTCCTGGGCGCGACGGCCACGGCCCCGGCGGACGCGCGCGGCGCCGCACGGAGGGCGCTGCCGTCGGCCGCGCTGCTGGGCGCGCACACCCTGGCCGTCACCGCCGTCTCCCGGCGGGAGGCGCAGGGCGGCTCCGCCCTGCCTCCCCTGGCCGCGCTGGCCGCCACGGCCGCGATCTCCCGCGCCGTGGCGGGCCGGCCCGCCCGTCCCCAGGGGGTCGGCGCCTCCGCGACCGCCGGGCTCTGCGCCGCGTACGGCGCGACCGCCGCCCGGCCGTACGCCCACGCCGCCCTCAACCCGTCGCCGCAGCTCACCCAGCGGGCCGTCGGCGGCGGCATCCGCGCCCTGATCCCGCTCCAGGCGGCGCTCGCCGCCCGCGCCGGCGCGCCGGCGACCGCGCTGCCGCTGGTCGCGCTGCTGCCGATCGCCCGCCGCCTGTCCCGAAAGGTCAGCCCCACATGACCCCTGCGCACACGCCCCCGCGATGGGCCTACGGCACCAACGGACTCGCCGACCTGCGCCTCGACGACGCCCTCGACCTGCTCGCCGACCTCGGCTACGCCGGCGTCGGCCTGACCCTCGACCACATGCACCTCGACCCGCTCGCCCCCGCCCCCGAACTGGCCGCCCGGACCCGGCACGTCGCCCGCCGCCTGGAGCGCCTGGGGCTGGCCGTCGCCGTCGAGACGGGGGCGCGCTACGTCCTCGACCCCCGCCGCAAACACCACCCCACCCTCCTCGACCCGGACCCCGACGCCCGCGGCGCCCGCGTCGGACTGCTGCTGACCGCCGTACGGATCGCCGCCGACCTCGGCGCGACGGCCGTGCACTGCTTCAGCGGCCGCACCCCGCCCGACACCGACCCGGAGACGGCCTGGAAACGGCTGGCGGACGCCATCGCCCCCGTCCTGGAGGCCGCCGACTCCGCGGGCGTGCCGCTGGCGATCGAACCCGAACCGGGCCACCTCCTCGCGGACCTGGCCGGCTTCCACCGCCTGCGCACGGACCTCGGCGACCCCGACGGGCTCGGCCTGACGCTGGACATCGGCCACTGCCAGTGCCTGGAGCCGGACCCGCCCGCCGACTGCGTCCGCGCCGCCGCGCCCTGGCTGCGCCACGTCCAGATCGAGGACATGCGCCGCGGGGTCCACGAACACCTGCCCTTCGGGGAGGGCGAGATCGACTTCCCTCCGGTGCTGGCCGCGCTCCACGAGGTGGGCTACGACGGCCTGGTCGGCGTCGAACTGCCCCGTGACTCCCACGCCGGCCCCGACCTGGCCGCCGCGTCCCTCGCCTTCCTCCGCGAGGCGGACCGAACCGCCGGAGGCGCACCGTGCTGACCGACGCCGACGCCGCCCTCGCGGCCCTCCGGAAGGACCTCGTCGCACGGCTCGACCGGGCCGGCAGGGAATGGCTGGACCGAGCGCTGGAGGAGGCGGCACGAGCGGCGGAGACCACTCCGGAGCAGGCTCCGGATCAGGAACCGGGGCAGGCCCCGGGCACGCGCCTCGCCCCCTGGGAGCTGCGCTTCGCGTCCGCCGGCCGCCACTGCCGCCCCGCCCGTCCGGCCCCGTCGACCGGCGACGCCCAGGCCACCGCCGACGCCGCGCGCGTACTGCTGCTCCACGCGGCACGGACGGACGCCGCCGGCGCGGCACGGTTGTACGCGCACGGAACCGCCGCCGAGCGGCGCGCCGTCCTGCTCGCCCTGCCGTACCTCGACATCGGCGACGCCGGGGTGCCGCTCGTCGAGGACGCCCTGCGCACCAACGACACCCGGCTGGTGGCCGCGGCCGTCGGCCCGTACGCCGCCGCCCGCCTCGACGCCCACGCCTGGCGGCACGCCGTCCTGAAGTGCCTGTTCACCGGCGTACCGGTGTCCGCCGTCGCCGGGCTGGCCGAGCGCGCCCGCGGCGACGCCGAACTGGCGCGGATGCTCCGCGACCACGCGGCCGAGCGCACGGCCGCCGGCCGCCCCGTCCCCGACGACCTCCACCGCGTGCTGGACCTGGCCGCCTCCACCCCCCACCCCGAGGAGGGCTGATGCGCATCTTCGACCCGCACATCCACATGACCTCCCGCACCACCGACGACTACGAGGCCATGTACGCCGCCGGGGTCCGGGCCGTCGTCGAACCGTCCTTCTGGCTCGGCCAACCCCGCACCTCGCCCGAGAGCTTCTTCGACTACTTCGACTCCCTCCTGGGCTGGGAGCCCTTCCGCGCCGCCCAGTACGGCATCGCCCACCACTGCACCATCGCCCTGAACCCCAAGGAGGCCAACGACCCGCGCTGCGTCCCCGTCCTGGACGCCCTGCCCCGCTACCTCGTCAAGGACGGGGTCGTCGCCGTCGGCGAGATCGGCTACGACTCGATGACGCCGGCCGAGGACACCGCCCTGGCCGCCCAGCTCCAGCTCGCCGCCGACCACGACCTGCCCGCGCTCGTCCACACCCCCCACCGCGACAAGCTCGCCGGACTGCTCCGCACCCTCGACGTCGTCCGGGAGTCCGCGCTGCCCGTGGAGCGCGTCCTGCTCGACCACCTCAACGAGACGACGGTGCGGGCGGCCAAGGACGCGGGCTGCTGGCTGGGCTTCTCCGTCTACCCCGACACCAAGATGGACGAGGACCGCATGGTCGCGATCCTCAAGGAGTACGGACCGGAGAAGGTACTGGTCAACTCGGCCGCCGACTGGGGCAGGAGCGACCCGCTGAAGACCCGGAGGGTCGGCGACGCCATGCTCGCCGCCGGCTTCGACGAGGACGACGTCGACCGGGTGCTGTGGCGCAACCCGGTCGCCTTCTACGGCATCGGCGGCCGACTCGACCTCGACGTGGAGAAGCCCGGGGCCACCCACGAGGGCAACTCCATCCTGCGCGGGGGGAGCTGAGCGATGCGCTTCCGCCACCCCGACGGCTCCACCGTCCACCTCGCCTACTGCACCAACGTCCACCCCGCCGAGGACCTCGACGGAGTGCGCCGCCAACTCCGCGAGCACGCCGAACCCGTCCGCCGCCGCCTCGGCCGCGACCGCCTGGGCATCGGACTCTGGCTGGCCCGCGACGCCGCCCGCGCCCTCACCGCCGACCCGGCCGCCGTACGCGCGCTCCGGGCCGAACTCGACGACCGCGGCCTGGAGGTCGTCACCCTCAACGGCTTCCCCTACCGGGGCTTCGGCGACCAGGTCGTCAAACACCGCGTCTACCGGCCCGACTGGACGGAGCCCGAGCGGCTGGAACACACCACCGACCTCGCCCGTCTCCTCGCCGCGCTGCTGCCCGACGACGCGACCGAGGGCACGATCTCCACCCTCCCGCTGGCCTGGCGCAGCGGCTTCGACGCCCGGCGCGCGGACGCCGCCCACGGCGCGCTCACCACCCTCGCCGGGAGGCTCGACGCCCTGCGGGACCTCACCGGCCGCTCCATCCGCATCGGGCTCGAACCCGAACCCGGCTGCACCGTCGAGACCACCGCCGACGCCGTCCGCGCCCTCACCTCCCCGAGCGCCCCGCCGCGCGAGCGGATCGGCGTCTGCCTCGACACCTGCCACCTCGCCACCCAGTTCGAGGACCCCGACGAGGCCCTGGACGGACTGGCCTCCGCGGGCGTGTCCGTCGTCAAGGCCCAGCTCTCGGCCGCCCTCCACGCCGACGATCCCCACGAACCGGCCGTGCGGAAGGCGCTCGCCGCCTTCGCCGAACCCCGCTTCCTCCACCAGACCCGCGCCCGCACCCCCGACGGCACCGTGGTGGGCACCGACGACCTCGACCGGGCGCTCGCCGACGACGGCCCCCTGCCCACCACCGGCCCCTGGCGCTCCCACTTCCACGTCCCCCTGCACGCCACGCCCGAGCCCCCGCTCGCCTCCACCCTGCCGGTCCTGCGCGACACCCTCGTCCGCCTCGTCGGCGGACCCGAGCCGCTCACCCGCCACCTGGAGGTCGAGACCTACACCTGGCAGACCCTCCCGCCCGCCCTGCGGCCCCGCACCCGGGCACAGCTCGCCGACGGCATCGCCGCCGAACTCGCCCTCGCCCGCGACCTGCTGACCGAACTCGGCCTGAAGGAGCTGCCGTGACCGCCGCCGCGTCCCGCCGCCCCACCCCGCTCCTCGTCCTCGACGTCGTCGGCCTCACCCCCCGGCTGCTGGAGCACATGCCCGGCCTCCGCGCCCTGGCGGACGCCGGATCGCACGCGCCCCTGGGCACCGTCCTGCCCGCCGTCACCTGCTCCGCCCAGGCCACCTTCCTCACCGGCACCACCCCCGCCGGGCACGGCATCGTCGGCAACGGCTGGTACTTCCGCGACCTCGGCGAGGTCTTCCTGTGGCGGCAGCACAACGGCCTCGTCGGCGGCGACAAGCTGTGGGACGCCGCCCGCCGCGCCCACCCCGGCTACACGGTCGCCAACGTCTGCTGGTGGTACGCGATGGGCGCCGACACCGACTACACCGTCACCCCGCGCCCGGTCTACCGCGCCGACGGCCGCAAGGAGCCCGACTGCTACACCCGGCCCCCGGAACTGCACGACGAACTCACCGACTCCCTCGGCACCTTCCCCCTCTTCCACTACTGGGGACCCGGCGCCGACCTCGTCTCCTCGCAGTGGATCATCGACGCCACCCGTCACATCCTCCACACCCGCGCCCCCGACCTCGTCCTGGCCTACCTCCCCCACCTGGACTACGACTTCCAGCGCCACGGCCCCGACGACCCGCGCTCCCTCGCCGCCGCGGCCGACCTCGACCGGGCCCTGACCCCGCTGCTGGACGACGCCCGCGCCGAGGGCCGCACCGTCGTCGTCCTCTCCGAGTACGGCATCACCTCCGTCGACCGGCCGGTGGACGTCAACCGGGCGCTGCGCCGGGCCGGGCTCCTGGAGGTCCACACCCAGGACGGCATGGAGTACCTGGACCCGACGGCCTCCCGCGCCTTCGCCGTCGCCGACCACCAGATCGCCCACGTCTACGTACGGCGCCCCGAGGACCTCGACGCGGCGCGCGCCGCCCTCGCCGACCTGCCCGGCGTCGACGAACTCCTCGACGACGAGGGCAAGAAGGCCCACGGCCTGGACCACCCCCGCGCGGGCGACCTGGTGGCGGTGGCCGAGCCCGACGCCTGGTTCACCTACTACTACTGGCTCGACGACGACCGCGCCCCCGACTTCGCCCGGACGGTCGAGATCCACCGCAAGCCCGGCTACGACCCGGCCGAGCTGTTCATGGACCCCCTCGACCCGTACGTGAAGGTCCGCGCCGCCACGGCCCTGGCCCGCAAGAAGCTCGGCATGCGCTACCGCATGGCCGTCGTCCCCCTCGACCCGTCACCCGTGCGCGGCAGCCACGGCCGCCTGCCCGCCGACGAGGACGACGGGCCGGTGCTGCTCTGCTCCCGGCCCGGCGCCGTCGACGGCCCCGTCGCCGCGACCGAGGTGAAGGGCCTCCTGCTCGGCCTCGCCGGGCTCTCCTGACCGCCGCCCCCCGACCGCACCCGTCATCCGACCCACTCCAAGGAGCCGTGACGTGACCTCGCACGACGAACTCGCCCACATCCTCCGCCGCCGCGGATTCCTCGGCGTCGCCGCCGGAACGGCCGCGGCCGCCCTCCTCGGCACGGTCGGCGGGGGCACCGCGGCGGCCGCCCCCGCCGCGTCCCGCCGCCCCGGCGGCCCGCTCGTCCCCAAGGACAGACTCGGCATCCAGCTCTACAGCCTCCGCGACCAGGTCTCCACCATCGGCTTCGCCCGCGTCTTCGAGGAACTGCGGCGCCACGGCTACTCCGAGATCGAGTTCGCCGGCTACACCCAGGGCTCGGCCGGTCCCATCACCCTCCGGCAACTGCGCCGCCTGGTCCGCGACAACGGCCTGCGGGCCGTGGGCAGCCACGTCGGCTATTACTCCTCCGACCCGAACGCCTACACCTTCGCCACCAACCTGGAGAAGGTCCTCGACGACGCCCAGGAGCTGGGCCTGAAGCACATCGGCACGGCCAGCGGGCCGTTCCGCTACGGCTCCACGGTCGACGCCTGGAAGCGGGCCGCCGAGGACTTCAACACCTACGGCGCCGCCGCCCGCGCCCGCGGCATGAAGTTCTACCAGCACAACCACGCCGAGGAGTTCTCCTTCGCCACCGACCGCCCCGACGTGCGCCTCTACGACGTGCTGCTGGAGGAGACCGACCCCGACCTGGTCCACCTGGAGATGGACATCTACTGGGCGTACTGCGGGCAGTTCCGCTTCGGCGTCCGCCCCGACGGCGTTCCCGCGCCCTTCGACCCGATCGACTACGTCCTGAGGGCACCGCACCGCTACCCGCTGTTCCACGTGAAGGACGGCGACAAGGACCCGTCGACCCGTGACGGCTACCGCATGACGGACGTCGGCGACGGCGACATCGACTACGAGCGGTTCATCGGCGGCGTCGAGCGGCTCTCGCGCCGCCGCGACCACCACTGGATCGCCGAGCACGACAACCCCGGCGACTCGTTCCGCTTCGCCCGCCGCTCCGCCGCCCACCTGCGCTCGCTGCGCGAGGACGGCTGCTGACCGACGGCGGGACCGACGAGAAGGGGGTGCCCGCCACCGCACACCGGTGGCGGGCACCCCCGACCGGTCATCCGCCGTCGCCCGCCGTCACGCGGCGCCGGCCGTCTCCAGCGCGGCGAGCACCCGCTTGGCGGTGTCGACGGTGGACTGCGGGTTCTGCCCGGTGACCAGGTTGCCGTCCACGACCACCCGGCTCGTCCAGGCCGGACCCGCCTCGATCACCGCGCCGCGCTCGCGGAGCCTGCTCTCCAGGAGGTACGGGGCCGCGTCGCCGAGGCCGCCCTGCCGCTCCTCCGCGTCCGTGAACGCGGTCATCGACCGTCCGGCGAAGAGGAAACCGCCGTCCTCGCCGCGGGCGCTCAGCAGCGCCGCCGGGCCGTGGCACAGCGCCGCGACCACCTTCCCCCGCCGGTCGGCGTCGGCGAGCAGCCGGCCGAGGTCCGCGTCGTGCGCCAGATCCTCCATGGGGCCGTGGCCGCCGGGGACGTACACCGCGTCGTAGTCGGCGGCCGACAGCCCGGCGAGGGCCAGGGGCTCCGCCAGCCGGTCGGCGAGGGAGTCCAGGTACGCCCGGAACCTCTCGGCGTCGGCCGCCTCGACGCCACCGCGCTCGTCCAGACTGATCGGGTCGACGGTGGGCCTCACCCCGCCCGGGGTGGCGATGTCCACCTCGACGCCCGCGTCGCGGAACACCTGGTGCGACGCGGCGACCTCCTCGGCCCAGTAGCCGGTCGGGTGGACGGTGCCGTCGGCCAGCGTGAGACCGTCGGCGCCGGTGACGACCATCAAGATCCTTGCCATGGGACTTCCTTCTCCTGTTTCCGTGCCCTCGTGGGCCCATCGCCCTGTCCAACCCCGACGGTAATCACGATTCTTTCGCTACTCTCGGCTCTGTCATCAGTTTTCTTATGGCTGGTCGCGGCTGGAGGGTTGCGTGCGGGACCTCGATCTGCTCTGGACCTTTCTGGAGGTCCACCGGGAGGGATCGATCAGCGCCGCGGCGGCGCGTCGCGGGCTCTCCCAGCCCGCGGTCAGCGGCCGGCTCGCGCGGCTGGAGGAGCAGCTCGGCGAGGCGCTGTTCACGCGCTCGCGCCGCGGTGTCGTCCCCACCGAGCGGGCCGACGCCCTCGCCCGGCGCATCGGACCGCACATCGACGCGCTCCGCCAGGCCCTCGCGGCCGACGACGACCGGGCGGCCTACCGGGGCACGGTGCGTCTGGCCGGGGCCGCGGACCTGATGGCCGCCCGGGTACTGCCCGCGCTCGCCCCGCTGACGGACCGCGGACTGCGACTGAGGATCACCCTGGGCCTCGCGGAGGACCTCCTCTCGGAGCTGGTGGACGCGCGGGTGGACCTGGTGGTCTCGGCCGTGCGTCCGAGGCTGCGGAACGTCACGGCGACCCCGCTCGCCGACGAGGAGTTCGTGCTGGTGGGCTCGCCCGGCCACGCCCGCACGATCGACCCCGACCGGCTGGACCGGGACCCGGTGCGGGCGCTGGCGCACCTGCCGCTGGTCGCGTACGCCGAGGAGCTGCCCATCGTCCGCCGCTACTGGCGCAGCGAGTTCGGCCGCCGGCCGCCCAACACGGTCGCGGTCACCGTCCCCGACCTGCGGGCCGTACTGGCCGCGGTGGTGGCGGGCGTCGGGGTGTCGGTCCTCCCGCGCTACCTGGCGGAACCGGCGATCGCGGCGGGCTCGGTGGAGGTGCTCCACACGGCGGGCGTGCGTCCGCTGAACACCCTGTACCTGGCGGTCCGCACCGGCGGCCTCGCCGACCCCTCCGTGGCCCTGGTCCACCGGCACCTGCTCGCGCGGGCGCGCGAGTGGGACGTCCTGTAGCCGTCCTCCGCCGTCCTCCGCCGCCCTCGGCCGACGGGACGGACGCCGACGCCGCGCCGAGGCCGCCCCGGCGGCCCCACGGGGACCGCCGGGGCGGCTTGACCTCGACCTTGCTTCATGTCCGAGGCTGCCGGTGCGGTACCGACCGCGACCGGGCCGCATTCCGGAACCGAACACGCGGGGAAAGGGAATACGCGCAGGAAAAGGGTGAAAAGGGAGAAGGACGGGAGAGGACCGCCATGACCGACGAGGTGACCCAGTGGATCAGGAATCACGCCCATCGCCTCGCCTCGCTCGACCCCCAGGCCCCGCCGGCCGACCTCCGGCCGCTGGCCGACATGGCGCGCGACGCCCGGGTCGTGGCGATGGGGGACGCCTGCCGCCAGACCCACGAGCTGTCCGTCGTCTCGCACCGGATCGTTCGGCTGCTGGTCGAGGAGCTGGGATTCCGCACCCTCGCGCTGGAGGGGGACGACGCGTCGAGGGTCGGGCTCGACGAGTACGTCAGGACCGGAACGGGTGATCCGCGGGCACTGCTGGCGGAGGCCCGGTCGTTCTGGCGAACCGAGGAGATCCTCGACGTCCTCCGGTGGATGCGCTCCTACAACCGCCGTCATCCCGACGACCCGGTTCGCTTCGTCGGGGTCGCCCCCTCTCGGCGGTTCACCTCCGGGCACGACGGCCTGGCCGGCATCGAGCGGGGCCTGGCCGAGGAGACGCTCCGGTGGTACGAGCACACCGGGGACAGGATCGTCTACTGGGGCGGCCTGGCGCACACCGCCAACGGCGCCGCGCGGACCGTCTCCCCCTCGTCGCCCCCGCTGACGCACCGGAACGCGGGCAGCCGGCTGCGCGAGCGCTTCGGGTCCGGCTACGTGTCCATCGGCCTGACGTTCCACCACGGCACGGCTCCGTACCCCGTTCCCGCCCCGCCGCCGGAGTTCGCCGACGCGCTGCTGGGAAGCGCGGGCCCGGAGGCCTACCTTCTGGACCTGCGCGCCGACGTCCCGGACCGGGTGGGGGCCTGGCTCGGCACACCGACCAGGACGCGGCTGATCGGCCCCGACTACGACCCCCGTGACGATGCCGCCTACCACATGTCCGGCGGATCGCTCGCGGACTGGTTCGACGCCGTCGTCCACGTCCGGGAGGTCACCCCGGTCCGTCCGCTCCGGGACGAGGACGGGTGAGCCTCCGGTCGCCGCGGGCGGCGGGGTCGCCAGGAGCGCGGTGATCCCTCGCCGCCGTCCGCGGACGACCGGTCCGCGCGCACGGGGCCGGGCGGGTGGTTCCTTCCGGCCCGGGTGCGGCGAACGTGTGCCGTGCGGGCACGCCGGCGGCCACGGCGGGTACCCGGCGCGGCATGACGGAACAGAATCCGGACAAGGACGTCGAGGACTGGGTCACGGGAGAGGAACCGGCGACCGGTCCGCAACTGAGCTACCTGCAGACCCTTGCCCGGGAGGCGGGTGAGGAGATCCCCGAGAACCTCACGAAGGCCCAGGCGTCGCGGATGATCGACCGGCTGCGGAAGCGGTCGCCCAGGACGTCCGGGCCGGAGGACGGAGGCGCCCGGGGGACGGAGGGCGGCGGAGGGGCGGACGGGGGTGGCGCTCCCTGAGCGCGGTCCGCCTCCCGAGCGGGCGGTCAGGGGTGCTCGTGCCCCGGCGGGTGGTGCGGCTCGTGGCCGGGGACGGTGCCGTCGGGCTTGGCGACGAGGAACAGCCCGGCCATGCCCATGTCGGAGTGGCTCTGGACGTGGCAGTGGTACATCCACGCCCCGGCGCCCACGTTCTCCCCGGCCACCACCTGGAACCCGAACGAGTCGGCCGGGCCGGTGATCTTGTTGTCGATCACGCGGCTGGGGTCGTCCGGGCCCTCCAGCAGGCCCGTGCGGTTGTCCGCCCAGCGGTGACCGTGCATGTGGAACGTGTGGTAGTACTCGCCGTGCGTGATCATGACGATCTCGACCCGGTCGCCCACGGTCGCCTCGAAGTTCGGGGTCTCGCCGGCCCCCTTGTTGTTGATCGTCATGTCGTTGAAGACGATGGTGAACTGCTTGTCCGGCAGGACGTCGCCCTTCCGGCGGACCACCACCGGCCCGTACAGGCCCCTGCGGATGCCCCCGGTGCCGTGCTCGGTGCCGACGACGTGGTCGTGGTAGTGCCAGTACCCCGCGCTGCCCGGGCGCCAGGTGCCGTCCTTGCGCTTTCCGGGTTCGTGGGTGCGCCAGGTGTAGGTGCGCTTCCCGCCCGGCGGCACGGTGCTGCGGTTCATCCGGGTGCCGTCGTTGTCGATGTCGTAGTCCACGCCGTGGACGTGGAGGCTGACCTCCACGTCCATGGTGTTCTCGAACTCGATGTGCAGGGTGTCGCCCTCGACCAGCTCGATCATCGGGCCCGGGATCGTGGCCTTGCCCTTTTCGAGCCCGTAGCCCATCTGTCCGTCGGGCAGTCGCTCCGCGTACATCTTCAGGTGGCGGACCTCGCCGCCGGCCCGCGCCCGGCGGACGGTCTCCTTCGCGGCCGGCGCCGTCGCCTCCGCCGCGGCGGGAGCCCCGGCGGCCGGAACCGCGGAGCCCGCGGTCGTCGAGCCCACGGCCGCGGCGACCGCGCCGCCCGCGAGGAACCGTCGACTGAAGGTGCGTCGGGGGATGTTGCCGGCTGCCTCGGTCATGGCTCTCCCAACTCGCGTTCGGGTGAAGGGGGCTGACGGGTGCGTGGAGGGCGGGACAGCGTCACGGTAGACCGGTGATCTTCGTTCGTCCACATTCGAGACAAAGTTTGTTCGGTGTCGGTCATAGCTATTGGCGGATCGCGAAAAGAGGTCTAGCTTCAACGGCCGTTGCTCCGACCGGAGACGACCGGAGAAGGTGGGTGGACCATGCGGCACACACCGCATCGACTTCCCTCGGCGAGACGAGGGCCCAGCACACTGCACCCCGGAAGACGACGCGGCCTGTTCGCCGCCGTGGTGGCCGGCGCCGTCACCGCGACCCTGCTGAGCGGCACACCGGCCGCCGCCCGACTCGACCAGGACCCCTCGGCGCCGAAGCTCCAACTGAAGTCCCCGCCGGGCGGACAGAACGTACGGGTCCTGGTCTTCCACGCCTCCGCCGGCGAGGAACCGCCGACGGTCGACGCGGGGATCGAGGCCATCGAACGGATCGGCGGGACCGGCCCGAGCGCCCTGCGCTTCAAGGTCGACGCCACCGACGACGCCTCGGTGTTCACCTCGAAGAAGCTCGGAAAGTACAACGCGGTCGTCTTCCTCACCGGCGGCGGCGACGTGCTGGACCCCGAACAGGAAGCCGGGCTGGAGAGCTACATGGAGGCCGGGGGCGGATTCCTCGGCATCCACGGCGCGGCCCGCGCCGAACCGTACTCGTCGTGGTTCACCGGCCTGGTGGGAGCACGGCCGGCCACCGGCGAAGCCGAAGCGGCACGGCGCGCCGTCGTCGAGGTCGGCGACCGCGTGCACCCGGCGACCAAGGGCCTGCCACTGGAGTGGAAGCGCTCCGACCGGTGGATCGACTGGGAGACCAACCCCTCGGGCAAGGTCCACACGGTCGCGCGGGTGCGCGAGAACTCGTACAAGCCGACGGCGGACGCGGACGGCTGGGACCACCCCGTCTCCTGGTGCCGGGACTACGACGGCGGCCGGTCCTTCTACACCGCCATGGGCGGCACGGCGGCGAGCTTCCAGGAGACGGACTTCCGCGCGCACCTGCGCGGCGCCCTGATGTGGACCACGCGCCTGGCCCGCGCCGACTGCAAGGCGACCATCAACGCCCACTACAAGGCCGAACGGCTCACCCGCCCCAACCAACCCGGCCTGACGGACCAGATCGGCGAGCCCCACGGACTCGTCACGGCCAAGGACGGCCGGGTCTTCTACATCGGCCGCGGCGGCGGCGCCCCCGGAGCCCCGGTGAAGACCGACTGGAACGACCCCGAGATCGGCAAGGGCAAGGGCACCGTCCACGTCTGGGACCCCAGGACGGAGAAGGCCACCCTCGTCGGCACGCTGGACGTCTTCGGCAACAAGGGCGGCGGCGGGGAGCTGACCAAGAACGAGGAGGGCCTGGTCGGCATCGAACTCGACCCCGACTTCCTCGACAACGGCTGGATCTACCTCCACTGGACCCCGCACTCGGAGATCGACCGCGACACGCACATGGCCGAGCGCCGGGTCTCCCGCTTCACCCTCGACCCCGCGACCGGCCGACTCGACCTCTCCTCGGAGAAGGTCCTGCTCAAGTGGCCCGTGCAGATCCACAGTTGCTGCCACGCGGGCGGCGGCATGGCCTGGGACTCCAAGGGCAACCTCTACATCGCCACCGGCGACAACAACTCCTCCGGCTTCAGCGACGGCTACTCCGGCAACAACCCCGAGCCCGTCTTCAAGGGCCGCGCCTTCGCCGACGCCCGCCGCACCTCCGGCAACACCAACAACCTCAACGGGAAGATCCTGCGCATCCACCCCGAGGACGACGGGACGTACACCATCCCCGAGGGCAACCTCTTCACGGGCAAGGAGCAGGACGAGGGCGGCGGCAAGACCCGCGGCGAGATCTACGTCATGGGCGTCCGCAACCCCGCCCGCATCGCCGTCGACCAGGAGACCGACATCCTCTACGCCGGGTGGGTCGGCCCCGACGCCTCCACCCCCAGCCCCGTGTGGGGGCCCGCGAAGTACGACACCTTCGCGGCGATCACCAAGGCGGGCAACCACGGCTGGCCGTTCTGCATGGGCAACAAGCAGCCCTACCGGGACCGCAACCTGCCCGATCCGAGCAAACCGCTCGGCTGGTACGACTGCGACCACCCGAAGAACGAGTCCCCCCACAACGACGGCCTGGTGAACCTCCCCCCGGTCACCTCCAACACCATCTGGTACTCCCCGCAGGGCGGCGCCCCCGACTTCCCGCGGAACGCCGACGGCGTCCCCAGCTACAAGCTGGAGGAGCAGAAGCTGCTGCTCCCGTGGCTCAAGGGCGGCGGCCAGGCCACGATGAACGGGCCCGTCTACCGCCACGACGCGGAAAGCGACAGCACGCACAAGTGGCCGGAGTACTGGGACGGCAAGTGGTTCGTCGGCGACTTCTACGACGGCGACCAGCCGCGGCACGCGGTCCTCACCGACCCCAGGACGGTCGGCAAGGGCGGCCTGCCCGTGCACGCCGAGAGCCTCGACGGAATCGTCCCCGTGGGACAGGGCGGCATCCGCAACCTCATGGACTGGCGCTTCGGGCCCGACGGCGCGCTGTACGCCCTCGACTACGGGCGCGGCTTCTTCAACTACGACGACGCCTCGGCGCTGTGGCGCGTCACCTACCACGGCGGCGAGGCGACCCCGCTGCCGAAGGACCTCATCGGCACGGACGAGAACGCGGAGCAGGGGGTGAAGCGGTGAACCGGAGAATCTGGACGGCCCTGGTGACCGCGGTGTTGACGGTCCTGGGCCTGACCTCCCCGGTCGCCCACGGGCGACCGGCCCCGGAGCCCGGGGCCGCCGCGGAGCAGGTGCTCACCTGGACCGCCGGCGACGACATCACGAGGTACACCTCGGCACCCGCGACAGCGGTCGCCGGAAAGGCCACGATCGTCTTCGAGAACAGCGAGGCCACCGGCAACACCACCGCCATGCCGCACACGCTGACCTTCGACGTCTCCGACCCGGAGTACAACAACGACGTCCCGCTGAACATCCTGGCCAGCCCCCTGGACGCCAACGGCGGCAGGCACACCGCCGAGGTCACCCTCACCCCCGGCCGGTACCGCTACCACTGCACGATCCCCGGCCACGGCGAGATGGAGGGCATCCTCACCGTCACGGACGGCGGCTCCGGCGAGGACACCACCGCGCCGGAGACCTCCGCCACCGTGACGGGCGAGAAGAACGCGGACGGCGCGTACATCGGACACGCCACCGTCACCGTCACGGCGACCGACGCCGGGTCGGGTGTGGACAGGGTCGAGTACGCGGTGGGGGAGGGGGAGTTCCGG
>NZ_BAAASZ010000016.1:0-19719 GCF_039533145.1 Streptomyces macrosporus
TGGAGGTGGCCCCGGCGTACGACCACGCCGAGATCACCTCGGTCGCCGCCTCCCACACCGCGTACGAGCTGACGACGCTCATGGCGCGCCGGATCGCGGAGGAGCGGGCGTAGCGCGTCCGCCCGGCCTCACTCGGCGAGGAGGTCGTCCGGCGCCGAGCGCGCCAGGGCGGCGAGGGTGCCCAGCGCGCGGTCGAGGACGTCGGGCGGCGGCGAGGCCAGGCCGAGGCGCACCGCGTTGGGCGCCCGGGAGTCGCCGACGGCGAACGCCGCCGCGGGGGTGACCGCGATGCCGTGCCGGGCCGCGGCGGCCACGAAGGTGTCCGCCCGCCACGGGTGGGGGAGCTCCCACCAGCAGGAGTACGCGTGCGGGTCGCCGCGCACCGCGAAGCCGTCCAGGCGGCGCGCGGCGATCTCCCGGCGCGCGGCGGCGTCCCGCCGCTTGGCCCGTGCGACGGCGCGCACGGTGCCGTCGGCCGTCCAGCGGACCGCCGCCTCCAGGGCGAACCGCGTGGGGCCCCAGCCGCCCGACCGCAGCGCGGTGGCGACGGCGTCCCGCAGGGAGGGCGGGACGACGGCGAACCCCACCGTCAGACCGGGCGCCAGCCGCTTGGAGAGGCTGTCGACGAGGACGGTCCGCTCGGGGGCCAGGGCGGCCAGCGGCGGCGGGGCGGTCGACGGCGGGTCGTCGTGGAGGAAGGCCCAGACGGCGTCCTCGATCGCGTGCACGCCCAGCCGGCCCAGGACGTCCGCCAGCTCCGCCCGCCGTCCCTCCGGCATGACCAGGCCCAGCGGGTTGTGGAGGGTCGGCTGTACGTAGACGGCCCGCAGCGGCGCGGTGCGGTGGGCGGCGGCGACGGCCTCCGGGACCAGGCCGGCCTCGTCCACGGCCAGCGGAACGAGCACCACGCCGAGCCGCGCCGCGATGGCCTTGAGCACCGGGTACGTCACCTCCTCGACGCCCAGCCGCCCGCCCGCCGGAACCAGTGCGGAGATCGACGCGGCGATCGCCTGGCGACCGCCGCCGGCGAACAGCAGCCGGGCCGGGTCCGGCCACCGGCCGCCCCGGGCGAGCAGCGTGCGGGCGGCGTCCCGCGCGGCGGCCGTGCCCGTGACGCCGACGGGCCGCACGGCGGACTCCAGGACGTCCGGGCGCAGCAGCGGTTCGAGCCCCGCGGCGAGGAGCGCGGACTGCTCGGGCACCACCGGGTGGTTGAGTTCCAGGTCGATCCGCCGCTCCGAGGGCTCGGCCAGCGCCGGCCCCGACGTCCGGGCGGAGGCCCGGACGAAGGTGCCCCGGCCGACCTCGCCCACCGTCAGGCCGCGGCGGCCCAGCTCCCGGTAGACGCGGGCGGCCGTGGAGTCGGCGATGCCGTGCCGCCGGGCGAACTCCCGCTGCGGCGGCAGGCGGTCGCCCGGCCGCAGCCGGCCCGCGGCGATGTCGGCCGCCACCGCGTCGGCGACCCTCCGGTAGTCCCCCATCCGTCCCGCCTCCCGTGGTCGGCGCCCGCGGTTCCGGGCGCACCGATCCGCCCGGAGTCAAGCACGGAATTGCACCGAGTGCAATTGTTGATATTGCACCGAAATGCATTGCCGCATTACTCTGTGGCGACCGACGGCCCACGCCGCCGGAACCGGGGGATCGGGGGATTCCGAACCGGGGGAGGGTCCGCTCGGCGCCGCCCGCGTGCGCGGTCCGGCCTCCTCGCGCCTCCCGCACACGACATCGTTCACGACCCGTCCGTCGTCTCGAATTCCTCCGGGAGCGCGGCGGCGCACCGGAGAGGCGGAACACACCCGTGATCGAATCGAGCGCCGTGCTGGGCGTGGTGGCGGTTTCCCTGGGAATGGTCCTCACGCCCGGACCGAACATGATCTATCTGGTGTCGAGGAGCATCACCCAGGGGCGGCGGGCCGGAATCGTCTCCCTGGGCGGCGTCGCACTGGGCTTCCTGATCTATCTGGTGGCCGCGAACCTGGGCCTGTCCGTCGTCCTCCTGGCCGTTCCGGAGCTCTACGCCGCCGTCAAACTGGCCGGTGCCGCGTATCTCGCGTGGCTCGCCTGGAAGGCCCTGAGGCCCGGCGGCGCGTCCGTCTTCGCTCCACGGGGGGTCCCGCACGACTCGCCCCGCAGGCTTTTCGCCATGGGCCTGACGACGAACCTGCTCAACCCCAAGATCGCCGTCATGTACGTCTCGCTCATCCCCCAGTTCGTCGACCTGCGGGCGGGACACGTGCTGGTGCAGGGATTCGCGCTCGGAGCCGTCCAGATCGTCGTCAGCGTGCTGGTGAACCTGACCATCGTCCTGGCCGCCGGTTCGATCGCGGCCTTCCTCGCCCGGCGTCCCTCCTGGCTCCGCCTCCAGCGCTACGCCATGGGGGGCGTGCTCGGGGCCCTGGCCGTCACGCTGGCCGTCGACGACTCGCGACCCGCCGCGGCGGCGATCTGACCGCCGCGCCGGTTCCGTCCGGTCCGGGTCCGGACGGAACCGGCGCGCCGGCGGGGGCGACCGCCGGTGGTTGCGGGAGCAACCGTTCGTGGGCGCGGAGGGCGCCGCACGGCGCGGCGCGCCTCGCGTACGGGCCGGAACCGGATGGGTTTCGGCCGTCTTTGGCACGGGACGTATCGGACCGTGCGCGGAACGTGTCGACCTTGGCCGAAATCGATCGCCATAACGACGCTGGTGGCCACGGGGTGTGTCCCGGTGCCCCGGGAGCGCCGGGACATCACGAGAAGCCACTGCTTTAACACGCAACGTTACTGAAAATGATCGATGGAGGTGCGTTCCGCGCCGCTTCTCGACAGACTCGCGTTCGCTATCCGTTACACCCCGACGGACGGAAGGACGCGCCATGCGGAACGCGGTGAAGTGCGCCCTGGCGGGCGGCCTGCTGGCGGCGGGCGCGCTCGGCCCGCTCTGCGGAGCGGCCCTCGCCGCGCCGTCGCCCACGGCGCCGCGGGCCCTGGTGCTCGCCGCGGCGCCGGAACGGCCGGAGGACGGGCGGACGCTCACGCTGGTCTGCGCGTCCGACGCGCCGGGCGCCCCCTCCGGCTCGGCACTGGTCTGCACCCGGGTGGACGGCGCCGGCGACCCCGCCGCCCCGACGCACGGCGGCCCGGCGGTCGGCCCGGTGATCGTCGCCGTCGCGGACGACGGACGCCCCGGGCACGCCCGCGCCGGCGACCGCACGGGACTTCCCGAGGACTCCTCCGGGAGGGGGGAGGTGCCCGCCTCCTGAGACGACTCGGGGTCCCGGGCCCACGGCCTCGCCCGGGACCCCGTACGGCGGCCGGTGCGCCGTGCACGCCCGGGGACAGGCGGCGCGAGCGTTCACCGGCGGGTCCCGCGGTCCCTCCTCACCGCGGGGCGGGCCGAACGAGCGGACGGACGGTGAGCCGGTCCTGTGGGGGGTGCTGGCGCACCACCGCCCGTCCACGCCGCGGCCCCACCAGGGCGCGGTCCGGAGAGAATGCCTGGCTCTCCGGGCCGCGCCCCTTCGTCGTCCCCCGGCGGCCCCGTTCGGCGAGCCGCCGGGCGCGAGCCCCCGCCCGGTGACCGGAGCGGTCCCTCCCACTTCCCGTCCCCGGGATGAAACACCCGTCCGGGCGCGTTGGATCATTGCGGCTCCGTGAACACGGGGCTACGAACGGTCACGCACGGCGACGGACGGTCAGCGGGAGGTAACCACGTGGTGGGCACGGAGGCGGAGGAGACGGGGGACGCCCGGCGGCCGGGCTGGGCACGGCGGCTGACGGCGTACTGCCTGCGGTACCGCCGCAACGTAGGGCTGTCCCTGGGCGCCTCGCTCGCCGGGATGGCCGTGATGGCGCTCGTCCCCCTCGTCACCAAGGAGATCATCGACGGCATCGTCGACGGCGGCGGCGACCTGGCGCTGTGGATCGGACTGCTGGCCGCCGCGGCGGTGGTGGTGTACGGGCTGACGTACGTGCGCCGCTTCTACGGCGGCAGACTCGCGCTCGACGTCCAGCACGACCTGCGCACCGAGATGTACGCCTCCCTGGTCCGCCTCGACGGGCGGAAGCAGGACGAGCTGTCCACCGGACAGGTCGTCGGGCGGGCCACCGGCGACCTCCAACTCATCCAGGGCCTGCTCTTCATGGTGCCGATGATGATCGGCAACGTGCTGCTCTTCGCCATCTCCCTGGTGGTGATGGTGACCCTCTCCCCGCTGCTGACGCTGGTGGCGCTGGCCGTCGCGCCGGCGCTGACGTTCATCGCGCAGCGCAGCCGCACCCGGCTCTTCCCCGCCACCTGGTACGCCCAGAGCCAGGCCGGAGTCGTGGCCGGGGTGGTGGACGGGGCCGTCACCGGCGTACGGGTGGTCAAGGGCTTCGGGCAGGAGGACCAGGAGACCGGGAAGCTGCGCGACGCGAGCCGCGAGCTGTTCGCCGCGCGGCTGCGAACGGTGAAGCTCAACGCGCGCTACACCCCCGCCCTCCAGGCCGTTCCCGCGCTCGGCCAGGTGGCGATGCTCGCCCTCGGCGGTTGGATGGCCACCCGCGGCCAGATCACCCTGGGCACCTTCGTCGCCTTCTCCACCTACCTCGCCCAGCTCGTCGGGCCGGTGCGGATGCTGACCATGATGCTCACCGTCGGCCAGCAGGCGCGGGCCGGCGTCGAGCGCGTCCTGGAGCTGATCGACACCGAGCCCGCCATCCGCGAACGCGAGGACGCCCACGAGCTCCCCGCCGACGCGCCCGCCACCGTCGAGTTCGACCACGTGGGCTTCGCCTACGACACCGGACCCGGCGCGCGGCCCGTGCTGGAGGACTTCTCGCTGCGCATCGAGCCGGGCGAGACCGTCGCCGTCGTCGGCACCTCCGGCAGCGGCAAGTCCACCGTCTCGCTGCTGCTGCCGCGCTTCTACGACGTGACCGAGGGCGCGGTCCGGGTCGGCGGCCACGACGTGCGCGACCTGACCTTCGACTCGCTGCGCGCGGCCATCGGCCTGGTCCCGGAGGACAGCTTCCTGTTCTCCGACACCGTCCGCGCCAACATCGCCTACGGCCGGCCCGACGCCACCGACGAGCAGGTGCGGGCGGCGGCGCGCGCCGCCCAGGCCGACGGCTTCATAACCGAGCTGCCGGACGGCTACGACACCCCCGTCGGCGAGCACGGCCTGACCCTCTCCGGCGGCCAGCGGCAGCGCATCGCCCTGGCCCGGGCCATCCTCTCCGACCCCCGCCTGCTCGTCCTGGACGACGCCACCTCCGCCGTGGACGCCCGCGTCGAGCACGAGATCCACGAGGCGCTGCGCGGGGTGATGGCCGGCCGCACCACCCTGCTGATCGCCCACCGCCGCTCCACCCTCTCCCTGGCCGACCGCATCGCCGTCCTCGACGGCGGCCGGCTGGTGGACGTCGGCACCGACGCCGAGCTCCAGGAGCGCTGCGAGCTGTACCGCCGGCTGCTCAGCGACCCGGACGAGCTGGGGGACGTCGAACGCGACCCGGCCGGACTGGCGGCCTCGTCCGGTTCCGCGCCGGACGGCGAGGACGACCGGACCGACGGCATCACCCCCGACCTGTGGATACGCGAGGGCGATCCGGAGGACACCACCGGCACCGGACCCGGCGCGCCCCCGCCCGCCACGGGCGGCGGGCCGGGCATGGCGGGCGTCCTGGCCGGAAGCCCGGCCACCCCCGAACTGCTCGCCAAGGTGGCCGCCCTGCCGCCCGCGACCGACACCCCCGACGTCGACGAGGAGCGCGCCGCCGCCCCCGAGACCTCCTACGGCCTGCGGCACCTGCTGCGCGGCTTCCGCGGACCGCTGCTGCTGAGCCTGGCGCTGGTCGTCGTCGACGCCGTCGCCGGTCTGCTGCTGCCCGTCCTCGTCCGGCACGGCATCGACGAGGGCGTCCAGCGGGTGGCGCTCGGCGCGGTGTGGACCGCCTCCGTCCTGGCGCTGCTGGTCGTGCTCGCCCAGTGGGCCGCGCAGATCGGCGAGACCCGCGCCATCGGCCGCACCGGCGAGCGGATCCTCTACACCCTCCGCGTCAAGATCTTCGCCCACCTCCAGCGGCTCGGCCTCGACTACTACGAGCGCGAGCTGACCGGGAAGATCATGACCCGGATGACCACGGACGTGGACGCCCTGACGACCTTCCTCCAGACCGGCCTGGTCCAGGCGGTCGTGGCGCTGCTGACCTTCTTCGGCATCATGGTCGTCCTCGTCGTGATCGACGCCGGGCTGGCCCTGGTGGTCCTGGCGACCCTGCCGCCGCTGGTCCTGGGCACGATCGTCTTCCGCCGCCACAGCCTGAAGGCGTACGAGCTGGCGCGCGAGCGCGTCAGCGGTGTCAACGCCGCCCTCCAGGAGGGCGTCGCGGGCCTGCGGATCGTGCAGGCGTTCCGCCGCGAGGGCCGGGACGCCCACCGCTTCGCCGACCTCAGCGACGGCTACCGGCGGGCGCGCGTCCACGGCCAGTGGCTGATCTCGGTCTACTTCCCCTTCATCCAGTTCCTCGCCTCCCTGGCCACCGCCGCCGTCCTGGTGGTGGGCGCGAACCGGGTGGGGGACGGCACGCTGACGGCGGGCGCCCTGGTGGCGTACCTGCTCTACATCGAGCTGTTCTTCGCCCCCGTGCAGCAGCTCTCGCAGGTCTTCGACGGCTACCAGCAGGCGGTCGTCTCCCTCGGCCGCGTCCAGGAGCTGCTGCGCGAGCCGACGACGACGCCGGCGCCCGCCCGGCCCCGCGAGGTGACGGGGCTGCGCGGCGAGATCGTCTTCGACGACGTCCGCTTCCGCTACGGCAACCAGGACGGGAGCGCCGGGGACGCCGGCGAGGACGCGCTGTCCGGCATCGACCTGACGATCCCCGCCGGGCAGACGGTCGCCTTCGTCGGCGAGACGGGCGCGGGCAAGTCCACGCTGGTCAAGCTGGTCGCCCGGTTCTACGACCCGACCTCGGGCGCCGTCCGCGTGGACGGGGTGGACCTGCGCGAGATGGACCTGACCGGCTACCGGCGCCGGCTCGGGGTGGTGCCGCAGGAGCCGTACCTCTTCCCGGGCACCGTGCGCGACGCCATCGCCTACGGCCGGCCCGACGCCACCGACGCGGAGGTGGAGGCGGCGGCGCGGGCGGTCGGCGCGCACGACATGATCGCCACGCTCTCCGGCGGCTACCTCCATCCGGTGGCCGAACGCGGACGGAACCTCTCGGCCGGGCAGCGGCAGCTGATCGCGCTGGCCCGAGCCGAACTGGTCCGGCCCGACATCCTGCTGCTGGACGAGGCCACCGCCGCGCTCGACCTGGCGACGGAGGCCCTGGTCAACGAGGCCACCGACCGCCTGGCGGGCCGCCGCACCACCCTGGTCGTCGCCCACCGCCTGACCACGGCCGCCCGCGCCGACCGGGTGGTGGTCCTGGACCACGGCCGGGTGGTGGAGGACGGCACCCACGCCGAACTGCTGGAGCGCGACGGGCGGTACGCCGAGCTGTGGCGCACCTACGTGGGGGAGACGGCGCCCGCGGCGGCGTGAACGCCCCCGGGCACTCCGGGGAGCCGTCCGCGCGGTCGCCTCGACGGCGGTCGCGCGGGCGGCCCGCACCGCTCGGGGACGGCACCGCTCGGGGACGGCTCAGGGACGGCAGAGCGCGGCCAGGTACTCGTCCACCGTCTGCACCACGCCGCCCTCCAGCGGCTCGTCGCCGTCCCGCCAGTGGATCGCGGCGATCTCCTCGGTGGGCGTGAACGGCGGCGTCCCGTCCGTCCCGGCGTCCACCTCGGCGGTGTACACGGCGCCGTACATCACCCGGCCCCTGAGCGAGGTCCGGGCGAACCCGACGAACCGCAGCAGGTCCGGGGCCACGCGCCGGCCGCTCTCCTCCCACAGCTCCCGCGCGGCGGCCCGACGGGGCGTCTCGCCGTCCTCGATGCCGCCGCCGGGCAGCTCCCAGCAGTCGCGCCCGCGCACCCGCACCATCAGCAGCCGGCCCGCTCGCCACAGGACCACCAGCACGTAGCCCACCGGGGCGTCGTCGAAGCGCGTCCCCTCGGGCTCCTCGTGGAAGCCCAGCAGGTCCATCCCCAGCGGTCCGCGGGCCAACGGCGCCGATCCGTCGCTCGCGGCCCCCGGCGCGGCGTCGGTCGTGGCCCCTGTCGCGGCGTCGGTCGCGGCGTCGGTCGTGGCGTCGGTCATGGCGGCGAGCGTACGCCCGGCAAACCGTTCACGGCACCGGGAAATCCGCCACTACCGTGCGGCGGACGAACGCACCCGACCCCTCCGCCCCCAAGGAGACCGTGCGGCGCGGCCACGACGCCCTCTCCTTCCACTACCGCCTCCTTCCACCACCGCGCCGACGACGACGGCGAGGGCCGGTACGGGCCCTGGTTGGCCGAACTGCGCGAGCACGTCCCCGCCGGCGGTGCCGCCATGTGGTGGAGCCACACGGACGCCGCCGAGTACCGCGCCTGGCTCACCCGGACGGGTCCGGTGGTGGGACGCGAGGAGTTCGTCCCCGAGGGCGACGGCGGACACGCGCTGTTCCGGGCGCGCGGGCCCCGCCGAGCGCCCGACGAGCGCCCGACGAGCACGGACGAGCGCGGTGGTCCGGAACCGGCAGGGTGAGCCCAATGGGGTCTGGCGGGGCGCGTGGTGCGCCGGATAGGTTCACGGCGTTTGTGGACAAGCCCAGGGGAGGGCATATGCGCAAGGCGCTCAGAGCGCTGCTGACGCTGGCGGTGCTGACCGGCACCGTCGGGGCCGGCGGCGCGTCGGCCGGAGCCGCCACCGCGGCCGAGGTCGACGTCAAGGACCGCATCCTCGCGATACCGGGGATGAGTCTGATCGAGGAGAAGCCGGTCGAGGGATACCGCTTCTTCGTGCTGAACTACCGTCAGCCCATCGACCACCGCAAGCCCTGGAAGGGAACCTTCCAGCAGCGTCTGACGGTGCTGCACAAGGACGACGACCGGCCCACCGTCTTCTACACCTCCGGCTACGGGCTGAACACCAACCCGGCGCGCAGCGAGCCGACGCGGATCACCGACGGCAACCAGGTCTCCATGGAGTACCGGTTCTTCACCCCCTCGCGCCCCCAGCCCGCCGACTGGTCCAAGCTCGACATCTGGCAGGCCGCCAGTGACCAGCACCGGATCTTCCGGGCCCTGAAGGGGATCTACGACGAGGAGTGGATCTCCACGGGCGGCAGCAAGGGCGGCATGACGGCCACCTACTACCGCCGCTTCTACCCGGACGACATGGACGGCACGGTCGCCTACGTCGCGCCCAACGACGTGAACAACGAGGAGGACTCGGCCTACGACGAGTTCTTCGCCACCGTCTCCACGAAGGAGTGCCGCGACCGGCTGAACGCCGTGCAGCGCGAGATCTTCGTGCGCCGCGACGAGATCGTGGACCGCTACCAGGCGTGGGCGAAGGAGGAGGGCTACACCTTCGAGGTGGTCGGCAGCGCCGACAAGGCGTTCGAGAACGTCGGCCTGGACCTGGTGTGGGCCTGGTGGCAGTACGGCTCCGAGGCCGACTGCGGCGAGGTCCCCCCGGCGAGCGCGAGCACCGACACGCTGTACGAGTTCGTGGACCAGGTGTCGGGCTTCTCCTTCTACACCGACCAGGGCCTGGAGTACTACACGCCGTACTACTACCAGGCGGGCACCCAGTTGGGCTCGCCGAAGTTCGCCACCCCGCACCTGGACGGGCTGCTGCGCCACCCGGGCGTCTACGACCCGCGCTCCTACGTGCCGCGCGACATCCCGATGAGCTTCGACAAGAAGGCCATGCGCGACATCGACAAGTGGGTGCGCACGGACGCCGAGCGGATGCTGTTCGTCTACGGCGAGAACGACCCGTGGGGCGCGGAGCCCTTCCGTCCGGGCCGCGGCAGCGAGGACTTCCACGTCTTCACCGCGCCGGGCGCCAACCACGGCGCCAACATCGCCGGGCTGGAGGAGGACGACCGGGCCACCGCCACCGCCGCCCTGCTGGAATGGGCGGGCCTGGGCGCCGAGGCGTCGACGGAGCGCGAGGCGGCGCCGCTCGCGCCGTACGACGCGAAGCTCGACAAGGCGGAGAAGGCCGACAGGCGGATGCTGCGCCCGTAAGGCGCGGACCGCCCGACACGACGGTGGGCGCGACCGGACTCCTCCGGTCGCGCCCACCGACGCGTTCGGACGGCGTGTCCGTGCGGGGCGGACCGGCGAGTGGGCCGCCCCCCGCGACGCGGCGTCAGTCGGCGCGCGGGGGTGCGGTGGAGGCGCGGGCCATCAGTTCGGTGCGGACGGTCGCCACCCCGCCGGGGGGCGCCGACTCGCGGCCCAGCGCCAGTCGTCCGGCGCGGGCGCCGGCCTCGTGGAGCGGGATGCGGACGGTGGTCAGGGCGGGGGCGGCGTCCGCGCTGAACGGCAGGTCGTCGAAGCCCGCCACGGAGACGTCCTCGGGGATGCGCAGGCCCTGGTCGCGCAGGGCGGCGCAGACGCCGAGGGCGACGGTGTCGTTGGCGGCCAGGACGGCCGTCAGGTCCGGTGCGCGGCGCAGCAGCTCCAAGGCGCCGTCGTACCCGGAGGAGCGGTCGTAGGCGCCGTGCACGGTGAGGTGCTCGGCGTCGGAGAGCAGCGCCGGGTCGTGGTCGGCCAGCGCCGCCCGGTGGCCCTCCAGCCGGTGCCGGGTGGTGGTGCGCTCGACCGGTCCGGCGACGTAGCCGATGCGGCGGTGGCCCAGGGCGAGGAGGTGCTCGGTCAGCCGGCGGGCGCCGCCGCGGTTGTCGAAGGCGACGGTGATCGGCGCGGCGGGCCCGTCCTCGGTCTCGTCCTTGCCGGCGTCCCTGCCGGCCTTTCCGGAGCGGGGCGCGTCCCCCCTCCCGGCCACGGCGTCCTCCGGCAGCGGCGGCCTGCCGCACAGCACGATCCGGGTGCCGGCCTCGGCCATTCGGCGCAGCCGGGCGGCCAGGGCCGCGGTGTGCTTCTCGTCCTCGACCGCGCTTCCGGTGAGGACCACGGCGGCGGCGCGCTGGCGCTGGAGGAGCGTGAGGTAGGTCAGTTCGCGCTCGGGGGAGCCGCCGGTGTTGCACACGACGGCCAGTTTCCGTCCCGCCTTCTCCGGTTCCATCTCGGATTGGACGGCGCTTGCCATGATGCCGAAGAACGGGTCGGCGATGTCGTTGACGAGGACGCCGACGAGGTCGGACGTGGCGGCGGCCAGCGCGCTGGCCGGGCCGTTGACGACGTACTCCAACTCCTCCACCGCGCGCAGGACCCGGCTCCGGGTGGCTCCCGCCACCGGATAGTTGCCGCTGAGTACGCGCGAGACGGTCGCGGCCGAGACCCCGGCCCGGGCCGCCACATCCGCCAGCGTCACTGCCATTCCGTCCTCCGGTGCGGTTCTCGTCTTCGGGTCTTGTCCTGGGTGCTGTGGGCAGGCTAGCTTGCCTTGGTATAGAAAGCGCTTTCTAAAGCGAGAGGGAAACGCTCATGACACGCAGGGTCGTACGGATCGCCATGAACGGCGTCACCGGCCGGATGGGATACCGCCAGCATCTGGTCCGCTCCATCCTCGCCATCCGCGAGCAGGGGGGACTGGACCTCGGCGACGGCGACGTGCTGTGGCCCGAGCCGGTCCTCGTCGGACGCCGCGAGCACGCGCTGAAGGCCCTCGCCGAGCGCCACGGACTCGACCCGGCGGCCGTGAGCTGCGATCTCGACGCCGTCCTGGCCGACGAGAGCGTCGACGTCTACTTCGACGCCCAGGTCACCTCCGCCCGCGAGGCCGCCATCCGCAAGGCCATCGCGGCGGGCAAGCACGTCTACACCGAGAAGCCCACCGCCACCGGCCTGGAGGGCGCCCTGGAGCTGGCCCGGCTCGCCCGCGACGCGGGCGTCAAGCACGGCGTCGTGCAGGACAAGCTCTTCCTGCCGGGCCTGCTCAAGCTCAAGCGGCTGATCGACGGGGGCTTCTTCGGCCGCATCCTCTCGGTCCGCGGCGAGTTCGGCTACTGGGTCTTCGAGGGCGACTGGCAGCAGGCGCAGCGCCCCTCGTGGAACTACCGCGCCGAGGACGGCGGCGGCATCGTCGTCGACATGTTCCCGCACTGGGAGTACGTGCTGCACGAGCTGTTCGGCCCGGTGCGCACCGTCCAGGCCGTCACCGCCACCCACATCCCGCAGCGCTGGGACGAGCAGGGCAAGCCGTACGAGGCGACCGCCGACGACGCCGCGTACGGCATCTTCCAGCTCGACGGCGGCATCGTCGCCCAGATCAACTCCTCCTGGGCCGTGCGCGTCAACCGCGACGAGCTGGTGGAGTTCCAGGTCGACGGCACCGAGGGCTCGGCCGTCGCGGGCCTGCGCACCTGCCGCGTCCAGCACCGCTCGATCACCCCGAAGCCGGTGTGGAACCCGGACCTGCCCGTCACCGAGTCCTTCCGCGACCAGTGGCAGGAGGTGCCGGACAACGAGGAGTTCGACAACGGGTTCAAGGCCCAGTGGGAGCTGTTCCTGCGCCACGTCGCGCTGGGCGAGCCGTACACCTGGGACCTGTTGGCCGGTGCCCGCGGCGTCCAGCTCGCCGAGCTGGGCCTGGCCTCGGCCGCCGAGGGCCGCCGTCTCGACGTTCCGGAGCTGAGCCTGTGATCCGCCTCCCCGACCCCTCCGGCGCCCTGCGCGAGTACACCCCCCGCACCGAGCCCGCGATCCCCGCGCCCGGCGGCCCGCCGCTGGTCTCCCGCACGGTGTTCTCCGCCGCCCACGTCGTCGCCGACCCCTTCGCCGACACCACGCCCGACGGTCCGGCCGCCCTGGACTGGGACGCCACGCTCGCCTTCCGCCGCCACCTGTGGTCCCACGGGCTCGGCGTCGCCGAGGCCATGGACACCGCCCAGCGCGGCATGGGCCTGGACTGGAACACCGCCGCCGAACTGATCCGCCGCTCGGCGGCCGAGGCCGCCGCCTGCGGGGGCCGCATCGCCTGCGGCGTCGGCACCGACCAGCTCACCGGACCCGCCGGCTCCCTGGACGAGATCCGCGCGGCGTACGAGGAGCAGCTCGCCGTGGTGGAGGAGGCCGGCGCCCAGGCCATCGTGATGGCCTCCCGCGCCCTGGCCGCCCTGGCCCGGGGCCCCGAGGACTACGTGGAGCTCTACGGCCGGCTGCTGCGCCAGGCGTCCGAGCCGGTGATCCTGCACTGGCTCGGCCCGATGTTCGACCCGGCGCTCACCGGCTACTGGGGCAGCGGGGACCTGGACGCCGCCACCGAGACCTTCCTCGCCGTCATCGCCGAGCACCCCGACAAGGTGGACGGCGTCAAGATCTCGCTGCTGGACGCGCGTCGCGAGGTCGAGCTGCGCCGCCGCCTCCCCAACGGCGTGCGCTGCTACACCGGCGACGACTTCAACTACCCCGAGCTGATCGCGGGCGACGAGCCCGCGGCGGGCGGACGCTTCAGCCACGCCCTGCTGGGCATCTTCGACCCGCTGGGCCCGCTGGCCGCCGAGGCCGTGCGGGTGCTGGACACCGGCGACCCGGCCGGCTTCCGCAAGCTGCTGGACCCCACCGTCGAGCTGTCCCGCCACCTCTTCCGGGCGCCCACCCGCTACTACAAGACCGGCGTGGTGTTCCTGGCCTGGCTGGCCGGCCACCAGGACCACTTCGCCATGGTCGGCGGCCTCCAGTCCGCGCGCTCGCTGCCCCACCTGGCGCGGGCGTACGAACTGGCCGACTCGCTCGGGCTGTTCCCCGACCCGGCCCTGGCCGAGTCCCGGATGCGGAACCTGCTGGCGGTGTACGGGGTGACGGCATGAGCGCGACCACGCCCCCCGGCGCCCCGGCCCGCTTCTCCATCAACCAGGAGACCGTCAAACAGCTCTCCCTGCCCGACCTGGCCAAGGCGTGCGGCGAACTGGGCGTCGCCGGCGTCGGCCTGTGGCGGGCGCCCGTCCAGGAGTACGGAGTGGAGGCCACGGCCCGGCTGGTGCGGGACGCGGGCCTGACGGTCACCAGCCTGTGCCGCGGCGGCTTCCTCACGGCCGTCGACCCGGCCGAGCGGAGCCGGGCGCTCGACGACAACCGGGCGGCGATCGACGAGGCCGCCGGGATCGGCACCGACACCCTGGTCATGGTCTCCGGCGGCCTGCCGGCCGGCGACCGCGACCTGTTCGGCGCCCGCGAGCGGGTCGCCGACGCACTGGCCGAACTGGCGCCCTACGCGGCCGAGCGCGGGGTGCGGCTGGCCATCGAGCCGCTGCACCCGATGTTCGCCTCGGACCGCTGCGTGGTCTCCACCCTCGGCCAGGCCCTGGACCTGGCCGAACGGTTCCCGGCCGACCGGGTCGGCGTGGTCGTGGACACCTACCACGTCTGGTGGGACGACCGGGCGCCCGCGCAGATCGCCCGGGCGGGCGAGACCGGCCGCATCGCCGCCTTCCAGGTCGCGGACTGGTGCACCCCGCTCCCGGCGGGCGTCCTGCTGGGCCGCGGGCAACTCGGGAACGGCTCGATCGACTTCCGCGCCTGGCGGGACCTGGTCGCCGAGGCCGGCTACACGGGCTGGACCGAGGTGGAGATCTTCAACGAGGAGCTGTGGGCCCGCGACGGACGGGAGGCCCTGGCGGAGACGGTGGAGCGCTTCCGCGCCCACGTGCTGTAGCCGCCCGCGCGCCCTTCGGGCGCCCCGAACCGCCGACGCGGTGGACCCTGTCGCGCCCGGTCCGCGTCGGCCCGCCGCCGTCGCCTCCCGTACCCCGGGGGGCGACGGCGGTGTCAGTCCTTGCCGCGGTCCTGCTCGGTGCCCTGCGCGTCCGTGCGGTCTCCCTCGGCCTGGGACGGCGCCGAGGTCCTGCCGGCCTTCCGGGCCTTCTCGGCCTCCTGGGCGGAGTGCCGCTCGCTCAGCCCACGGGACTGGTCGACGCCCTCGTCGTCGTCCCGCTCGCCCTCGGCCTGGGATGGCGTCCACCCGCTCATGTGCCGCCTCCTTCTCTGCTCTGGTCCGCTGGGAACAGTCGGACGGTGATCGGTCGGCTCGAAGCTCTTGTCGGGTACCCAGACGGGCGCCGAATCCACCCGGAGGCGGCACCGGAGGCAACACCGGAGGCACAGGTCGGCACGGGTGCGGCGGGGTGCGGACGGCCCGGTGCGCGGGCCGGTGGAAAACCCGCGGAAAAAATCACGTCCCGCGGTGCAACCCTTCCGGAGCGTCGTGGGTCATAGCTGGTGTCGGCCGCACCGGGGGGGTGACGGGGGAGGCCGGCGGGGGGCACGAGGGGTCCGGCCGCAGGCCGGACCCCTCGTAAGCGTTCGGGCCGCCGCGCCCGCGACGCGCGGGCGGCGGCTCGGGGCCGTGCCCGAAAACGCCTTCGAAAGCGCCGTCCCCGGCCGCGTTCCGGGGACGTCCGTGCCCCGTCCGGGCGGGCCGACGCCGGGCCGACACCGGATCGTGACCGCCGGACGGGCACCGCGTTCACCACCGGACCGCCCGTCTGTCGGTGGCCGGCGTTACGGTCTGTGACATGTCCTTCCAACCCGCCGTGCTCGAGGGGGTCCTCGAGCGCATCACCTACGCCAACGAGGAGAACGGCTACACGGTGGCCCGTGTCGACACCGGGCGCGGTGGTGGCGAGCTGCTCACCGTGGTCGGCTCGCTGCTCGGCGCGCAGGTCGGGGAGTCGCTGCGGATGGAGGGCCGCTGGGGGTCGCACCCGCAGTACGGCCGCCAGTTCCACGTGGAGAACTACACGACGGTGCTGCCGGCCACCATCCAGGGCATCCGGCGCTATCTGGGCTCCGGCCTGATCAAGGGCATCGGCCCGAAGATCGCCGAGCGGATCGTGGACCACTTCGGCCTGGAGACGCTGGAGGTCATCGAGAACGCGCCGGAGCGGCTGATCGAGGTGCCCGGGCTCGGCCCGAAGCGGACGAAGCTGATCGGCGCCGCCTGGGAGGAGCAGAAGGCCATCAAGGAGGTGATGGTCTTCCTCCAGGGCGTGGGCGTCTCCACCTCGATCGCGGTGCGCATCTACAAGAAGTACGGCGACGCCTCGATCTCGGTGGTGAAGAACCAGCCCTACCGGCTGGCCGCCGACGTGTGGGGCATCGGCTTCCTCACCGCCGACCGCATCGCCCAGGCGGTCGGCATCCCCCACGACAGCCCCGACCGGGTCAAGGCCGGGCTCCAGTACGCGCTGTCGCAGTCCGCCGACCAGGGGCACTGCTACCTGCCGGAGGAGCGGCTGATCGCCGACACCGTGAAGCTGCTCCAGGTGGACACCGGGCTGGTCATCGAGTGTCTGGACGAGCTGGCGGGCGAGGAGGAGGGGGTCGTGCGCGAGCGCGTCCCCGACCCGCAGCACCCGACGGAGACGGTCACGGCGATCTACCTGGTGCCCTTCCACCGGGCCGAGACGTCCCTGGCGGGCCGGCTGAGGCGGCTGCTGCGGGCCGAGGAGGACCGCCTCCCCGCCTTCCGGGACGTGGACTGGGAGGCGGCCCTGTCCTGGCTGGCCCGGCGCACCGGCGCCGAGCTGGCCCCCGAGCAGGAGGCCGCGGTGCGGCTGGCGCTGACGGAGAAGGTCGCGGTGCTCACCGGCGGCCCCGGCTGCGGCAAGTCCTTCACCGTGCGGTCGGTGGTGGAGCTGGCGCGGGCCAAACGGGCGAAGGTGGTGCTGGCCGCGCCCACCGGCCGGGCGGCCAAGCGGCTGTCGGAGCTGACCGGCGCGGAGGCGTCCACCGTCCACCGGCTGCTGGAGCTCAAGCCCGGCGGGGACGCCGCGTACGACGCGGACAGGCCGCTGGACGCCGATCTGGTGGTCGTCGACGAGGCGTCGATGCTGGACCTGTTGCTCGCCAACAAGCTGATCAAGGCCGTGCCGCCGGGCGCCCACCTGCTGTTGGTGGGGGACGTGGACCAGCTCCCGTCGGTGGGCGCGGGCGAGGTGCTGCGCGACCTGCTGGCCGAGGGCGGCCCGGTCCCGGCGGTGCGGCTGACGCGGATCTTCCGGCAGGCCCAGCAGTCCGGCGTGGTGACCAACGCCCACCGCATCAACTCCGGGGTCCCGCCGATCACCCAGGGCCTGTCGGACTTCTTCCTCTTCGTGGAGGAGGACACCGAGGAGGCCGGACGGCTCACGGTCGACGTGGCGACCCGGCGCATTCCCGCGAAGTTCGGCCTCGACCCCCGCCGCGACGTGCAGGTCCTCACTCCGATGCACCGCGGCCCGGCCGGCGCGGGCGTGCTGAACGGCCTGCTCCAGCAGGCCATCACCCCCGCCCGTCCGGACCTTCCGGAAAAGCGCTTCGGCGGAAGGGTTTTCCGAGTGGGCGACAAGGTGACTCAGATTCGCAACAACTACGAGAAGGGAGCCAACGGGGTCTTCAACGGCACGGTGGGCGTGGTCACGTCCCTGAGCCCGGAAGAGCAGCGGCTGACCGTCCGGACCGACGAGGACGAGGAGATCGCGTACGACTTCGACGAGTTGGACGAGCTCGCGCACGCCTACGCGGTGACCATCCACCGCTCACAGGGCAGCGAGTATCCGGCGGTGGTCGTTCCGGTCACCACCGGGGCCTGGATGATGTTGCAGCGCAACCTCCTCTACACGGCCGTGACGCGGGCCAAGCGCCTCGTGGTGCTGGTGGGCTCCCGAAGGGCCCTGGGACAGGCCGTACGGACGGTTTCCGCGGGGCGGCGCTGCACCGCTCTGGACCATCGATTGCGCGGCACGCCGAACCACGCGTAGCTTTCCGGAGGCACTCCGTGCCATTCAACCGCCCGCTGACCGACCCCGAGTGCACCGCACCGCACCGGATGGGAGACAGTGGGAAGAGGACAGGGCACTCGAAGAAGAGGCACTACGTCGGTGAGGGATGACGTGAGCGACAACTCTGTAGTACTGCGGTACGGGGACGGCGAGTACAGCTTCCCGCTGGTGAACAGCACCGTCGGCGACGGTGGGTTCGACATCTCCAAGCTGCGCGCCCAGACCGGTCTGGTGACCCTGGACTCCGGTTACGGCAACACCGCCGCATACAAATCGGCGATCACCTTCCTCGACGGCGAGAAGGGCATCCTCCGCTACCGTGGCTATCCGATCGAGCAGCTCGCCGAGCACGGCACGTTCCTCGAGACGGCCTACCTGCTGATCAACGGCGAGCTGCCCACCGTCGACCAGCTGGACGGATTCAGGAACGAGATCACCCAGCACACGCTGCTGCACGAGGACGTCAAGCGGTTCTACGACGGCTTCCCCCGGGACGCGCACCCGATGGCGATGCTGTCCTCCGTGGTCAGCGCGCTGTCCACCTTCTACCAGGACAGCCACAACCCGTTCGACGAGGAGCAGCGCCACCTCTCCACCATCCGCCTGCTGGCCAAGCTGCCCACCATCGCGGCCTACGCGTACAAGAAGTCCGTGGGTCACCCGGTGGTGTACCCGCGCAACGACCTGGGCTACGTCGAGAACTTCCTGCGCATGACCTTCGCGGTCCCGGCGGAGGAGTACGAGCTGAACCCGGTCGTGGTCGACGCGCTGGACAAGCTGCTCATCCTCCACGCGGACCACGAGCAGAACTGCTCGACCTCCACCGTGCGTCTGGTCGGCTCCTCCCAGGCGAACATGTTCGCCTCCATCTCCGCGGGCATCAGCGCCCTGTGGGGCCCCCTGCACGGCGGCGCCAACCAGGCGGTGCTGGAGATGCTGGAGCGCATCCGGGCCGAGGGCGGCGACGTCGACTCCTTCATCCGCCGGGTGAAGAACAAGGAGGACGGCGTCCGGCTGATGGGCTTCGGACACCGCGTCTACAAGAGCTTCGACCCGCGGGCGAAGATCATCAAGGCGGCGGCGCACGACGTCCTCTCGGCGCTCGGCAAGTCCGACGAGCTGCTGGACATCGCGCTGAAGCTGGAGGAGCACGCGCTGGCCGACGACTACTTCGTCGAGCGCAACCTCTACCCGAACGTCGACTTCTACACGGGCCTGATCTACCGGGCCATGGGCTTCCCGACCACCATGTTCACCGTGCTGTTCGCGCTGGGCCGCCTGCCGGGCTGGATCGCCCAGTGGCACGAGATGATCAAGGAGCCGGGCTCCCGCATCGGCCGTCCGCGCCAGATCTACACCGGCGTCGTCGAGCGCGACTACGTTCCGGTGGAGCAGCGCAAGTAAGCCGTCCGGCGCACCGCGCCACACGGAGGCAGGACACCGCAGGCCCCGCTCCGCACGCCCGTGCCCGGAGCGGGGCCTCCGCGCGTTCCGGGGGCGTGGGAGGTGCGGAGAAACCGTGGAGAAAGAGTGACGCAGTTCACACGAATGGATGGGTAACCTTCCGGGGTCCTCGTGTGTCTAAGGAGGTGGCGGTCGGTACTCCGGCGGAGCCGCCGCCGCCCGCCGTGTTCGTCTGTGGGGGACGAGGACGGTGGTCCGCGGAGGCGACGTGCCTCGGGGGAGCTTGAGCGGCCCTCTCGCCCGTACGTCGCCCGGCAGACACCCGGCCAGGATCCCGTGGGGGGAGTCCATGACCGGGAAAGGAGAGCGCCCTGTGGCGGGCCCGTGGGGGGACTCGTCGCGGGGCGCTCTCGTCTTTTCCGCCGTCTTTTCCGTCTCCGGCGGTACTCGCTGTACTCGTTCGCCGTACTCGTTGCCTCCGCGGCGTCGCGGCCGTCAGCGGAAGGTGCGGAGCCGCAGGCTGTTGGTGACGACGAAGACGGAGGAGAAGGCCATCGCCGCTCCGGCGATCATCGGGTTGAGCAGGCC
>NZ_BAAASZ010000017.1:0-11584 GCF_039533145.1 Streptomyces macrosporus
CCACCGGCCGGTGGAGGCCCCGCGCCCCAGCCCCCCGGGGCCGCGCCGCCGCCCCCGGAACCCCCGTCGCCGAGCCCGAGCGGGGACCTGCTCGACTACTCCCGCCTGATCCTGGCCGGGCCGGACGAGCCCGGCCGGCGCGGGAGGCTGCGGCCCGCGCCGGCCGAGGCGGGCGCGGTCGTCGCCGAGTACCGGCGCCGGGCCGAGTCCGTGGCGCGGCTGGCGCGGCCGTCCCGGGCGGTCGACGTGCGGCACTCCGCCGGCTCCTTCCACCACCGGTACGACACGGCCGCGCCGGTGGACGTGGCGGCGGACGGCGCCTGGCACACGGTCCCGGTGTGCGAGATACCGGTGGAGACGGTGCCGGAGTACGTGTGCGTGCCCTCGGTGGACCAGACCGTGTACGGCACGGTGCTGCTGACCAACACCTCCCGCCACGCGCTGCTGGCCGGACCGGCCGACGTCACCGTGAACGGCGAGTTCGTCCTCACCGCGCCGCTGCCCACCCTCGCCCCCGGCGAGTGCCGGCGGGTCGGGATCGGCGCCGTGGAGAGCGTGCGGGTGGCGCGGCGCACACACCTGCGCGAGTCCACCGCCGGGTTGCGCGGAGGCACCACGGTGCTCGACCACACCGTCGAGGTCGAACTCGCCAACCGCCTTCCGCACCGGGTGACGGTCGAGGTCCGCGAGCGCGTGCCCGTGTCCGACGAGAAGGACGTGCGGATCGAGGAGCGCCGGGCCACGCCGCCCTGGACTCCCCACGACGAGCCGCTCGACGGCGGCGACGGAGGGGACGGCCGCCACGTGCGCGGGGCGCGGATCTGGCGGGTGGAGCTGGAGCCCGGCCGGACGACCGTGCTCACGGGCGGGTACGAGATCCGCGTCCCCGCGGGCAGGGCGCTGGTCGGCGGGAACCGGAGGGACTGGGCCACACCATGACGGAGACCGTCTTCCCCACGGGTTCCCCGACCGGTTTCCCGGCCGGTTCCGCCGGCGACCCGACCTCCCGCCGGGAGCCCGTTCCCCTGCCGATCACCGCGGTGACGTGCTTGGAGGACCGCGCCCAGGTCGAGCGGCAGGGGCCCGTCGAACTGACCGCCGGGGCCCAGCGGTTGCGCATCGGACCGGTGACGCCGCTGGCCGTGGACCGTTCCCTGCGCGCGGAGATCGTCCCCGGCCCGTCGGACGGAGGGGAGCCCCCGACGGGCGCCCCCGGCGTCCGGGTCGTCGACGCCCGAGTCGTCCGCGCCTACACGCCCCCTCCGCCGGACGGGCCGGGAGAGGGCGCGTCCGAGCTGCGCCGGGAGGTCCACGCGCTCGAACGGGAGATCCGCGAGGCCGGCCTGCACCGACAGCGACTGGAGAGCCGGCTCGCGGTCGTCGCCCAGGCCCGGGCGGACCTGTACCGCGACGTCGCCGAGAGCTCGGGGGCGGGCGGCGCCGATCCGGAGCGCTGGGCGGACCGGCTGGAGCGGGTCGACGCGGAGGCCGAGGCCCGCGGCGCCGAACTGCACCGTCTGCGCCGCCGGTTGCGGGACCTGGAGGAGGAGGTGCGGGAGGCGCGCGAGGCCCTGGCCCGCACCGAGGAGGAGCCGGAGGAGCTGACGGCCGCCGTGGAGGTGGTCGTCGAGGCCGACCGCGCGGGGCCGGCCGTGCTCCGCGTGACCCATCTGGTCCCCTGCGCCCTGTGGCGTCCGGCCTACCGGGCCACGCTGACCGAGGACGAGCGGTCGGTGCTCCTGGAGACCGACGCGGTGGTGTGGCAGCGCACCGGCGAGGACTGGGACGGGGTGCGGCTGTCACTGTCCACCGCCCGCCCCACCCTGGCCGCCGGCCCTCCGGCGCTCCACGAGGACGTGCTGGTCCTGCGCGACCGCTCCGCCGAGGAGCGCCGCACGGTCGAGATCGACCTGCGCGAGGAGGAGGTCCGTACCGTCGGCGCCGGGTCGTCCGCCGACGGGTCCGGGGACGGAGAGCTGCCCGGTCTCGCCGACGGCGGCGAGGTGCGGGTGCTGACCGCCCCGGCCCCCGTCGCGGTCGTCTCCGACGGGCGTCCCCACCGGGTGCGCCTGTCGTCGTTCACCGCGCCGTGCCGCACCGAACTGGTCTGCGTGCCCGAGCTGTCGCCCCTGGTGACGCGGGTGGCCCGCCTGGTCAACGAGGGCGGGCACGTCCTGCTGGCCGGGCCGGTGGACCTGGTGCGCGGCAGCGGGTTCACCGGCCGGGGCGAACTGCCGTTCACCGGGCTCGGCGAGGAACTCCTGCTGTCGTTCGGCAGCGAGGACACCTACCGGGTGGTGCGCCACGTCGAGGAGAGCCGCGACACCGCGGGCCTGACGGGGATCAACCAGCGCACGGTGATCACGCGCAGGGTGCGGCTGTTCGTGTCGCGGCTCGACGCGCCGTCGGACGGCGAGGCGGTGGAGTTCGTCCTCCGCGAGCGGATTCCGGTCTCGGAGGTCTCCGCGGTCGAGGTGCGGCTGAGGCAGGGGGCGTGCCGGCCGGAACCGGACGAGGGCGTCGACGCGGACGGCATGCTGCGGTACGTGCTCCGGCCGGCGCCGGGCGAGAGACGGGAGATCACGCTGGAGTACGAGATGACGGCGGCGGGCGGCGTGGTGGGCCTGTGAGCCGTCGTCGGACCCCGGCACCGACGCTCCGCGCCCGGTGGACGCCCCCACTGCGGGGCCGGCCGCACACCACACGGCGGCGGACCGGGCTCCGGACGCGGGGTGGTCCGGACGTGGTTCAGGGAGCCGTGGCGGTGCCGGCCGGCGCGCCGAGGGCCTTGCCGGGGGTGCGCTGTTCGTCCTCCGGCAGCCATCGGGCGGCGTGGACCACGTGCAGGGCCGTGACGAGCCGCACCCGGTCGTCCTCCGTCCCGAGGTCCGCGAGGTAGGCGGGGAGGATCAGCCCCAGGGCCTTGAGGTCGCCGCGTTCGCGGAACCTCGTGAACAGGGCCGTCGGAAGACCGTCGGCGGCCCGTGGCCCGGTCGCCCCGGTGGAGCGCAGCCCCTCGGCGATCGCCATGCGGGTCCGGTCGGCGTACTGCCCCGGCGGCACGTCGTCGACGTGGGCGGCGGCCGGCTCGAAGTGCTCCCGCGCCTTGTCGGGTTCGCGTGGAGGGAGGCGTGGAAGCCCTTGACGCGGTCGTCGCCGACCGGGTTCGCGCGGTTCAGGCACTCCTGGTTCCGGTGCGGGGTCTGTCGGGGCGTCGGCTGGTGCCGCGCGAGGTAGTGGGCGGCGACGCACGCCTCGTAGTCGTCGCGGGCGGTCTCCCAGGCCTGTCGGAAGAGGTCGCGGGCGTCGGCGTCCCGGCCTTCGGCCTCGGCCCGCACGCCCTGGGCGCACAGCCCGACGACGGGGTTGTCGGGGTCCAGGGTCGTGGTCTCGCTTTCTCGATGGGCCGGTTGGGGGTGTGAAGGGGCGGTGGGGTGGAGGGTCACGCGGCGGTCGGGGCCTCGTGGACCGGCATGACCAGGGTGGTGAAACTGCCCTGGTCGGCGGGGCGGACGACCACGGGCCGGGTCGGCGAGGAGATCTCCGGCAGCGCGTCGGGGCCGACGCCGGCGTCGAGCGCCGGCGGGAGGACCCCCGGGTCGAAGGCGATGCGCACGGGCGCCCCGGTGCAGACGGCGGGGAGCGTGGCGGTGGCCGAGCCGCGGAACGCGAGGGTGAGCCGCCGTTCGTCGGTCCGCAGGGTGAGGGGCCCGTCGTGCCCGGCCTCGGCGATCGCCGCGCGGAGGGCGGTCCGGTCCGCGATGATCCGGTGCCGGGCGGCCGGCAGGTCGTCCAGGATCATCCGGTAGTCGGGGAACGTCTCGTCGACGGTGGGGAGGGCGCGTGCGGCACGGCCGCCGTGGAGCCGTACGCCCCGCCGGTCCACCTCGATGTCGACGTCCGGCAGGGGCCCGGCCCAGGACGCGACGTCCTTCAACTCCGAGGCGCCGACCAGGACGCGGCGCGGGCCGCCCTCGGCGGAGAGGGGCCGCAGCGCGCGGACCGCCAGGCGGTAGCGGTCCGTGGCCACCAGCCGCACTTCCTGGCGTTCGATGTCGATCAAGACGCAGCCGAGCACCGGGAACTCCTCCCGTACGGGAGCGGACGCCACCGCCGGCGCGACCTGGCGCACGGCGCCGGCCCCACCCGGCCGTGCGAACGTGCCGATGCTCATCAGCGCTTCGGTGCCGTCCATGCGGGCGGTTGTCGACGTTCAAGCGGCTTGAAGGTCGACACGGCGTCCCCAGGAGGCGGCGGCCCTAGCACATACGCTCCTGCGTTTTCAAGCCCCGTCCGGGTGGACGACTACGCTCGACGCATGGACTTCTCCGCAGCGTTGGAGTTGCTGAAGGCCGGTCGCCGTATGGCGCGCCGGAGTTGGATCCAGCCGGGCAAGTACGTCTATCTCGAGCCGGAGTCGATCTGCGCCTCCCCCGACGGACGGAGCCGGACGCTCGCCGCCCATCTGCGGTTCGTCACCGCGGACGGCACCGTGCAGGTCGGGGTGCAGCCCTCGCACGCCGGGCTGCTGGCCGACGACTGGTACGACGTCGACGCCGAGGCGGACGGCGGGAGTTGACGCCGGACGGGCCGCCGTGCGGCGGGGCGGGCGTCACCTCGCCGGGGGCGGCGCGGTGGACTGCCGTACGACCAGGCGCGTCGGGACGAGCGTGGTCCCCCGCTCGGCCGACTCGCCGCGGATCTGCCGCAGGACCCCCTGGACGCACCGCCGGCCGACCTCGGCGAAGTCCTGGTGGACGGTGGTGAGCGGCGGCACGAACGACCCCGCCTCCGGGATGTCGTCGAAGCCGATCACGCTGACGTCGTCCGGCACGGCCCTGCCCTTCTCGTGGAGTGCGCGCAGCAGGCCGAGCGCCATCTGGTCGTTGGCCGCGAAGACCGCGGTGCAGTCGGGTTCCTCCGCGATCCGCAGCCCGGCGCGGTACCCCGACTCGGCGGACCAGTCGCCCCGCACCATCTCGGGCACCTCGCGGCCGGCCTCCGTCAGGGTGGCCCGCCAGGCGTCGGCGCGCCGCTGCGCCGCGAACGACTCCTCCGGCCCGGCGAGGTGCCACACGGTGCGGTGGCCGAGGTCGAGGAGGTGCCGCACGGCCGCGCGGGTGCCGCCCGCCTGGTCGGTGTCGACCACGCTGTAGCGGTCGCCGGCGTCCGAGTCGGCCACGACGACCTGTGTGTTGGGCGGGAGGGACACCGTCGCGGCGTCCAGGAGGTGGACCTCCATGATGACGATGACGGCGTCCACCGCGAGTTCGCCCAGCCGCGTGAAGGCGCCGCGCACCTCGTCCTGGGTCGGCACGGCCACCGGCAGGAGCGTGACGGCGTACCCCTCCCGGGCCGCCGATGTGGCGATGGCCTCCAGGGTGCGCACGTTGCCGGTGGTCGAGAGGGTGAAGAGGATGACGCCGATCGTGCGGAACTCGCCCCGCTTGAGGGCGCGCGCGGCGCTGTTCGGCCGGTAGCCGAGCTTCCGCATGGCGGCGAGCACCTGCTGCCGCGTCGTCTCGGTGACCCCGGGGTAGCCGTTGGAGACGCGCGAGACGGTCTGCGCGGACACGCCGGCCAGACGGGCGACGTCCGCCATGGACGCGCCCCGCTTCGGCCGCGACGGGGCGGCTCCGTCCGGGGCCGTCCGCCCGCCGCTCTTGCGCGGGGTGTCCACGATGCCGTCCATGCGTGCCCTCTCGTTCCGGGCCGGGGAACCCGTTCACGACCCTTGACCCTCGTCAACGGTGCAGTGTAGACATCACGCCAGCCGATGTTTACGTAAACATTTCCCCTGTCGCCGCTCTTCCGGGTGGGGAATGTTTACGCAAACATCCCTCCTGTCCGACCCCCGTCGGGGCGCCGAGCGAAACGAGGGACGAGGAACGAGCATGACGACGACGTCACCGCCTCCGGCGGCGGAACTCCCGGCCCCACCGCGCGGACGCCGCGACAGGCGCGCCTGGGTGGGCTGGGGCTTCGTCGGCCCCTTCCTCGCCGTCTTCGGCCTGGTGTTCCTGGCCCCGATCGCCTACTCCCTCTACCTGAGCCTGTTCCGGCAGCGGATGATCGGCGGCACCGTCTTCGTGGGCCTGGAGAACTACCGGCGGGCCCTGGAGGACCCCCGGTTCTGGGAGGGGCTCGGCCGGGTGGCGCTGTTCCTGGCCGTCCAGGTCCCGATCATGCTGGGCATCGCGCTGCTGGTGGCCCTGGCGATCGACAGCGGACGGCTGTACGGGAGGAACTTCTTCCGGATGGCGATCTTCCTGCCCTACGCCGTCCCCGCCGTGGTCGCCACCCTGATGTGGGGCTTCATGTACGGCACGCGCATCGGGCTGCTGGGCGACCTCGACGAGGCCCTGGACGTCTCCCTGCCCGATCCCCTCTCCCCCGATCTGGTGCTGGCCTCCATCGGCAACATCGTGACCTGGGAGTTCACGGGCTACAACATGCTCATCCTCTACTCCGCGCTGCGGGTGGTGCCCCGCTCCCTCTACGAGGCCGCGGAGATCGACGGCGCCGGCCAGTTCCGCGTCGTCACCGCCATCAAACTCCCCGCCCTCCGCGGCGCCCTGACGATCGCGGCCGTCTTCTCGGTCATCGGCAGCTTCCAGCTCTTCAACGAGCCGAACATCCTGCGGAACCTGGCGCCCAACGCCCTCACCACCGACTACACGCCCAACCTCTACACCTACTCGCTGTCCTTCTCCGGGTTGCAGCACAACTACGCGGCGACCGTCGCGGTCGTCATGGGCCTGATCACGATGGCCGTCGCCTACGCCGTGCAACTGCGCGGCACGCGGAAGGAGGCGTGAGACGCGATGAGCGCCCCGCTCCCCACCCCGGCCCCCACCCCGTCCACCAGCCGGCCCGCGTCCGGGGGACGCGACCGCTCCGCCGCGCGACCGCGCGCACCGCGCCGGCGTCACTCGGCCGACCGCCCGCGCCGCAGCGTGACCCTCACGGTGCTCACCGGCCTGGTGCTCCTCTACTCCCTGGTCCCGCTGGTGTGGCTGGCCATCAGCGCCACCAAGACCCAGGAGGGCCTGTTCGACTCCTCCGGTCTGTGGTTCGACGAGGACTTCGCCCTCTGGGAGAACATCGCGCGGACACTGAGCTACGACGACGGGGTCTTCGTGCGCTGGCTGCTCAACACGGTCCTGTACGTCGTGCTGGGCGCGGGCGGCGCGACGTTCCTCGCGGTCCTGGGCGGCTACGGGCTGGCGAAGTTCGACTTCCCCGGCAGGCGCGCGGTCTTCGCCGTGGTCATCGGAGCCGTCGCGGTGCCGGGCACCGCCCTGGCCGTCCCCACCTTCCTGATGTTCAGCGAGCTGGGCCTGACCAACACCCCCTGGGCGGTGATCGTCCCCTCGCTGATCTCGCCCTTCGGCCTGTACCTGATGTGGGTCTTCACCACCGAGGCGGTCCCCGCGGAACTGCTGGAGGCCGCCCGCATCGACGGGGCGGGCGAGGCGCTCACCTTCTTCCGCGTCGCCCTGCCGCTGCTGGGACCCGGCATCGTCACGGTCTCGCTGTTCACCATGGTCGCGACCTGGAACAACTACTTCCTGCCGCTGATCATGATCAAGGACCCCGACTGGTATCCGCTGACGCTGGGGCTGGACGCCTGGAACGCCCAGGCGTCGGCGGCCGGCGGCGAGGCGGTCTTCGACCTGGTGATCACCGGCTCGCTGCTCACCATCGTCCCGCTGATCGCCGCCTTCCTCCTGCTCCAGCGCCACTGGCGCACGGGCCTGGCCGCCGGGAGCGTCAAGGAGTGAGGCCCCGGCCCGCCCCGCTCCCTCCCCGTCCCGTCTCCCGTCCCCGTCTCCCGTCCGACACGACGAAGTGAGGACCCATGACCACCACGACGCGCCGCCTGCTGCGCGGTCTGGGACTGCTGTGCGCCGCCGTCCTCGGCACGGCGGCGTGCGGGGGCCCGGACAGTGCGGACGAGTCCCTCGAAGGGGTCTCCGCCTCCGATGTCCGGGCGGCCCTGGAGAAGGGCGGCTCGATCACCGTGTGGGGGTGGGAGCCCACCCTGAAGCAGGTCGTCGCCGGCTTCGAGAAGAAGTACCCGAAGGTCGACGTCGAACTGGTCAACGCCGGCTCCGGCAACGACCACTACACCGCGCTGCAGAACGCGATCTCGGCCGGTTCCGGCGTGCCCGACGTGGCGCAGGTCGAGTACTTCGCCCTGGGACAGTTCGCGCTGACCCGGGGCGTCCACGACCTCTCCCCCCTCGGCGCGGACGAGTTGGAGGGCACCTTCGCGCCCGGCCCGTGGAACGCCGTGCGGGCCTTCGACGGCGTCCACGCCCTGCCCATGGACTCCGGCCCCATGGTGCTGTACTACAACAAGGACGTCTTCGACGAGCACGGCATCGAGGTGCCCACCACCTGGGACGAGTACGTGGACGCGGCACGCGCCCTCCACAAGGCCGACCCGGACGTCTACATCACCAACGACACCGGGGAGCCGGGGCTGGCCACCAGCCTCATCTGGCAGGCCGGCGGACGCCCCTACAAGACCGACGGCACCGAGGTGGCGGTCGACTTCTCCGACGAGGGCTCCAGGGCGTACGCCGAGACCTGGCAGCGGTTGCTCGACGAGGACCTCCTGGCACCCGTGACCTCCTGGAGCGACGAGTGGTACCGGGGCCTGGCCGACGGCACCATCGCCACCCTGCCCGCCGGCGCCTGGATGCCCGCCAACTTCGAGTCCGGCGTGCCGAAGGCCTCCGGCTCCTGGCGCGTGGCACCGCTCCCGCAGTGGCAGGAGGGCGCCTCCGACAGCGCGGAGAACGGCGGCAGCGGACTGGCGCTGCCCAAGGCCGCCGAGAACGAGGAGCTGGCCTACGCCTTCGCTCGGTACGCCACCACGGGCGACGGCGTGCGGGCCCGCATCGAGGCCGGGGCCTTCCCCGCGACCACGGCGGACCTGGAGTCCGAGGAGTTCCTGCGCGCCGAGTTCGAGTACTTCGGCGGCCAGCGGGCCAACGAGATATTCGCCGAGTCCTCCGCGAACGTCTCCGAGGGCTGGACCTACCTGCCCTACCAGGTCTACGCGAACTCCGTCTTCAACGACACCGTCGGCAAGGCCTACGTCTCCGACACGTCGCTGGCCGAGGGGTTGGAGGACTGGCGGCGCTCCTCCGTCGAGTACGGCAGGGAACAGGGCTTCACCGTCGTCGAGTGAGCCCCGCCGGCTCCCCCTTCCCCTCCCACACCCCCGCCGCGCCCCCCACGGTCCGACCCGGCCCCTTCACGGAAGGAATCCCCATGACCCGCGTTCCCCTGCCTCCGATGCTGCGCCGCACGGGCGACGGCACCGTCCCGGGGTTCGCCTACGGCGCCGACTACAACCCGGACCAGTGGCCGCGCGAGGTGTGGGACGAGGACGTCCGGCTGATGCGCGAGGCGGGCGTCACCGTCGTCTCGCTGGCGATCTTCTCCTGGGCGCGCATCCAACCGGCCGAGGACGTCTGGGACTTCGACTGGCTGGACGAGGCGATGGACCTCCTCCACGGCGGCGGCATCGCCGTCGACCTGGCCACCGCGACCGCCTCCCCGCCCCCGTGGCTGACCGCGGCCCACCCCGAGGTCCTGCCCGTCACCCGGTCGGGCGAGACCGTGTGGCCCGGCGCCCGCCAGCACTGGCGGCCCACCTCGCCGGTCTTCCGCGCGTACGCGCTGCGCCTGGTCACCGCGATGGCCGAGCGCTACCGCGACCACCCCGCGCTCGTCGCCTGGCACGTGAACAACGAGCTGGGCTGCCACAACGTCTACGACCACTCCGACGACGCCGCCCGCGCCTTCCGGGCGTGGCTGCGCTCCCGCTACGGGACCCTCGACGCGCTCAACCACGCCTGGGGGACGGCCTTCTGGTCGCAGCGGTACACCGACTGGGAGCAGATCCTGCCGCCCCGGCTGGCCGCCTCGCACCTCAACCCCACCCAGCAGTTGGACTTCAAGCGCTTCTCCTCCGACGCGCTCAAGGAGCACCTGCGGGCCGAGCGCGACGTGCTGCGGCGGATCACGCCCGACGTGCCGGTGACCACCAACTTCATGGTCATGGGCGAGACCCGGGGCATGAACTACGCCGACTGGGCCGCGGAGGTGGACTTCGTCTCCAACGACCACTACGTCGTCCCCGGGCCCCGGGCCCTGGACGAGCTGTCGTTCTCGGCCAACCTCACGGGCAACATCGCGGGCGGGCGGCCGTGGTTCCTCATGGAGCACTCCACCAGCGCCGTCAACTGGCAGCCGGTCAACCGCGCCAAGCGCGACGGGGAGCTGGCCCGCGACTCGCTGCTGCACGTGGCGCACGGCGCCGACGCGGTCTGCTTCTTCCAGTGGCGCCAGTCGGCGGCGGGCGCCGAGAAGTACCACTCGGCGATGGTTCCGCACGCCGGTCCCGACAGCGACGTGTTCCGCTCCGTGGTCGACCTCGGGCGCGTCCTGCGCGAACTGGCCCCCGTGGTGGGCTCGGGGCGCGCCCCCGCGCCGGCGGCCATCGTCTTCGACTGGGAGTCGTGGTGGGCCTGCGAGCAGGACTCCCACCCCACCTCGCGGCTGCGCTACCGGCAGGAGGCGCTCGACTGGTACTCGGCGTTCCTCGCCCTGGGCGTGCGGGCGGACGTCGTCCCCGTGGGCACGGAACTGGACGGCTACGGGCTCGTCGTCGCGCCCGTGCTCCACATGGTGCCCGGGGAGCTGGCCAAGCAGCTCACCGGCTACGTCGAGGGCGGCGGGCACCTGGTCACCACGTACTTCTCGGGCATCGTCGACGAGAACGACCACGCCTGGCTCGGCGGCTACCCGGGCCCGCTGCGGGACCTGCTCGGCATCCGCGTCGAGGAGTTCGCCCCCTTGGGGGACGACGAGAGCGTCGAGCTGGACGACGGCACCACCGGGACGCTGTGGACGGACCGGCTCACCCTCACCGACCCCGCCGTCGAGGTCCTCGCCGCCTACCGCACGGGCGACCAGGCCGGGCGGCCCGCGATCACCCGCCGCCGGGTGGGCGGCGGCTCGGCCGCGTACGTGTCGACCCGGCTGGGCGCGGACGGCCTGACCGGCGTCCTGGGCCGGCTGCTCGACGCGGCGGGGATCGCCGGCGAACTGCCCGAGGACGCCCGCGGCCGGGTGGAGCTGGCGGTGCGCGAGGGCGACGGCGCCGCGTACTGGTTCCTGGTGAACCGCACCGACGAGGCGGTCGAGCTGCCCGGCGTCACCGGTGAGGTGCTGGCGGGCCGGACGGCGGGCGGCGCGGACGGGGTGCTCGCCCTCGCCCCGCGCGGCGTCGTGGTCCTGCGCCGGGCCGCGTCCCCCGCCGAGGAAGCCGAGGAGACCGGGGAGACCGAGGAAGCCGAGGAGACCCGGGAGGGGAGCCGGTGATCCGCCGCCGGTGACCGGCCCCGCCCGGCGGCACGTCCGACACGACGGCGCGACGACGCGACGAGAACGAGAGGACGAACGATGAGAAGACCCGGCACGATCCGACGCCTCACGGCCGGCCTGGGCGTCGGTGCCCTCGCCCTGGGCGCCGTCCTGGCCGGCGGCCCGGCGCCCCGCGCGG
>NZ_BAAASZ010000017.1:11603-124500 GCF_039533145.1 Streptomyces macrosporus
GGTCACCCCCGACCCGTCCTACCGGCAGCAGGAGTTCGAGGGGTGGGGCACCAGCCTGGTGTGGTTCGCCAACGCCACCGGCGACTACCCCGACGGGATCCGCGAGGCCCTCGCCGACCTGGTCTTCGGCGACGACGGCCTCGCCCTGAACATCGCCCGGTACAACATCGGCGGCGGCAACGCCCCCGACGTGCGGGACTACCTGCGCGCCGGGGGCGCCGTGGAGGGCTGGTGGCGGGCCCCGGAGGGCACCACCCGCGAGGACACCGACTGGTGGAGCGCCGACGACCCGGCCGACTGGAACCCCGACGCGGACCGCACCCAGCGCTGGTGGGTGGACCGCGTCAAGGACGAGGTCGACCGCTGGGAGGCGTTCTCCAACTCACCGCCGTGGTTCATGACCGTCAGCGGATACGTCTCCGGCGGCTTCGATCCGAACGCGGACCAGCTCAGGAGCGACTCCGTCGACGACTTCGCCGCCTATCTGGTGGGCGCGGTCGAGCGGCTGGAGGAGGCGCACGGCATCGACGTCGACACCCTCGACCCGTTCAACGAGCCCAACACCCCCTACTAGAGCACGCGCCCGGGGCCCGACGGCGAACCCGTCGGCGGACGGCAGGAGGGCGCGCACATGGGCCCCGAGCTCCAGCAGCGCGTCATCCGGGCACTGGCCGCGGAGCTGGAGGACGCCGACACCGACGCCGTGATCTCCGCGATGGACGAGACCAACCCCACCCTCTTCGCGCGCAACTGGGAGTCGTACCCGGGCGACGTGCGCGAGGAGGTCGCGCAGCTGAACGTCCACACCTACGGCACCGCCGGCCGCACCACCGTCCACGACCTGGCCAAGGCCGCCGACAAGCCGCTGTGGATGAGCGAGGTGGAGGGCGGCTGGGGCGGCGGCCAGGACTTCGAGTCCATGGCGCCCGGTCTGGGCCTGGCCAGGCACATCGTCGACGACCTGCGCGAACTGGAGCCGTCCGCCTGGGTGTTCTGGCAGCCCGTCGAGGACTACGACAACATGAAGCCGGGGGGCGAGTCCCCGCAGGGCGGCAACTGGGGAAGCATCCAGCTCCCGTTCGACTGCACCGCCGAGGACACCCTGGAGACCTGCCCGATCCGCACCAACACCAAGTTCGACACGGCCCGGAATTTCACCCACCACATCCGTCCCGGGGACCGGCTGGTGAAGGTCGACGACGCCTCCAGCGTCGCGGCGGTCGGCACGAGGGGCGCGACGGTCGTCCACGTCAACGACTCCCGGGCGCCCCGGACGGTGACCCTCGACCTGTCGAAGTTCGGCCGCGTCGCGCGGGACGCCACGGTGACCCCGGTGGTGACCAGCGCCGACGGCGCGCTGGTGCGGCACGCTCCCGTCCGCGTCCTCGACCGCCGTGCCGCGATCGCCGTGCCGGCCGAGTCGGTGACCACCTTCCTGGTCGAGGGCGTCTCCGGCGTGGCGAAGGACGCCGCGCTGGTGCGGAAGGGGCACGCCTACCGGCTGGGCGGCGTCCAGAGCGGGAAGGCGCTCACCGTCTCCGACGACGGGAGCGGCGTGGTGATCCGCACCGCGGACCCGGCCCGCACCGACCAGCTCTGGCGTCTGGAGCCGGCCCCCGGGGACTCCCGGGCCGACGAGAACCGCCGGCGTTACACGATCACCGGCGCGGCGGACGGCCGGCGCCTGGCCGTCCGCGACGGCTCGGCGGTGCTGGAGGACGACCGGCGCCGCGACCTCGCCGCCCAGTGGATCCTGTCCACGACGGGCGACGGCTCCTGGACGTTCGTCAACGCCGCCGGCGGCGAGTTGCTGGAGGTGGGCGGCCAGGCGACCCACGACGGCGCCTCGGTCGGCGTCCGGCCGCCGAACTCCGGACCGAACCAGCGCTGGACCGTCACGGACACGACGCCCCCGCGGTCCTGATCACCCCTGATCACCACCGCCTCGCCCGCGGCACCACATCCGTCCGCGCCCGTCCCGCGCCCCGCCACGGTCCGGGCGGACGCCGGGGCGCGTCCGGCCGACCCGCCGGGAGGGGCGGACGCGCGGGGCCCGGGACCGCCGCCGGCGGCGGTCCCGGGCCCGTCGGGTCGAGGCTCGGCTCAGCGCTCCTCGACCACCGTGAACCTCAGCGTCTCGGTGAACGTGCGGCCGTGGGCGTCGGTCGCGGTGACCTTGGCGCGGTGGGTTCCCGCCGCGAGGTCGGCGGGCAGTTCGAACCGCCACAGGTGCATCGTCCGGTCGGCCACGCTGCCGCCGTGGACCAGCTGCCGGGCGACCGCGTGCGGGTCGGACCACTCCGGGCCGACCAGCTGGTCCTCGCCCCTGGCCCGCTGGGTGCGCACGGCCTCGCGCGCCGGGCCGCCGTCGACGGAGACCTTCACCTTCGAACCGGTCGAGCCCATCCAGAAGTTGGTGGTCAGCCAGGTGGTGCCGGTCAGGTCGGCTCTGCTGATCACGCGGGTGTCGCCGAGCTCGGGGGCCGGGCCCTGCTTGTTCTTGTTCCAGGCCTGGCGGTCGACGTACCACTGGCGGTAGGTGGGCGAGTTGACGCCCAGCTGCATCTGGACGTCGTCCTTCTCGCCCGTGACGGTGAAGCGCTCCTTGAAGGAGGTGCCCTTGATCTCCAGCGTCAGGACGCCCGGGCGCGAGCCGTCGCGGCCGACGGCGACCGGGTAGCCCTTGTCGGTCGGCTCACCGGAGTACCAGTCGCCGGAGATGGCGCCGGCGGTGATGTGGGGGAAGGGCAGGCCCTCGATGCCGAAGATGTCGCGCCAGCCCTTGAACAGGTCGCCGGTCTTCATGTTCTCGATCGAGTGGGTGTGGCCGGCCACGGCGACGGCCTTGCGGCCCTTCAGCAGTTCGTAGACCTCGCGGACCTGGTCGACCTGGTGTCGGGCGCTGCCCTCGTCGGCGAAGGTCAGCAGGGGGATGTGCCCGGCCACGACGACCAGCTTGTCCGAGGGGACCTTCGCCAGGTCCCGCTCCAGCCACTTCAGCTGCTCCTCGTCGAGCCGCCCGTTGTAGGAGGGGCTGTTGACGGGGTCGTTGCAGTTGGGCCGCTGCCCGTCGGCGTTGTCGACGTCCGGGGTGCAGGGGTAGCGGACGGTGTTGAGGGCGACGACGTGGGTCCGGCCGACGTCGTAGGAGTAGTAGGTCGGGGCGAGCCGGGCCCGGAAGGTGTCGAAGGAGTGCTCGGGGGTCTTGGCGTCGTAGTCCAGGTCGTGGTTGCCGGGCAGGAAGCGCACCGGGCCGTTGAGCCGCCCGGTCAGCTCCTTGACGTCCTTGTAGAGCGAGAGGTCGTCGCCGACCACGTCGCCGATGAACAGGGCGCCGCAGCTCGCGTAGTCGTTGCGCCGGGCGAGGTCCGCGATGGCTCCGGCGCGGGCGTAGCCGACCTCGGTCTTGTCGTAGGGCTGGAGGTCGCCGGCGATGACGCAGTCCTGGTCGCCGGACCGGGTGGCCTGGCTCTGGACCAGCGGGAAGTTCACGGCCTTCGGGAGCGGGCCGGTGGGCTCGATTCCGCCGTAGCGCAGCTCGGGGGACCCGGCGGGCAGGTGGTTGTAGTGGAACTGCGCGATGTTGTGCTCGTCCACGGGCACCTGGTAGCCGGCCGGCTGGGTGATGAAGACGGTCATGTTGTCGTGGACGGGCAGCTCGTAGCGGCCCTGGCGGTCGGTGGTGACCACGTCGCGTCCGTTGGAGACCAGCACCCCGGCCACGCCGCGCTCGCGCCGGTCGCTGCTGCTGTCGCGGTCGCCGTCGAGGAAGACCCGGCCGGTGAGCGTCCGCCCGTCCCCGTCGGTGCCGTCGCCCGGCACGACCTCGACCTTGCCCCGGTAGGCATCGGCGTTCCAGTCGCTCTTGTCGGCCGGGGCGGCGGCCGCGGGCATGGCCGTCGTCGTCTGTACGGCCACGGCGGCGAGCGTGGAGCTCGCGATCGCCACCGCGCCGAGCGCCGCGAGTCCGGCGCGCACTGGTCGGGACGTGGGGCGAGTGAGTGACACTGCTCCTGACACCTCCGTCGGTCTGTGGCTGACCCTGTCGTCGACTGCCTGGTGGAACGGATGGGTCCGCGCCCCACCGGCGGCAGTGACACTGGCGGGTGGAGCTGAACTGCGGGCGAGGAGAAGGCGAAGCGCCGGAGGACCGTGTCACTCGATCGTCTCCGGGGTCCGCAGGGAGGAAGGAAAGGGACGAACCGGAGGATATCTTCGGTTCGTCAGATCTCTCCCCTCGCCATGGCCAGCAGGCGGTCGAAGACGGAGGCGTCCACCCGGACGCCGTCGTGGGCGTGGGCGTTGGTGATCCAGGGGCGCAGTCCGCGGACGTGGGCGGCGGTGCGCAGGGAGTGCTCCCGGTCGACGTACATGTCGTCGTGGTAGACGGCGGCCACGACCGGCACCCGGTTGTCGGCGAGCCGGTCGAGGTCGTACAGCGGGGGCCAGTCGACGCGTTCGGCGAGCAGGTGGGCGGCGTCGCGCAGCGGCACCAGCGCCGGGTCCTCCTCGAAGTGCCAGGGGTAGATCATCTCGCCGGTGAGGCGCAGCGGTCCGCCGCGGGAGGCGTCGAAGGCGGGGAACTCCTCGCGCACCCGGTGCGCGGACCAGGCGGTGGGCCGGCCGCCCTGGGCGTAGATGGCCTCGTGGAGGACGGCGTACAGGGGGTGCGGGGCGAAGGAGACGGCGGACTCCACGCCCCGCAGGAAGGTGTCGGACAGCTCCGGCCCGCCGGGGCCGGGGACGAACGCGGTCTCCAGCAGGTAGTGCAGGGCGTCGAACGTCGAGACGCCGCCGAAGCCGGCGCCCAGGGTCTGGAAGCGGCGCACGGTGAGGCGCTCGCCGGTGGGCAGGCGCACGTCGTGCTCGGCCAGGTGGGCGGCCACGGCGTCGACGAGACGCTGGTCGCCGGGGTAGCGGGCGAAGTAGCGGGCGTTGTGGTCCAGGACGCGGGCGTAGGCGGCGCGGTAGACGTCGTCGGCGTGCGCGGTGAGGGCGGGCAGACCGCCGGTGATCAGTACCTTCTCCAGTCCCTCGGGGGCGAGGGAGAGATAGGTCAGGGCGCAGAAACCGCCGAAGCTCTGGCCCAGCACCGTCCAGGGGCGGTCCTGTTCGCCGTCGGCGGCCAGGTGCCGGCGCAGCAGTTCGGCGTCGCGGACGATCGCGTCGGCGCGGAAGTGCGCGAGGTACGCGGCGGTGGTCTCGGCGTCGGGGTGGACGGCGAGGGTGCGGCGGTCGGCGGGGGTGCTGCGCCCCGTGCCGCGCTGGTCCATCAGGACGACGCGGTGGTCGCGCAGCGCCCGGCGCAGCCAGGCGCCGGGGGCGTTGGGACGCTCGGCGCGGTGGCCGGGACCGCCCTGGAGCCACAGCAGGAGGGGCAGGTCCTCCCCCTCCCGTCCGGCGGCGGTGACCTCGCGGGCGAACAGGGTGATCGTCTCGCCGTCCGGGCGGGTGTGGTCCAGGGGCACCCGGAGGGTGTGGTCGGTGCAGACGAGCCCGTTGTGGCGGTGGACGGTGTTCATGGCGGACGGCGGTCCCTCGTGTGGTGGCGGACGGTGTGCGGTGGGGCCGTGCCTGCGCCGCGGACCCCTCCGGCACCGTACGCGCCCCCGTACCGCCGCCGGACAGGGGCCCTCCCTCCGATCGGGTGCCTTCCCCGGGCCGCGCCGGCGCCGGCGGAAGGCGCCGTCCGCCGACTGCGGCATGATCGCCTCACGGCCGTCCGGGCAGCCGGCCGATCCGGTCCGGCCGTGAAGGAGGAGCCATGGAGACGGGGGCGGCGGAACGCGAACGGGCGCGGCGGAACGCCCGGCACGAGACCGCCCGGCTGAGGGCGGAGGGCATCCGCGGCACCGCCCTGACCTGGGTGGACAACGCGGGCATCACCCGCACCAAGACCGTGCCCACCTCCCGGCTCGCGCACGCCGCGCGCTGGGGGGTGGGCATGTCGCCCGTCTTCGACGTCTACGCGGTCGACGACTCGGTCACCACCAGCCGCCACATCGGCGGTCCCTGCGGCGACCTGCGCCTGTTCCCCGACCTGGACCGGTTGACGGTGCTGGCCGGGCAGCCCGGCTGGGCGTGGGCCCCCGTCGACCGGTACACCCAGCGGGGCGAGCCGTACGTCGCCTGCCAGCGGCTCTTCGCCCGGCGCCAGACCGAACGGGCCCTGGCCCTGGGGCTGGAGCTGCGGATGGGGTTCGAGACCGAGTGGACCGTCCTGCGCCGCGACGCGTCGGAGACGGGGGCGGAGGCGGCAGCGGGGTCCGGGGAGGGCGCCCCGGAGGTCCGCTACCCGTGCCGCGGCCCGGCGTACGGGATGGCCCGCGTGGTGGAGCTGTCCGACTACCTCGGCGACGTCCTCGGCGCCCTCCTCGACCAGCACGTCGACGTCCTCCAGCTCCATCCGGAGTACTCGCCGGGGCAGTTCGAGGTGTCCGCCGCGCCCTCGGACCCGGTCGGCGCCGCCGACCTGGTCGTGCTGGTGCGGGAGACGATCCGGGCGGTGTCGGTGCGGCACGGGCTGACCGCCTCGTTCGCCCCCGTCGTGGAGGTCGGCAGGGTCGGCAACGGCGGCCACCTCCACCTGAGCCTGTGGCGGGAGGAGAGGAACCTGTGCCGGGGCGGCGACGGCCCCTTCGGCATGACGGCGGACTGCCGGTCCTTCCTCGCCGGGGTGCTGCGGGAGCTGCCCGCGCTGCTGGCCGTCGGCGCGCCCACCCCGGCCGGCCACCTGCGGCTGGTGCCCTCCCACTGGGCGGGTGTGTTCCGATGCTGGGGGCTGGAGAACCGCGAGGCCGCCATCCGCTTCGTCCCCGGGGCGCCGGACGACCCCGGCGGCGCGAACGCGGAGGTCAAGTGCTTCGACGCGTCGGCCAACCCCTATCTGGTGGTCGGTGGCGTCATCTCCGCCGGACTGGCCGGGATCGCCGACCGGCTGACGCTGCCCGAGCCGGTCTCCGGGGACCCCGCCCGGCGGGGCGACCAGCCCCGGCTGCCCACCTCGGCGACCGAGGCGCTGGAGCACTTCGAACGCTCCACCGTGCTCCGCGAGGCCATGGGGGATCCGCTGTTCGAGGCCTTCGCCGCCGTGCGCCGGGCGGAGATCGCGCTGTTCGAGGGCGTCGCGCCGCAGGACGTCGTCGCCGCGGTCCGGGAGAGGTACTGATGGCCGGGGCATCCGATCTGCCGCCGCTGGTGGACCACCACTGCCACGGTGTGGTCAGCGACGACCCGGACGACGAGACGTTCGCCTCGTACCTGGTGGAGTCGGACGCCCCCGCCGCGCCCGGCACCACGTTCCTCGACACCCAGTTGGGGTTCGCGGTGCGCCGCTGGTGCCCGCCGCTGCTGGACCTGGAGGTCCACTGCCCGCCCGAGGAGTACCTGGCGCGGCGCCGGGAGCTGGGCGCCGCGGAGGTCACGCGGCGGCTGCTGGGCGCCGACGGCATCGCCGACTACCTGGTGGACACCGGTGTGACCGCCGACCTGACCGGCCCCGCCGAACTCGCGGCGGCCGGCGGCGCGCGAGCCCACGAGGTCGTACGGCTGGAGCGGCTGGCCGAGGAGGCGGCCGACACCGCGGACACCGTCGCCTCCTTCCTGACCGCCCTGGACGACGCCGTGGCGGAGGCCGCGCGCACCGCGGTGGGCTTCAAGTCGGTGGCCGCCTACCGGCACGGGCTGGACCTCGCGCCCGAGCCGCCCGGCGACGCCGAGGTGCGGGCGGCGGCCGACCGCTGGCTGACCGGCCGCGAGGCCGGCGACCGGGTGACCGATCCCGTCCTGCTGCGCCGCCTGCTGTGGTCGGCCGTGCGGACCGGCCTGCCGCTGCAACTGCACACCGGGTTCGGCGACACCGACCTGCGGCTGGACCGCTGCGACCCGCTGCTGCTCACCGACTTCGTGCGCGCCGTCCAGCCCACCGGCTGCCCGCTGGTCCTGCTGCACGGCTACCCGTACCACCGGCACGCCGCCTATCTGGCGCACGCCTATCCGCACGTGTACGCCGACGTCGGCCTGGCGTTGAACCACACCGGTGCGCGGGCCGGGGAGGTGCTGGCCGAGGCGCTGGAGCTGACGCCGTTCGGCAAGCTGCTGTTCTCCACCGACGCCTACGGCCTGCCCGAGCTGTACGTGGTGGGGGCCGCCGTCTTCCGCGGCGCCCTGACCCGGCTGCTGTCCCGTTGGACCGGCGAGGGCCTGTGGTCGTACGAGGACGCCGAGCGGGTGGCCGCCATGGTCTGCGCGGACAACGCCCGGCGCGTGTACGGGCTCGACCGGGGCTGACCCCGAACCCGGCCGCCACGAGGCGGGGTTGACGCCGCCGGGGGCTCTTCCTACCGTGCGGAGCGCGGCCCGTCCGTCCGGACGGGCCGTCCACGGGACGAGCGCGTCTCCCCGGTCCGGGGGCCCGCGCCCGTTCCGCGCCCCGCCTGCCCGATCCGCGGGGAGACGACGCACGACTCCGGCTCTTCGACGCTCGGTCCACGCACGGCACCAGCCGAACGAGAGGAACGCTCGTGGGATCTTCACCAGGGCGCGGCGGACTCCGCACCCGTGTGGGCACGTGGTTGGCCCCGCTCGTCATGCTGATCGCCTCGGCGGTGGCCGCGCCCGTCGCCGCCGCGGAGCCCGCCTCCCGAAGCGACACCGGGCCCGCCGCGGCGCCCGGCCGCGACGCCGTCTGGAGCGCGAGCCTCCAGGGCGCGCACGGCACCTCCCCCGACCTGACGGTGCGGAACATCGCCCGGGCCTCGGTGGCGGCCTCCTCGCTGCGGGTGCGCATCGGGAACCCGTACGGCGACCGCCCCGCGACGTTCCGCTCGGCGACGATCGGGCTGCAACGCGAGGTCGGCGAGGCCGATCTGGTCCCCGGCTCCCTGCGCACCCTCACCTTCCAGGGCCGCCCACGGGTCACCGTGCCCCCGGGCGGGCACGTCTACAGCGACCCGGTTCCGCTGCGCGTGGCGGCCCAGCGGAACCTGGCGATCAGCCTGTACGCGCCGGGCGCGCCGGTCAACGACCACACCTTCCCGCCGCCGACCCCGAACCCGCCCGCCAGCTTCCTCTCGCTCGGCGGCGACCACACCCGCGACACGGGCGACGCCGCCTACCCGGAGGAGGACCGGGGGCTGTCCGTCGAACCGGGCTACCACCCGGGCCAGTTGTGGTGGGTGGAGGTCGTCGACGGGCGCACCCCCGCGGCGGGCACCATCGTGGCGCTCGGCGACTCCAACACCTCCGGCCACAACGCGGTGGGCGGGGGCGACCGGTGGACCGACCTGCTGGCGCGGCGGATCAACGCCCTGCCGCCGGGCGGGCAGAAGGCCGTCGCCAACGCCGGGATCTCCGGCAACACCGTCAGCCGGCAGCCCAACCCCTACGACCCGACGGGCCAGTGCTGCGGTCCCCCGGCCCTCGACCGGTTGGAGTACGACGCCCTCGAACTCGCCGGCGTGCGTCATCTGATCCTCCTGGAGGGCACCAACGACCTCGGCGGCGGCGAGCACGCGGCGCCCGCGCCGGCGTCGCGGGTCGTCGACGCCATGCGGGAGATCGTCGACCGCGCCCACGCCCGCGGCGTCGAGGTGATCGGCGCCACCCTGATGCCCATGTGCAACGCGCCGGGCAGCGCCAAGGAGGCCAACCGGCTCGCGGTGAACGAGTTCGTCCGCAGCGGCGGGGTGTTCGACGGCGTCGTCGACTTCGACGCCGCGGTCAGGGACCCGGCCGATCCGACCCGGATCCGCGACGCCTACCGCGCCGACTGCTACCACCCGAACGCGGCCGGCCACGCGGCGATGGCGGAGGCGATCGACCTCGGTCTGTTCGGCCTCGACCACCGGCGGGACGGGGCCGCCTGATCCGCCGCCCACCGCGCCTCCGCGGCCCCCGCGTCCGCCCGTCCGCGGGAACCCGGGACGGGGGCGCGGGGCGGGTGCGGGATCAGGTGCGCAGGTGGGAGGCGCCGTTGAGGTCCAGCACCGCGCCCGCGCTCCACTGGGCCTGCGGGGACGCCAGCCACAGCACCGCCGCCGCGACCTCCTCCGGCGTGGCGACCCGCCCGTACGGGCTCTGGGCGCGGATCGCCTCGCCCTCGGGACCGGTCAGCCGGTGGGCGACCCGGTCGGTGTCGATGAAGCCGGGCGCCACCGAGGTCACGGCGATGCCGTGGGGGGCCAGGGCCACGGCGAGGGACTGGCCCAGCGCGTGCACCGCCGCCTTGGTGGCGCCGTAGGCGGGGTGGTCCGGTTCGCCGCGGAACGCCCCGCGCGAGCCGATGTTGACGATGCGGCCGCCGGTGCCCTGGTCGATCATCCGCCGGGCGACGGCGTGGCTGAGGTCGGCGGTGCCCAGCAGGTTGACGGCCACGTGCTCCCGCCAGGCGGCGCACCACTCGTCGTACCCCGTGCTCGCGGGCGGGTGCGGGGTGTTGACCGCGGCGTTGTTCACCAGGACGTCGATGCCGCCCAGCGCCTCGGCCGCCGCGTCCGCCAGGTCGGCGGTCCGCCGCGGGTCGGTCAGGTCCGCGCCGAGCAGCGCGTGTCCGTCGCCGGCCAGTCGGGCCAGGGTGGTCTCGGCGTCCGCCCGGCGGCTCCCGTAGTGGACGGCGACCCGGTCCCCGTTCGCGGCGAACGCCTCGGCCACCGCCCGACCCAGGCCCCGGGAGGCGCCGGTGACCAGGACGCGCCGCCCGGTGGCGGGGAAGGCGGACGCGTCGGCGGTCCGCGGCCGGGGATGGGCGGGGTGCTGCACGGCGGGGCTCCTCACGAAGGGGGTCACGGGGGACGTCACGGGCGTCCACACCCTAATGCGGGTGCGCGGGCGGGCGCCCGTCAGGCCGAGCGATCCGGCCGATATCCGGTTGACCGCGGCGACCAAATGCCGGACGCTGCGGTCGTGATCGACACCGGACTCGCCGAACGAACCGTCCTCGTCACCGGAGCCGCCGCCGGGATCGGCGCGGCGACCGCCCGCGCCTTCGCCGCCCAGGGGGCGCGCGTGGCCGTGCACCACCTGCCCGCCCAGGCGTCGCCGCCACCGGGGGTGCGGTGGGAGCACACCGCCCCGGCCGCGGAGGCCGCCGAGGCGCTGGCGGCCGAACTGGAGGGGGCCGTCGCCGTCGCCGCCGACCTGGCGGGGCCGGACGCGGCGCGGCGGCTGTTCGACGAGGTCGAGGAGCGTCTGGGACCGGTCGACGTGCTGGTGAACAACGCCGCGCACTGCGAGAGCCCGGACACCCTCGCCGAGTTGACCGCCGACGGGCTGGAGCGCCACTACCGGGTCAACGCCGTCGCCCCGGCCCTGCTGACGGCCGAACTCGCCCGCCGCGCGCGGGACCGGGGCGGTCGGGCCGGGGACGGCGCGGTCCCGTGCGTGGTGAACGTCTCCACCGACGCCGCGCGCGCCTTCCCCTCCCAGATCGGGTACGGCACGTCCAAGGCGGCGCTGGAGGCGCTCACCCGGGCCGCCGCGCTGGATCTGGCCGCCTCCGGGATCAGGGTCAACGCGGTGGCGCCGGGGCCGGTCCAGACGGGCTGGATCGGCGAGGAGATGGTCGAGGAGGTTCGCTCGATCGTGCCCCTGGGACGGCTGGGCGAACCGGAGGACATCGCCGACGCCGTGGTGTTCCTGGCCTCCCGTCAGGCCCGTTGGATCACCGGGCAGGTCGTCCAGGTCTCCGGCGGCCACGCCCTGTGACGTCCGGGCCGGCCCGCGGCTCCCGCCGTGTCGACGCGGGCCGCAGCGGCGGGCCCCGGGGCGTCCCGGCGGCCCCGGAGGGCGACGCGTTCCGCGCCTTGGGCGCGCGGCGGCGCCGGAAGGGGGCCGCGGGGCCGCGGCCTCACGCCACGGCCTCGACCCGTGCCGTCCCGGCGCTCTCCCGCTCGTCCCGACCGGGGCGCATCACCTGGACCCGGCCCAGCAGGTCCTCGACGGTGCGTTCCACGTCGAGCCGGTTCTCCAGCCGCGCGAACTGCCCGGGGGTGGTCCCGGTGGCGACCCGCGGCGGGGCGAGCAGCCGGCAGCAGTCCTCGTCGGGGAGGCGCGAGATGTCGGCGGTGCCGATCCTGGTCGCCTCCTCCATGATCTCGGTCTTGTCCCAGCCCAGCAGGGGCCGCAGCACCGGCAGCGGGCTGGCCTCGTCGACGGTGGCCAGGTTGGACAGGGTCTGGCTGGCCACCTGGCCGAGGCTGTCACCGGTCACCAGCGCCCTCGCGCCGATCCGGCGGGCCAGCTCTCCGGCCACCCGGACCATCAGCCGCCGCTGCGCCACCACTTGGAGACGTCCGGCGCCGGCGGTGGCCAGGGACCGCTGCGCGGTGCCGAGCGGCACGATGTGCAGCCGGGCCTCCGGCTGGTACCGGGTGAGCTCCCGCACCAGGGCGTACGCCTTGTAGGCGGAGGAGGGGCCGGTGTAGGGGGCGCCGGTGAAGTGCACGAAGTCGCAGCGCAGTCCGCGCCGCATGGCGCGGTGGGCGGCCACGGGCGAGTCGTAGCCGCCCGACAGCAGCACCACGGCCCGGCCGCTGGCCCCGACCGGCAGACCGCCCTGGCCGGGGAGCCGGTCGACGGACAGGTAGACCTCGTCCCGGTCGACCTCGACCGCCACCTCCACGGACGGGGAGGTCAGGTCCACCGGCAGGCCCAGCTCCCGTTGGATCCGGGCGCCGACGAAGGCGGCGAGTTCGCTCGACCGCATCGGGAAGTCCTTGTCGCGGCGCTTGGCCCGCACCGCGAAGCCGCCGGCGCCCGTGGAGCGGCCCCGCAGCAGCTCGACGGCGGCCTCCGCCACGGCCCCGGGGTCCTTGGCCACCGCGATCGCGGGCTGCACCACGCTGAACCCCGGTACGCGCCGCACCCGTTCCACCATCTGCTCCACCGGGGCGGGTCCGGTCAGCACCGTGACGCTGCGCCCGGTCCGGATGCGCACCGGGCCGTCGAGTCCGTCGAGTGCCGTGCGCAGGTTGCGCTGCAGCAGCTCCTCGAAGCGTCCGCGGTTGCGGCCTTTGAGGACGACCTCACCGTGCTTGAGCAGAACGCAGGAATGGGCCATGGCAACCTCCAGACGGTTCCGGGGGCGTCCTCCGGACCCTCCCGGTCCGTTCGCTGTCCGTACTCCGACTCCGGCCGTGTGTCCCGTCATGGCGTGCGGGCCTCCCGGCGTCCGCGCCGCCCTCGCAGGGGGCCGGCGCAGGGGCGTGGGGCCCGCGTCCTCTCCATTCTCCTCCCCTCGGTCCTCCGGGAAAGGCGACCGTTCCCTTTCCGCCATAGACCTTGAGCCGAGGTTTGTCAACTTCCCTTAGGTGAGGTATATGAAAGCAGTGATGCCGAAGATCACCGGCCGTATCGGAAAGGAGACCGTGGTGGCCGCGATGGTGTGGCTGCTCATCCCGCTGATCACCGGTATATGCGCCGTCGTCTGGGCCGTGTACGTCCAGCGTCCCCGACGGGGCGACCTGTGGCACGACTCCGCGCGCCACCGGCGGCTGCGTGAGGTGTTCGGCGGCCCGATGCCCGAGCGGAGCCCGCTCCGGACACGGTGACGCCCACGGCGGCGTCCGCCGCGCCCGCCCCCGCCCCTCCCGGAGCCCGTACCCGTTCAGGTGGTGTGGCCCGCCCGGCCCCGGGAACGTGCTGACCATCGCGCGCCGGGACGCAGGCCCCGGCGCGCGCCGAAAGGGGTTGAAGGGAGTGGGCGATGGCGACGAGTGACCCCTTGGAGACGGCGGTCGGCACGGGCACGGTCACGACGTCCGTACCGGCCCGGCTCGACCGCCTCCCGTGGTCGCGCTGGCACTGGATGATCGTGATCGGCCTCGGCACGGTGTGGATCCTCGACGGCCTGGAGGTCACGGTCGTCGGCAACATCGCCGGACGGCTGGCGGAGGAGGGCAGCGGTCTGCCCATCACCTCCGCCGAGGTCACGGGCATCGCGGCGGCCCTGTACGTGGCGGGCGCCTGCTCGGGGGCGCTGTTCTTCGGCTGGCTGACCGACCGCTACGGCCGCAAGAAGCTCTTCATCATCACGCTGGCCGTCTACCTGGCCGCCACCGCGCTGACCGCCCTGTCCTTCTCCAGCTGGTGGTTCTTCGTCTGCCGCTTCCTGACCGGCTTCGGCATCGGCGGCGAGTACGCCGCCATCAACTCCGCGATCGACGAGCTGATCCCCTCCAAGTACCGCGGCCGCATCGACCTGATCATCAACGGCAGCTTCTGGCTGGGCGCGGTGGGCGGCTCGCTGCTGTCCATCGTCATGCTGGACACCGGCATCTTCCCCGCCGACATCGGCTGGCGGCTGACCTTCGGCTTCGGCGTCGTCTTCGGCCTGGTCATCCTGCTGGTGCGCCGCCACGTCCCCGAGAGCCCCCGGTGGCAGTTCATCCACGGGCAGGGGGACAAGGCCGAGAAGCTGGTGGGCGAGGTCGAGGAGGAGATCCGCGCCGAGAAGGGCACCGAACTGCCGCCGCCCGCCGGGGAGATCACCATCCACACGCGCAAGAGCATCGGCTTCGGGACGATCGCGCGCACGGTCTTCTCCCACTACCGCAAGCGCGCCGTGCTCGGGCTCGCGCTCTTCATCGGCCAGGCGTTCCTCTACAACGCCATCACCTTCGGCTTCGGCGCGATCCTCCACGCCTTCTTCGACGTGCCCACCGGCTCGACCGGCTACTACTTCGCCGTCATCGCCGTCGGCAACTTCTTCGGCCCGCTGCTGCTGGGCCGGTTCTTCGACACCGTCGGCCGCCGCGTCATGATCTCCGGCACCTACATCCTCTCCGGCCTGCTCCTCTTCGGCACCGCCTGGCTCTTCGACAGCGGCCGGCTGACCGCCACCACGCTCACGGCCTGCTGGTGCGTGGTGCTCTTCTTCGCCTCGGCCGGCGCCAGCTCCGCCTATCTGACGGTCAGCGAGGTCTTCCCCATGGAGACGCGGGCCATGGCGATCGCCTTCTTCTACGCCGTCGGCACGGCCGCGGGCGGCATCAGCGGCCCGCTGATCTTCGCCAAGCTCACCGAGTCCGGCGTCGTCGCCGACACGGTGCTCGCCTTCCAGATCGGCGCGGCCCTGATGACCCTGGCCGGCCTGGTGGCGGCCTTCCTGGCCGTACCGGCCGAGCGGCGCTCGCTGGAGGACATCGCCACGCCGCTGTCGGCGCGGGCGCCGCACGCACCGGGCAACCACGCCTGACCGACCGCACGCGAAGGCGCCCCTTCGGGCCCTCGGCTCCCCGGCCCACCGCCGGGGACCCCTCTCGTTTCCGGCCGGCGCCGGGAGGCCGCCTTCGGCCCCCGGTCGGCGGGGTTCCGCCCTCCGCCGGCCGGGGGTCGACCCCCGTGCGGTCCGGGGCGGGAGGGGCCGTGGCCGTGCCCCTCCCGCCCCGGAGACCTCCTCGGACGGGGACCCCGACGGACGCTCAGACGGCGGCGCCGCGCGGGGTCAGCCCGCGGATCCGTCGGTCCAGCTCGCCGCTGTAGAAGTCCATGAAGCCGTCGGGGTCCGGGCCGGCGTTCTGCATCACCAGCCGGTCGAAGCCCGCGTCGACGAACCGCTGCGCCGCCGCGACGAAACGGTCCGGGTCGGAACCGCAGGCGAACTTCTCCCGGACGTCCTCCTCGCGGACGGTGGTGGTGGCCGCCTCGAAGTTGACCGGGTTGGGGAGTTCGCTCATCACCTTCCACCCGGTCAGGGCCCAGCGGGAGGTCTCCAGGACGGCCCGGGCGGCGGTGTGCTCGTCGGGCGCCCAGGCCACGGGCACCTCGGCGTAGCGGGGTCCGGCGCCTCCGGCCTCCTGGTAGTGCCGCACGATCTCCGGTTTGTCCTCGGTGGCGAACAGGCCGTCGCCGAGTTCGGCGGCGATCCGCGCCGACGGCCCGCCGCTGGCGGCCACCGCGATCAGCGGCGGCGAGGCGGGCAGGTCGAAGACCCGCGCGTCCTCCAGCCGCAGGTGCTTTCCCTCGTAGGACTGGTACCCGCCGCGCCACAGCAGTCGGATGATCTCCAGCGCCTCGCGGAGCATCTCGTGGCGCAGCCGCACGTCGGGGAAGCCCCGGCCGACGACGTGTTCGTTGAGCCGTTCCCCCGAGCCCACGCCGAGGACGAACCGGCCCTCGGAGACCAGGGCGAGCGTCGCGGCGGCCTGGGCGATGATCGCCGGGTGGTAGCGCACGGTCGGGCAGGTCACGCCGGTCGCCAGTCCGATGCGTTCGGTCTTCGCCGCGATGGTCCCCAGGACCGTCCAGGCGAACGGCGAGTGGCCCTGGTTGTCCAGCCACGGGTGGTAGTGGTCGCTGATCTCCACGAAGTCGAACCCGGCCTGCTCCGCGCGGACCGCCTGCCGGACGAGTTCGGTGGGGCCGAACGCCTCGGCCGCCAGCTTGTAACCGATCTGCATGTGTCCCTCGCTGACTGTTCTTCCGTCCGCCCTGAAGTGCCCGGAAGACGCGGCGTGAAACGGCGCGGTGGGCCATGCGAAGGACCCGCGCCGCCGGCCGTGCGGAAGGACTCCCGCACGGCCGGCGGTTCAGAGGTCGAACTCGTGGGGCGGCAGGTCGAGCACGTGGCACGCCTCGGCGACCACGGCCCGTTCGGTGAGGTCGAAGTGGCCGTCCGAGCCGCCGACGACGATGCCGACCTGGACGACGGCCCTGGACTCGACCGGCCTCCTCCTGACCTTGGCGATCTCCCGCAGGGCGCTCTCCTTCCCGCCCTCGGGGTCGGCGGCGAGCCGGTCCAGCCACTCCTCGAAGCGGCGGCGCAGCTCGTCGGCGGGGAAGTTCCCCAGGATCTCGTTGTGCTCGATCAGGTAGGCGACGCGGCGCCGCTCGGCGGGGTCGACCGTGCCGTCCGCCGTGGCGACCAGCGCGCACATCGCCATGCTCGCGTCCCGGAAGGCGCCGTCCTTGAGGTCGCTCCTCCTCGCCTCCAGCTCGGTCTGCACCGTCCGGGCCGATGCCTTGAGGCGGTCCCACAGGGCCATGAACACACTCCGTACGTCGCCGAGGGGCCCGGACCTCGTACCGCCGTCCGGGCCGTCCGCCTGACGGGGCGGCACCGGTCGCGTCCGCCCCCTCGTCTCCACCTGCCCGTGGAAAGGATAGGAGTGTCCCGCCGGCCGCGCCGACATCGCCCCGGCCGGACCGGAGGGAACGAGCCGAGGGGACGGGCCGGCCGATGAGCGGCCGTCACGAGCCGGACCGGGCACGGGAGACCGCGTCCGGTCGCTCCCGGCGGCCCTCCGGGGCGGCCGGTGCCCCCGCCCTCCCGGCGGTCGGACGCGGACGCCCGCGCCGGCGCGTCATGGCGACCCCGGCGAGGACGACCACCATCCCGGCGACGACCCGCGGGCCGATCTCCTCCCCCAGCACCGCCGCGCCCAGGGCCACCGACACGACCGGCAGCAGGTATCCGACGGTGGCCGCGCCGGTGGCGCCCTCGTCCGCGATGAGCCGGTGGTTGAGGTGGAAGGTGATCCCGGTGCAGAAGACCCCCAGGACGACGACGGCGAGCAGGGCCGTCGCGTCCGGGCGCGCCCGCACCGGACCGTCGACGAACAGGAGCGGCACGCTCAGCCCCGCCGCGGCGAGGAGTTGGGCGGCGGAGACGGCCAGGGGTGCGGTGCCTCCCACGGTGAGCTTGCGTCCCATGTAGGCGAAGGCGACGGCGTAGCTCGCCGCGGCGGCGAGGAGGGCCAGGGCACCCCGGCTCACCAGCCCGTCCCGCCCCCAGGGGGCGAAGATCAGCACGGTGCCGGCGAACCCGAGCAGGAGACCGCCGAGGCGGACCGGGTGAAGGCCGCGTTCGGTGCCGATGGCCAGGCCGATCAGCAGGGACCACAGGGGAGTGGTGGCGTTCAGCACGCCGGCCACACCGGAGTCGACCGTCTGCTGGCCGATGCCGAACAGCAGGAACGGCAGGGCGTTGCAGAAGAGGGCGGCCACGGTGAGCCGGCCCCAGGTCACGAGGTCGCGCGGCAGGCGCTGTCCGACCGAGCGGCTCAGGACGTACAGGACCCCGGCGCCCAGCAGGCAGCGGACGAAGGCGATGCCGGAGGGGGACAGACCGCTGCCGAGGGCCACCTCGATCCACAGGAAGGTCGACCCCCACAGCAGGGCGAGGAGGCCCATCCGTACCGTCGTCGCACGCCCGCCACCGTTCACGTCCGCCTCCCGCTCGTCCATGGGCCTCCACGGTCTCCCGGACGACCTGTCAGAACAAGCGAAAGATTCTTGAGGAACCGTTAAGCTTCCCTGCATGCTCGACGTGCGGCGCATGCAGATCCTGCGCGCGGTGGTCACCAGCGGATCGGTGACCGCGGCGGCGGCGAACCTGGGGTACACACCGTCCGCCGTCAGCCAGCAGGTGGCGGCGCTGGAGAAGCAGGCCGGGACGCCGCTGCTCGAACGGGTCGGCCGGGGGGTGCGGCCGACGGCGGCCGGACTGCTGCTCACCGAGCACGCGGCCGTCATCGGTCGGCAGGTCGCCGAGGCGGAGACGGCGCTGGCCGATCTGCGGGCGGGCCGCACGGGGCGGTTGGCGGTCCGTTACTTCGCCACGGCCGGCGCCGGCCTGGTGGCGCCCGCGCTGGCCCGGCTCCGTCGCGCGTACCCGAACGTCCGGGTCGACCTCGGACCGGCCGATCCCGAGGATCCGCTGCTCCAGGTACGGGAGGGGCGCGCCGATCTGGCCGTCGTGGTCCGTCCGCGCGACCCGCTTCCCGAGGGCATCCGTCTCACGCACCTGCTCGACGACCCCTACCGCGCCGTCCTCCCCCGCGGGCACCGGCTCGCCGCCAAGCGGGTGCTCGACCTGGTCGATCTGGCCGACGAGCCGTGGGTGATCGGCGAGTGGCCGGGACCCTGCCGCGACGTGGTGCTCGACGCCTGCGCCGCGGCGGGCTTCACCCCCGACTTCGCGGTCGACAGCGAGGACTACGCCTCGGCGCAGGGCTTCGTCGCCGCGGGCCTGGGGGTGGCGCTGATCCCGCGGATGGGTCTGGGGAGTCGCCACTCCGGTGTCGTCGTGCGCAGGGTGCGCGGACCCGAACCGGTGCGGACCATCCACGCGGCGGTGCGGGAGACCGCGCCGGCCCAACCCGCGCTGCGGGAACTGCTCGACGCGCTGCGGAGCGCGGCGACCGGTGACGGCGCCGGTGAAGAAACCCGGCAAGGACCCCGGCAAGGCGCCCGGTCGAGGAGGTGAGAGCGCCTCTCCACGGGGAGGAGGCGTCGGGTTCGGATTTCCCGGCATCGGCGAGGTGTGGTCCGCGAAATCCCGGGCATGCGCACGGTACGGCCGCGCCACGATGTCCCCCTCCCCCTCGTCGTCGGCGCGGCCTCGTGGTGCCCGCCCGGCGGCGGGGCGTTCACTCCGGGGCTCCCGAAGGGAGCGTTGACGCCCACTCAGGCGGCCTCGTCCTCCCTGCCGATCGTCGCCGATCACCGGGGACCCGCCGCCCGAGGCCCCCACCGGACGGCAGGCGACGGAGCCGCGGCACGAAGGCCCGCGGTCGCGCACGGGGGTGGCGCTCCCGGTCGCCGAGCCGGGCGAGCGGTCCGGGCAGCCGGTCGGGTCCACGGCGGCAACGGGAGCGGCGATCGGTCGTCGCCCTCGGACGGGTCCTCGACGGGGTCACCGGGGCGCATCGGTTCCGGGTCCCGCCGGCCTCGGTGACCGGGGTCGGGTGACGGCGGCCGCACCGCGGGGCTTCTTCACCCTGGTCGAAAGCCCGACCGTGGTCCCCCGCGACGCCGAAAAGGCGGCTGCGCACTCCTCGCCACTTTCAACCTATAGCGCACCGGGGGGCTTGCGGCAAGACCCGGGTCGTGCCGCAGAATCGTCGCCCACGGCCGGAACCTGCGGAAATGGAAGATTCGCGACGTACGTGTGCTGTTGTCGGCATAGGGGACACGCGGGGACGTCGAACCGACGGCGGGACTCGCGGTGTGGTCGCGGACACTCGGCGCGGTGTGCGGACGTGCGCGCACCGGACCGCGCGGGGCGGCCGGCCGGGAATCGATCTCTCGAGTGGGGGGTTTCATGATCGACGTGATCATCGTCGGCGCCGGACCGACCGGCCTGATGCTGGCCTGCGAGCTGCGGCTGCACGGCGTGCGCGTGCTCGTGCTGGAGAAGGAGACGGAGCCGACCGGGGTGGTCCGCGCGCTCGGCCTGCACGTGCGCAGCATCGAGGTGATGGACCAGCGCGGTCTGCTGGACCGGTTCCTCGCGCACGGCCGGCAGTACCCGGTCGGCGGTTTCTTCGCCGGCATCGACAAGCCCTCCCCCGACCGGCTGGACACCGCGCACCCCTACGTCCTCGGCATCCCGCAGCCGGTCACCGATCGCCTGCTGGCCGAGCGCGCCACCGAGCTCGGCGCCGAGATCCGGCGCGGCTGCGCACTGGTCGGGCTGAGCCAGGACGAGCACGGGGTGACCGCCGAGCCGGCCGGTGGGGGAGGCACGCGGCTGCGCTCGCGCTACCTCGTCGGCTGCGACGGTGGCCGCAGCACGGTCCGCAAGCTGCTCGGCGTCGGCTTCCCCGGCGAGCCCACCCGCGTCGAGACGCTGCTGGGCGAGATGGAGGTGGCCGAGGACCCGGAGACGGTCGCCGCCATCGTCGCGGACGTCCGCGAGACCCAGAAGCGGTTCGGCGTCGGGCCCCTCGGGAACGGGTTGCACCGCGTCGTCGTGCCCGCCGAAGGGGTGGCCGAGGACCGCGCCGTCCCGCCCACCCTCGAGGAGTTCAAGCGGCAGTTGCGGGCGATCGCGGGCACCGACTTCGGCGTGCACTCGCCGCGCTGGCTGTCCCGGTTCGGCGACGCCACCCGGCAGGCCGAGCGCTACCGGGTCGGCCGGGTGCTGCTGGCCGGCGACGCGGCGCACATCCACCCGCCGGTCGGCGGGCAGGGCCTCAACCTCGGCATCCAGGACGCGTTCAACCTCGGCTGGAAACTGGCCGCCGAGGTGCGCGGCTGGGCGCCGGAGGGACTGCTGGACAGCTACCACGCCGAACGCCACCCGGTGGCCGCCGACGTGCTGGACAACACCCGCGCGCAGATGGAGCTGATGTCCACCGAGCCGGGCCCGCGGGCGGTGCGCCGGCTGCTGGCGGAACTGATGGACTTCGAGGAGGTCAACCGGCACCTGATCGAGAAGATCACCGCGATCGGGATCCGCTACGACGTCGGCGAGGGGCACGAGCTGCTCGGCCGGCGGATGCGGGACGTGAGGCTGAAGGAGGGCCGCCTCTACGAGCTGATGCGCGACGGCCGCGGGCTGCTGCTCGACCGGACCGGCCGGCTGTCGGTGGCGGGCTGGGAGGACCGGGTCGCCCACGTCGTCGACGCCGGCGAGGAACCGGACGTGCCCGCCGTGCTGCTGCGGCCGGACGGCCACGTGGTCTGGGTCGGTGAGGACCGGCAGGATCTGCTCGACCTGCTGCCCCGGTGGTTCGGCGCTCCCGCCGACTGAACGCGCGGTCGCGGCCCGCGCGCGGGCCCGTGAAACCGTGAGAGGCGGGCCGGCGCGGGTCCGCCGTCACGTGCCGAGCCAGGCCAGGGCCGCGACGGTCAGGGCGCTGACGCCGGTGTCCAGGGTGGGCTGGACGACCGGGGCGAAGGCGGGGCTGTGGTTGACCGGGACGTCCCGGGCGATGGTGCCGTTCTCGGCCGCTCGGGCGTACAGGTCGGGGTCGGTGCCGCCGATGCCCCAGTAGGTGAACGGCGCGCCGAACGCCTTGGGGATCTCGCTCATGTCCTCGCTGGCGGTCTGCAGGTCGATGGTGTGCGCGTCGTCGCCGAAGTGGGCGGCGAACGCCTCGGCGACGCGCCGGGTCGGGGCCTCGTCGTTGACCGTGGGCGGGAAGGTGACGGTCCTCTCGATCTCGGGTGCCTTCGGCGACCGGGACGCCTCGCACTCGGCCCTGACGATCCGCTCGATCGCCCGCAGGACGTGGGTGCGCGAGGCGTCGTCGTAGGTGCGGACGTTGAGCTGGATGACGGCGCTGTCGGGGATGACGTTGGGGCCGGTGCCGGCGTGGATGCCGCCCACGGTGACGACGGCGGGGGTGGTGGCGGCCAGTTCCCGGGAGACGATGGTCTGCAGACGCACGACGATCATCGCGGCCGTCACCACGGGGTCCACCGCGGCCTCGGGCATGGAGCCGTGCGCACCCCGGCCGTGGACGGTGATGCGCAGGCTGTCCGCGGCCGACAGGAACGGTCCGGAGCGGGTGCCGACGTAGCCGGCCGGATAGGGCAGGACGTGTTGGGCGAGCACCACGTCGGGGCGGGGCGACTTGGCCGTCAGACCGTCGTCGATCATGGCGCCGGCGCCGTCGCCGTTCTCCTCCGAGGGCTGGAAGAGCGCCACGAAGGTGCCCCGCCAGGCGTCCTTGGCCCGGGCCATCAGCCGTGCGCAGCCGATCAGGCAGGTCACGTGCATGTCGTGCCCGCAGGCGTGCATCACCGGCTGCTCGGTGCCGTTGTCGTCGGTCGCGGTGACCGCGGAGGCGTAGGGCAGGCCGGTCCGCTCGCGGACCGGCAGGGCGTCCATGTCGGCACGGGCCATGACGACCGGACCCTCGCCATTGGCCAGGATCCCGATCACGCCGGTGCCGCCGATCCCTTCGACGACCTCGTAGCCGGCGTCCCGCAGGGCGTCGGACGCCTTCTTCGCCGTACGGTGCTCCCGCAGACCGAGTTCGGGGTGCGCGTGCAGGTCCTTGTAGAGGTCCTCGAGGTCGGAGCGGATGCCGTCGAGGTCGGCCGGCACGGTGTGGGCAGGGTCGGTCATGAGGACTCCTCGCGCGAGGGGGACTTTCCCCCGCGGCGGGTGGCGGAACGGGAGCGGCGGCGCATCAGCGGGGCCGGTTCGCAGCAGGGCCGGTTCGCAGCAAGGCCGCCGGTCCGGGCCGCCGGGCGGTTCCGGCCGTGGCGCACGGCGGCGAGCCGGAGGACCAGGGCCACGACACCGCCCGGGAGCGCGCGGGAAGACGCCGGCGAGGCCCGGGGAACGCCTTGCGGCATCGATCCCGACAGAGGTCGAGGAGATCGACGTCACGGACGCGCCGGCCATGGGGCCAGCCTACTCGCGGTCCCGCCCCCGACCACCCGGACGCATCCGGAGCGCGACGGGCGGCGGCAGGGTGCCGACGTGCCGCGCACCGCGCGGTCCGAGCGATGAGTTTCGGCGGCACGGCCGGTCAACCCCTCGGAACCGCTTGGAACCCGACCGCCAGGAGGCGCGCCATGCAGAAGATCACCACCAACCTGTGGTTCGACGGCCAGGCCGAGGAGGCCGCCCGCTTCTACACCTCCCTCTTCGACGACTCCCGGATCACGGATGTCCTGCGCTACACCGAGGCCGGGCCCGGGGAGCCGGGGACGGTCGTGACCGTCACCTTCGAACTGGCCGGTCAGCAGTTCGTCGCCATCAACGGCGGGCCGGACTTCACGTTCACCGAGGCCATCTCGCTCTCCGTGGACTGCGCCGACCAGGCCGAGGTGGACGAGCTGTGGGCCAGGCTCACCGACGGCGGCGAGGAGGGGCCGTGCGGCTGGCTGAAGGACAAGTACGGCCTGTCCTGGCAGATCGTCCCCCGGAAGCTGACCGAGCTGCTGAGCGACCCCGACCCGGCGACGGCGGAGAAGGCCACGAAGGCCATGCTCGGGATGAAGAAGATCGACGTCCAGGGCCTGCTGGACGCCGTCGCCCGGTGACGTCCGCCCCGCCGGCGGGGCGGCGCGGCGCTCCGGTGCCGCCCCGCCGCCGTCCCGGGCCGCCTCGGCGGCGTCCGGCCGGCGGCCGGCCGCGTTCGAGGGCGGCGGACGAGGACGATTCGACGGCGTTCACCCGCCGTTTTCCGGGCCGCTTCCGGGCGGCCGGAGAGCGTTGCGCCCCTCCCCCGCCGCCGGGTCCGGCGCACGTCCGGATATGTGCTCGGGACACACCCGCACCCGTCGGATCGGGCGCGGGACGGTGGGCGAGGACATCTGGCCGACGCGCGTAGAACCGTGCATCATGAAGGTGCTCCACATGCACTGAAGCCCCACCGGACACTTCCCTTCCCGCCGTCACGCCCTGCCGCGTCGACGGTCGGTGCGGGACGCGTCCATCCATGATTGTCATGATCGCGACAAAATCGCCCGTGTATGACATGAGCAGGACAACAGCGTGACGCTGTCGTCCGCCGAAGGGAGCAACGTCATGGCTTGTGGATCCACCTACCTCTGGCGGGGGGAGGCCACGTGGTTCTGCTGCGGCAACGCGTGGGGCCCCTGCGGCAGCTACGGCGGCGGCGCCTGCGGCAACTGCCGCTCCAGCGCCAACCACGGCGCCTGGCCCAACGCCTCCGCCGCCTGCTGGGACATCACCCGCCCCGACCTGTGCGGCGAGGGCGGCATACCCCGCAGAGGCTGCGGTTCGGTGATGAACGTCAAGCACCAGTGCACCGGCGCGACCGTCTGCATCACCATCACCGACTGCGGCCCCCGCACCAAGAGCTTCTGCGGCGAGTCGGCCTGCTGCAACGGCCAGTGCCGCACCAACCGCATCCTCGACCTGACGCCCGCCGCCTACTCCGCCATCGGCAGCCTCAGCTCCGGCAAGCTGCCCGTCTGGATCTACGAGTGAGGGGGAACGCCATGAACCCGAACCGGAAGACCTCCGACGCCGGCGGCCGGCCGCTCGACCGCAGACGCCTCCTGTCCGCCGCCGCGCTCGGCGGCGCCACCATCGTCGGCGCCTCCGCCCTCGGCGGCCTGGACGCCGACGCCGCCTTCGCCGCCCCCGCCCCCTCCCTGGATCCCGCGATCACCAAGACCTCCTTCGCCGAGGGCCGCATCGCCGGGATCAACGGCAGCATGCTGGAAGTGGCCGGTTCCCACGGCGAGTTCCACCGCATCCAGCTCACCAACGCCACCAGCATCTGGAAGCTCCACCCCACCACCGCCGACGCCATCGAGCCCGGCGACGGCCTCTACGCGCGCGGAGTGGAGATGCCCGACGGCAGCATCGCCGCCGACGCGGTGTGGGTGAACATCGTCAACCTCCACTGCACGATCCGCGGCATCGGCAGGGACCGGCTCGAACTCGCCCACAACAACCACGCCGTCGTCGGACGCGTCGTGGCGGGCACGACCGCCGCCTCCTACCACGGGTCCGCCCTCAGCTCCGACCTGTCCCGACTGCGCATCGGCCAGGACGCCCAGGTGCTGGGCGCATGGCGACCCAAGGACGACTCGGTCGACATCGCCCGGGTCTCCGTGGGCCGCTGAGGACACCGGACACGAGAGGAGACAAGGGATGCTGTCGCTGCTTCGCGACCTCACACCGCTCGCCCTCGGCGCGCTCCTGGCCTGGAGCGGCGCGGTCAAGCTCGTCGGCCGCTCCCCCGAACGCCAGGTCGCCGGCACGGCGCTCGAACGCCTGGCGAACGGCGTCGGACGGGCCACGGTGGCGCTCCGGGCGGTCGGCGCGGTGGAACTCCTCGTCGCCGCCGCTCTGTTGTCGGCCCCGGCCGTGGCGGGACCGGGGGCGGTGTGGCCGGGAACGGCGGCGGCCCTCCTCGGCGCCGCGTTCACCGGCTACCTCGTCTACGGCAAGGTGACGGCGCCGGATTCCTCCTGCGGGTGCACCGCCCGCGACGACGCCCCGATCGGCCCGCGCGCCTTCACACGGGCCGGACTGGTGGTGGTCGGCGGCGGTGCCTCGGCGGTGTCCGCCACCCCGTGGTGGGAGGCGGTCGGGCAGCGCCCGGTGGCGGCCGTGGCGTTCCTCGCCGCGTGCGGGGCCGTCACGGCCGTCCTCTTCGCCGACCTCGACCGCCGCCTGCTGCAGGCCCTGCGCCGCCTGCGGCTGCGGATCTTCGGCCACCCGCTCGGCGGCGACCCGTCGGTGGTGCCGGTCGAGGCGTCGGTCGAACTGCTGGAGCGTTCCCTGGCCTGGGAGGCCGCGGCCCCGGTCGTGCGGTCCGGGCTGCGCGACCACTGGGACGAGGACGGCTGGCGCTTCCTGCGGTACACCGGGGCCCACGAGACGGACCGGGGCACCCGGCAGGTCTCGGTCCTGTTCGCCCTGGACGTCCACGCCAACCTGGACAACGCGTCGAGGCCGGCCGTGCGCGTCGCCGTCCTCGACGAGGAGACCGGGGAACCGGTGACGGGCGCCCTGGAGGACGTCACCGCCCGGACGACCCTGCCGATCGTCACCTGACCGGGCCTCCGGCCCGACGACCCCGGGTCCGGCCCCCACGGGGGCCGGACCCGGGCGCGTTCCGCGGCCCCCGCCGCCCCTACCGTCCGCCGGGCCCCAACGGGCCCAGTTCGCGCAGCACGCCCTCGAGCTCGCCGAAAGTGAGCGACGGCGCGGGCAGCGGACGGGCCGCCTCCGCGCGCAGGCCGTCCAGCAGCAGGGCCAGGTACCGGCGCCAGGCGCCGGGCACGACGGCGGCGGAGGCCGGGACCACCCGGCCCAGCGCGGCCAGGGCGAACAGGAGGTCCTCGGCGGTGACGTCCTGCCTCACCGTGCCCTGCTCCTGGGCGCGGCGGATCAGGACGCCGACCGTCTCGTGGTTGTGGGCCCGCAGCGCCTCCAGGGAGGGCACGCCCTCCACCCCCGTCGTCATCAGGTCGTTGGCGCCCCGGTCGGCGGCCAGCCCCTCGAAGACCCGCTCCAGATAGGCGGTGAGGCTCTCCCACGGGTCCTCACCGCGCCGAACCTCCTCCCCCCACCGCATGGTCTCGGTCAGGGAGTCGCCGAAGACCGCCTCGATGAGCGCCCCCCGGGTGGGGAAGTGCCGGTAGAGGGTGGCGTTGCCGACTCCGGCCCGACGGGCGATCTCGTCCAGCGGGGCGTCGACGCCCTGTTCGGCGTAGACCTCGCGGGCGGCCGCGAGCAGCAGCTCCCTGTTGCGCCGCGCGTCCCGCCGCAGCGGCGCCGGCCTCTCCGTTCCGCCTCGTCCGGCCGTGCTCATGGACAGCACCCTAACAGGGAAACGTGGACCACTCCCCGGTTGGCTGCTAGGGTCGAAAACGAGGACCAATCCCCATTTGACGCACCGTCACGCCCCCCGCGCCCGCGTCCGGACGCGCCGCCCCCTGGAGGAGAACGCCATGAGCATGCCCGCCATCGAGCACCTGGCCCCGCACGGCACGGACGTCGCCACGGACCCGTACCCCCTCTACGCCCTGCTGCGCGAGCGCGGACCGGTCCACCACGTGCCCACCACCGACTCCAGGAGCGTCTGGCTGATCGTCGGCCACGACGAGGTCCGCGCCGCCCTGACGGACCCGCGCCTGCGCAACGACATACGCCACTCGTCCGACTGGACGGACGACGGCGGCCACGCCATCGGCCGGAACATGCTCCAGGTCGACCCACCCGACCACACCCGCCTGCGCGCCCTCGTCGCCCGCGAGTTCACCCACCGCCGCGTCGAGTCCCTGCGCCCCCGCGTCAGGCACATCGCCGACGACCTCCTGGACGCCGTGTCGCCCCTGGGCCGCACCGACCTGGTCGAGTCCTTCGCCATGCCGCTGCCGGTGGCCGTGATCTGCGAACTCATCGGGGTCCCCGCCGCCGACCGGACGACCTTCCACGGCTGGTCCACCGAGATCGTCCACCCCTCCGACCCGGAGTCCGGCCACGCCGCCGCACAGGCCATGACGGCCTACCTCACCGCCCTCGTCGACGACAAACGCCGGAAGCCGGGCGACGACCTCCTCGGCGCCCTGGCCACCACCGCCGCCCTCGGAACCGACCGGCTCTCCCCCGAGGAACTGCTCGGCATGGCGTTCCTGCTGCTCGTCGCCGGCCACGAGACCACCGTCAACCTCGTCTCCAGCGCCGTCCACGCCCTGCTCACCCACCCCGACCAGCTCGACGCCCTCCGCGCCGACCCGACCCTCCTCGACGGCGCCGTCGAGGAGACCCTGCGCCACAACGGCCCGGTGGTCACCTCGGCCCACCGTTTCACCGCCGAGCCCGTGGAGATCGGCGGCACCACCATCCCGGCCGGGGAGCCCGTGCTCGTCGTCCTGGCCTCGGCCTCCCGCGACCCCGACCGCTTCCCCGACCCCGACCGCTTCGACATCCGCCGCGACGCGCGGGGCCACTCGGCCTTCGGCCACGGCATCCACCATTGCCTGGGCGCGCCGCTCGCCCGCCTGGAGGGCGCCGTCGCACTGGAGACCCTCCTGGACCGCTTCCCCGACCTCGCGCTCGACGCCGACCCGGCCGACCTCGTCTGGCGCCCCGGGATGCTGCGCGGTCTCCGCCGGCTGCCCGTGCGGTACACCCCGCGGGAGCCCGGGGAGCGCTGAGGGCGGACGCGTCAGTCCCGAGCGGCGGTCCAGACGCGGCGGAGCTGTTCGAACCGGGTGGGCAGCGGGGGCCGCCGGCCGGCGTGGGCGGCGTTGGTGCGGTACACGAAGCGGCGCCAGGACAGCACCAGTCCCTGCCGGGTGATGGGCAGCCCGGCCGCGACCGTCACCCCGTTGTCATGGGTGTGGTGCACCGTCAGCAGCAGCGCCTCGGGCGGCGAGCCCTCCAACTCCGCGCACAGATCGGCCCGGACGTCCATCCAGCGGCGCAGCACCAGCACCGTGCCCGCGTCCAGCCCGTGCCGGCGCACGACGCGGTGCTTGCCGTGCTCGACGTCCACCCACCCCGCCCCCAGGTCCAGCGACCCCACGGTGCACCGCAGCAGGTCCCCGTAGCGGGCGCCGGTGGCACGGGCCAGGCCCACCACCACCGCCAGCCGCACCGTCTCCGGCTTGGCACCCTCCTCCATGGCCTGGGTCGCCAGCGTCCGCCACACCCACTCGGCCTCCTCCGGCGACACGGTCGGCCGCGGATAGCGCCCCTTGTCCACCCCGCCCGTCGTCTTCGCCGCCATCGCCGTCCTCGCCTCCGCCCCGTCGGAATCCTTGTCCGCTTGGCACATTATTTCTCTTCCGAGCGGGAGGTGTCACCGACGGGTCGGGCCGTTCCGGTCAGCCGCCGGTGTGGATGCGGCGGCCGGTGATGCGTTCGGGCCGGATGATCACCCACAGGTCGCGCTCGCCGCCCGCCCACGGGCCGTAGGGGGTCAGGTCGGCCAGGCGGGCGGCCTCCTCCTCGCCGGCGGCCCGGGCGGGTCCGACGACGAGGACGCTCCAGCCGCGTCGGAAGGCTTCGTCCACGTGGTCGACCTCGAAGGCCACCTCGTGCCCCACGGCCGCCGCGGGCGTGGCGTCGGGCGCGGTCCGGAAGACGATCTCGTCGTCGACGACCTGGTAGTTCAGGGGGACGATGGCGGGTCCTTCGGAGGTCGTCACCGCGACCCGTCCGACGCCGTGAGTGGAGAGGTGGGCGCGGCACTCGTCGGGGTCGAGTTCGCGGAGTTCGGGGTGGTGGGCGGGCACGCCGCGGCCGGGCGGGCGGCCGGTGCCGCCGCCGCGCAGCCAGTCGACGGAGGTCTCCAGGGCGGCGGCCAGGCGGAGCAGCGCCGGGCCGCTGGGGGACGCGGGGTGCTCCTCCAGGTACGCCAGGTAGCCGGGCGCCATGCCGGCCAGGGACGCCGCCTCCTCGCGGGTGAGGCCGAGCCGTTCGCGTTGGAGGGCCACGCGCCGGCCGATGTCACCGGGGTCGGACGGTTCGCGGGATGTCCTGTCGGACGCCCTGTCGGACACGGCCACCGCCTCCTTCCTGGAGCTTCTGCGAGCTTCCGTCGAGCGCGTCGAGCATGTCGAACGCGTCGAGTCCGTCGATCGTTCCGCTCCGGGTACCCGCCGGCGGCCCGCCCATGGGGCCGGGGCCTTTCCGAGGACCGACCCGCACGGGTCAGTCCTCGGGGACGAGCACCGCCCGGCCCGCGACCAGGCCCTCGCGCAGACGCCGGTAGACCTCGACGGCCTCGCCGAGGGGGTGGGTCTCCACGTGCGGGCGGATCCGGCCCGCCCGGGCGAGGGCGACGACCTCGGCGAGTTCGGGCCGGGTGCCCCAGTAGGGGATGGTCACCGCGGCCTCCCAGGGCAGGGTGCCGTAGCGGAACGGCAGGGTGCCGCCCGCGAGGCCGACCACGGTGATGTCGGACTCCACGGCGGCGGCCCCGGCGGCGGTGGCCATCGTGGCGTCGGCGCCGACGCAGTCCAACACCAGGGTGGCGCCCAGGCCGCCGGTGAGGTCCCGGATTCGCGCGGCGGCGTCCGCGCCGGCGGGCACGCAGTGGTCGGCGCCGGCCCCGGCGGCCAGGTCGAGCTTGTCCGGGGCGGTGTCGACGGCGACGACGTCGGCCGGGCTCAGCGCCTTGAGCAGTTGGACGGCCATGTGCCCCAGGCCGCCGATGCCGATCACCACGGCCGCGGTGCCGGGGACGAGCCGGTGGAGGGAGCGTTTGACGGCGTGGTACGGGGTGAGCGCGGCATCGGCCAGCGCGGCGGCGGTGCGCGGTTCCAGATCGCCGAGCGGGGTGAGCAGCCGGGGCGAGGGGACGACCATGTACTCGGCCATCCCGCCGTCCGCGCCCAGTCCGCCCCCGGCGGCCCGCAGTTCGGCGGCGTGCCGGCAGTAGTTCTCCGCGCCGCGGGCGCAGGCGGGGCAGACCCCGCACCCCCAGGGGCCGTAGACCAGCACGGCGTCCCCCTCGCGCAGCCCGGAGTTCCGGGTTCCCGGGCCCAGGGTGTGCACCCGTCCCGCGGTCTCGTGGCCCAGGGTGAAGGGCAGGTCGTAGGGCAGGGTGCCGGCGGGCCAGTCCATGACGTGCAGGTCGGAGTGGCACACGCCCGCTCCGGCCACCTTGATCAGAACCTCTCCGGGGCCGGGCTCGGGGACCGGGATCCGGGTCACTCGGGGCGGCTCCTGCCAGGCGGCCATCCGTACCGCCGTCATCTCGGACATCCGCGTCCTCCCGTGCGTGGGGCGTCGAAGGGGCCGTCGACCCCCGCGGTACCCCGGCGCCGGCGGGGCCACACCCTCGGCCGGCGCCCTCAGGGCCGGGCGACGGTCAGCCCGGCCGGGGCGGCCTGCTCGAAGGAGTCGTCGACGGCGACCACGTCGCGTCCGGCCGCGTCCAGCAGCGAGGCGGCGATCGCCGCGCGCGCCCCGGCGGCGCAGTGCACCCACACCACCCCGTCGGGGATCTCGTCGGTGCGGGCGCGCAGGTGGTGGACGGGGATGTGGACCGAACCCTCGACCCGGCCCTTGACGCGTTCGGAGTCCCGGCGCACGTCCAGCACCACCACGCGCTCGCCGCGCTCGCGTGCCTCGGCCAGGTCGGCGAACGACGCCAGGGGGTAGGAGCGCGGTGCCTCGCCGTCGCGGAGCCAGTCGGCGGGTCCGCCGATGGCGGCCGCGGCGGGGCGGTCGATGCCGACCCGGGCCAGTTCCCGCTGCGCGCCGGCGAGCTGTCCGGGGCTCTCGGCGAGCAGCGTGACGGGTTTGCCCCAGGGGATCAGCCAGGCCAGGTAGGTGGCGAGCTTGCCGTCGGCCTCGAAGTTGAACGCCCCGCCCACGTGTCCCTCGGCGAACGCCGTCCGGCCGCGCAGGTCCACCACCCACTCCCCCGCGGCGAGCCGGGCGGCTATCTCCGCGGCGTCCGCGCGCCGGGGCGGGGTGAGGTCCACCGGCGCCGGTCCGGTGGCGTTGACCGGCCCCATGTACGCGTAGTAGGCGGGGATGTCCTCCAGGCCGGCGAGCAGGTCGGCGACGAAGGCGTCGGCGTCCTTCACCAGCGCGTCGTTGGCGGCGCGCTCCTCGCCGATGGTGGTGGCGTCGCCCTTGGCCCGGGAGGAGGTGCAGAAGCTGCCGAACCCGTGGGTGGGCAGGACGGGCACCTCGTCCGGCAGTTCGCCGGCCAGCCGGTGGGCGGAGGCGTGCTGGGCCAGGGCCAGTTCGCGCGTCAGTCGCGGTTCGACCAGGTCGGGACGTCCGACGGTGCCGATCAGCAGGGAGCCGCCGGTGAAGACCGCCACCGCGCGTCCGTCCTCCCGGAGCACGTAGGAGGTGTGGTGCGGGGTGTGGCCGGGGGTGGCCAGGGCGTGCAGCGCGAGGCCGTCGTCGACGTCCACGGTGTCGCCGTCGGCCACCGGCGTGCGGGGGACCGACACCCGGGCGTCGGCCGGCACCAGGTACTCGGCGCCCGTCACCCGGGCCAGTTCCGGGCCGCCGGTGACGTAGTCGTTGTGGACGTGGGTCTCGACCACGAGGGCGATCCGCACCCCTCGGCGGGCCGCCGGGACGAGCATCCGGTCGATGTCCCGTGGCGGGTCCACCGCCACCGCCGTCGACCGTCCGCCGGCCAGATGGCTGTGGTTGCCCAGGCCCGGTGTCGCCACGGTGTCGACGAAGAACACGATGCCGCTCCTTCCGGTCTCCTCCGGATCGCTCCGCCGGGGTGTGGTGCGGCACGCCGCCGGCCCCCTTCTTCCCCCGGGTACCCGGGGGAAGAAGGGGAAACGGGGCCGGGCGTCCGTTCCTCAGGCGCGGCCGGCCGGGACGGGCAGCACGCACACCGCCCGGGGGAAGGCCAGTGGTTCGGCGGCCGGGGACAGGGCGCCGCTCGTCGGGTCCCGATGGAGGACGGTGACCGTTCCGGAGTTCTGGTTGGCCACGTACAGCAGGCGCCGAGCGGGGTCGAGGGCCATGTGGCGCGGGGAACTCCCTCCGCAGGGGTGGTGGGAGACGGGCCGCAGGCCGGTCCCGTCGGGGCCGTCGACGGCGAGGACGGTGACGGTGTCGTGGCCTCGGTTGGAGGCGTACACGAACCGGCCGTCCGCCGAGACCAGCACCTCGGCGGCGGTGCTGGGGATCGGATCGGAGTCCTCCGGCAGGATCGGCACGGTGGCCAGCGGGGTCAGGGCGCCCCGGTGGCCGTCGTACGCGCAGACGGTGAGGGTGGAGTCCAGCTCGCCCAGGACGTAGACGGCGCGCCCGGACGGGTGGAGGGCCAGGTGCCGGGGGCCGGAGCCGGGCGGCATCCGTGCCTCGGTGCCGTCCGTCAGCAGGCCGCGCTCGGGGTCGAACCGGTGGACGTGGACGGTGTCGGTGCCCAGGTCGACGGTGAACAGCCGCTTCCCGGCGGGGTCGGGCAGCACCATGTGGGCGTGCGGTCCGTCCTGCCGCTCGGGGTCGGGGCCGGACCCGGTGTACCGCACCACCTGGGTCACCCCGTCCGGGGTGCCGTCGGGGCGCAGCGCCACGACGGCCACCGTGCCGGAGGTGTAGTTCGCCGTGAACAGGTGGCGCCCGCCGGGGTGGACGGCGAGGTGGCAGGGGTGGGCTCCGCCGCTGGGCGCCTCCCCCAGCGAGCGCCGCACGGTGCCGTCCCGGTTCAGGGCGAAGGCGGAGACGCGGCCCTCGACCGTCTCGTTGACGGCGTACAGGACGCGGCCGGTCGGCGAGAGCGCCAGGAAGGACGGGTCCGGGGTGGGGACCACCGCCTCCAGCCGGAGCGCGCCGGTGTTCCGGTCGGCGCTCGCCACCCCGATGCCGTGGGTGGTGTCGCCGCCGGTGTAGGCGCCCAGGTAGACCCGTGTCCGGCCCCCGTCCCGCCGCCCCGGGCGCGCGGCGGCCTCCGGAGCGAGGGCGAGGGCGCCGGCGGTCGCGCCGAGCAGGGTCAGGGCGGTGCGTCGCGTCGGCTGTGGTTCCGTCATCGGTTCCTCCAACATGGGAACGCTCCCAGAAACTGTTCGCCCATGGTCACAGCCCGCTCGACCCCGGGGAAGCCCCACCGAGCGGCGAACGCTCCGCAGGGCGGCGCACGGGCCCCGGTGCGACGCCGGCGGCATGGGCGGAGAACGACCGGAGCCCGGGGTTTCCACCTGCGGCCGATCCCCGACGGCGGGACCCGTCCGGTGTCCGTACGCGCGGCCGGAGCCGTCCACGGGCGCTCACTCCGCCGTTCGACCTGCCGGCGGGGGAACCCGCGCACGTCGTGATGCGGACCCGCCGGTTCCGCGACCCGCGCACCCGGGTCGGCCGGGTCGGCGTGAAGGCGTGACGCGGGCCGGGGCACTTCCCCGTCCGCGACTCCTGGTGGGGCGCGACGGGTTGCCGTAGGGTGCGGACGATTGCCTATGGGAGCGCTCCCATTCATGTTCCCGTTCCCCTTGGAGGTTCCATGCGTCCGCTCCTCCCCACCCCCCGCCGCCTGTCCCGCCTGCTCGGCGCCCTCGCCCTCGCCGCCGTCACGGCGGTGGCCGCCACGGGCGGCGCCGCGCCCGCGCACGACCGCCACGGCGACCGCCCGCACCACGGTTGCCGGCCCGGTGACGCGCTGCTGTTCTGCGAGGACTTCGAGGACTTGCCGCGCGAGGCGGGCACCAGCCTCGACTGGGGCGTGGACACCCGGCACGGGACGCTCGCCGTCGAACGCCACCACGCCCGGAGGGGCGAGCACCGCCCGGGACAGGTGCTGCGGCTGCGCACTCAAGGCAACGGACACGCCTTCCTGGAGGTCGACGACTTCGACGCCCCCGGCAACGGCTTCTTCGGCCGGATGCGGGTGCGGGTCGACGCCTTCCCCACCGCCCCGGACTGGGCCCACTTCACTCTGGTGGAGGCCACGGGACGCGGCGACGGCAGCGTGGTCCGCCCGATCGGCGGCCAGTACGTGCCGACCGTCGGCGGCGGGACACCGCTGTGGGGCGTGGGTTCCGACGGCGGCCCGACGGGCGACTGGACCGACTGGCGCGCGTCCGCCCCGGCCGAGGCCGGCAGGTGGACCTGCCTGGAGTGGGAGATGGACGCGAGCGACAACCGCGTCTCGGTGTGGATCGACGGGAAGCCCAAGCCCGACCTGACCGTCACCACCACCCGCCACGGCGGCAACCCCGTCGACTTCGTCTTCCCCCGGTTCGACACCGTCCGCATCGGCTGGCAGCTCTACCAGGCCGGCCCCACCCCGGACTCCTACGACCTGCTCCTGGACGACCTGGCGCTGTCCACGGAGCGCGTGGGCTGCGGTCGTTGACCTCCATCCCCGAACCGGAGGGCCGGCGAGCGTCCCGACCCATGGGCGGGCCGGTGTCCGGCGGCAGGAGGGGAGCCGGCTCGCCGCGGTGAGGGCGGACCAGGGCGAGGCGGCGCCGGCCGTCTCGCCAAGGCGATCGGCGGCACGGACGCGTACCTCGGCCTGGACGCCCCCGGGAAGCGGCACCGTCCACATGGGCATCGCCGCGGACCACACCGGTACGGAGTGGTGCTGACGCACCGGCCGTCGCCGTGCACGACGAGGAAACCGTGCGGGTCCGGCCACCGGGCGCTGCGGATCGTTCCCCGGCGCGGCCGGTACGCGCCGCCGACGTACCCGGCCGACGGCCGCGCGCCACGCCCCCGTCAGTCCCGGGAGGCGCCGTCGGGCCACAGCACCCGGACGGGGACGCCGACGCGGCGGGCGTGGGCCACCACGTCGGCCGTACCGCCGTACCCGCGCGCCGGTTTGCCGTCCCAGACGGCGAGCAGCACGTCGACCATGCCGACGAGGAGTTCACTGCCCGCCTGGTGGGCGCGGGAACCCGACTCGACCAGCCCGGTGCGGTGCGTCTCGACCGCGCGCCGCAGCAGACCGTCGTAGGCGGGGTGGTGCCACGCGGGCAGGTCGCCGCGGTACTCCTCGGCGGGCAGGACGGCCTCAAGCCGTCCGCCGTGGTCGAGGACGATCTCGGCGAACCAGGCGTCGGGCCCGTCCGCCAGGCAGGACACCCCCACCAGCTCGCTCACCGGATGCCGCCGCACCTCCGCGTTCAGCATGTCGCGCACCCGCTCGGCGACCGGCTCGGACAACCCGCGGTGCCCGGTGATCCCTACACGCATGACCGTCCTTTCGCCTCCTCGCTCGGCGCGGAGGAACACCGCGCGGCTGCCCGGCCGAATCCCCGACCTCTGACAGCATGTTGCCCACGGCCGGCCGAACGCCAAGCTCATCGGAGCGCGACGGACTTCGGCATCGGACCGGAATCCCGTGATCGAGGAGACCGGTGAAGCCGCGTCACAGTATGTTCCAGCCCAGGTGGGTGTCCGAGTTCCGCAGCCCTGCGATGCGGCGTTCCACCTCGGCCACGGCCCCGGGGGTGCGGGCGGCTTTGCGGGCGTTGGTGGTGACCGTCCTCGGTTCCCGAATGTCCCGCAGGACGGGGTGCCCGGACCAGTCCGTGACGTCGTGGGCGTACGCCTCCGCGAAGCCCCTGTAGTGCTCGGGGCCGTGACCGAAGCGACGGCAGTGGATCTCGATGGCCGTCAGGTCCCGTTCGGGCCGGCCCCAGGCCACGGTGTCCCGGTCGCACAGCACGGTCCGGTCGCCGTCGTACAGGGCGTTGCGGTGCTGGGGTCTCCCTGGAGGACGGCCCGAGGCAGTTCGCAGGAGACGTCCGCGAGGTGTTTCTCCAGCCGGTCCACCCGCTGGGAGAGGAAACGGAGCGATTCCCCCGACAGCGTGGTGATCGCCGTGAGGGAGGCACGGATCGCCGAGACGTTGTCCAGCGGCCTGAGCCGGAACGGCGGGGCGGGCAGTTGGTGCAGGGCACGCAGCGGTCCGGCGATCCGCTGTGCGGGCACCGGCTCGTCGGGCCGGGGGAGGTACGTCCAGAAGGTGACCGGATGGCCGTCCACGACGACGGGCTCGCGGGTGAGGCGCACGACGGCATTGGTGTGGCCGCGCAGGAGCACCGCGTCCGTGCTGTCCGGTTCGGCTGCCTCACATGCGCGTTCCAGGACGTGGCGCAGCTCGGACTCGACGCAGCCTCCGTGGCGGGGCGTCGGTGCGGTCATGGGCCAAGGCCGGCCGGCGGATCGCGTGCCTGTCACGCCGTCCCCGGCGGGAGCGCCGGAATTTCGCCCGACTCCCGCACGGCCCGTTCCCGTTGCGCGATCGACTCCGTCAGCATGTGGGCCGCACAAGGGGGCCACTGACCGGACCGAATCCGACCGACCGCGGCAAGAACGAATCGAAGATCCACCTCATCACCGACCGGAACGGACTGCCCCTCTCCCTTGGGGTTTCCGCCGCCAACCTGCACGACAGCCAGGCCCTGAAGCCACTGGTGCGCGACATCCCACCCATCCGCTCCCGGCGCGGTCCACGCCGCCGACGCCCGTCCAGGCTGCACGTCGACCAGGGCTACGACTACGCCCACCTGCGCCGATGGCTTCGCCGGCGCGGCATCCGCCACCGCATCGCCCGCAAGGGCCTCGCGTCCTCCCAGCGGCTCGGTCGTCACCGCTGGGTCGTCGAGCGAACCGTGTCCTGGCTCGCCGGATGTCGCCGCCCGCACCGCCGCCACGAGCGCATGGCCGAGCACTTCCTCGCCTTCGTCGGCATAGCCGCAGCCCTCATCGGCCATCGCCGCCTCACCAACCGAAACGACGTCTTATCCTGCCTCGACAGACGCACCACCGACCTGCCCGAGGGCGCGGAGAACCCGGCCCGTTTCAACGCCGAACCGACTTCATTACCGGAGACGACATGAGCAGCGCCCTTCTCGTGATGGACGTCCAACAGGCCATCGTGGACATCGCCGACGACGGCTCCGGATACCTGCCACGCCTGCGCAGGGCGATCGACGGAGCCCGGGCGGCCGGCATCCCCGTGATCTACGTGGTCATCGCGTTACGTCCCGGCTTCCCGGAAGTCGGCACGCGCAACAGGGCTCTCACTGCCATCGCACGGGCCGGCCTCTATGTCGAGGGCGCCCCCGGCACCGAGATCCACCCCGAGGTCGCGCCCCGGCCGGGCGACGTGGTGGTCACCAAGAGACGAGCGAGCGCGTTCTCGGGCAGCGATCTCGACGTGGTGCTGAGAGCACGCGGTATCGAGAGCCTCGTGCTCACCGGCATCGCCACCAGCGCTGTGGTGCTGTCCACCCTGTGCCACGCGAACGACCTGGACTTCGGCCTCACTGTCCTCTCCGACGCCTGTCTGGACACCGACCCAGAGGTGCACCGGGTCCTCATCGAGCGTCTGTTCCCGCAGTGGGCGGATGTCGTCACCGTCGACGACTGGCTCAAGACGATCGCGTCTCAATAGCGGCACACCAGGTGGACGACAACACGGGCGGTTGGCTCCGGCGCCTGCCTTTCTTCGCGGGGCGGCAACTGTCGTCGGCTGTAGAGCAGTTCCTCTCTCTGCCTCCAGGCAGGATCCAAACGCCCAATCCGGTACCGGTGAACCTTCCCTCCGACATCCACGACTGACATCAACGACACCGGACGGGGATGCACACCAGCGACTCCGTGGGACCGCCTTACCAGTCGACGGCAGCAGCCGCAGCAGGCCCGGATCGAACTCCCGATGCGGTGGTCACACGCCGGGCCGCCGACGGCAAAGGCGGTGGACGACAGGGGTACTCGGCGGCCCGGCACGGCGGCGGTACGAGTCCGTCGGGCCGGGTGCCGAGGCGTGCCCGCATCCTCCAATCGCCTGGTCCCGTTGCACGGTTCGGCACGGTGGTGCGGAGCCGGCCGGCAAGCACGGCGAAATCGTCGTCGGTGAGGCCCTGGCTCGGGTCGACGCGGTGCAGCAGCGCCGGCGCTCGGTGCTGGGCGGCGACCCAGAGGTGGTCCGTGGTGCCGATCTCGTCGTCGATCCAGATGAACGGCCGGTGGCCGGCCCACTCGACTGTTGGCGCCGAGGTGAAGCCGAACGTGTAAAGCGACGGTCCGCCGGGCGCCCCGTCAGGGGAGGGCGCCCGGCGGACCGGGTGGGTGTGACCCGGGTGGGTCAGCGGGTGAGGCGGTGGGCCTCCGCGAGGTGGCGGATCGCCGTGGCGTACTCGCCGGACGCCAGGGCGTGGTCGGCGTCCGCGGTGCGGGCCGCCGCCCGCTCCGGGGCGCGGTCGCCGGTCTTCAGCAGGGCGTCCTGGGCGATGTCCCGGGCCACCGAGGCCAGTTCGTCCGCCTGGAGGTAGGTGTCCGTGCGGGACTTCTCCAGGAGGGCGGCGGCCCTGCCCAGCGCCTTCAGCACCGCGTCCGCGTTCCGCACCGAGCCGTCGGCGCCGAAGTACGAGCGCTTGAGGGCCAGGGTCAGGTGGACGGCCGCCGCGCGGGACGCGCCGTCGCGGCGGCGGTCCAGCAGGTCGTCGCGGACGTCGTCCAGGCGGTCGCGGGCGCTGTCGGTGCGCAGGCCCCAGCCGTACGGGTACAGCGGGGCGTACTCCTTGTCGCCGACGTTGACCGGCACCTGTTCGGCCGAGCGCGGCCAGCTCACCGGCAGCCGTCCGGTGAAGGGACGCTCGCCGAACAGGGTGTCGGCCACGCCCGTGCCCTCGCTGCCCGGAAGCCAGGAGGCCACCAGGGCGTCGATGTCGCCGAGTTGGTCGGTGACGATCTGCGGGCGGCCGGAGACGATCAGCACCGCGCAGTCCATGGCGCCGCAGACGGTGTCGATCGCCTTCCTGTCGGCTTCCGAGAGCAGCAGGTCGTGGCCGTTGCCGACGTCGCCGATGCCCTCGGCGTACGGGGTCTCGCCGACCACGACGACGCCGACCTCGTGTCCGTCGGTGGGCGCGGAGGCGTCCTCGCTGAAGGTGACCTCGGCGTCGGGCGCGACCCGGCGGATGCCCTCCAGGATGGTGGTGCCCTCGGTGATGTCGCCGGAGTGGCCCTGCCAGCTGATGGTCCAGCCGCCCGCCTGGTTGCCCAGGTCGTCGGCGTTGGACCCGGCGACGTAGAGCTTCTCGTCGCCCTTCAGCGGCAGCAGGTCGCCCTCGTTCCTCAGCAGCACCTGGGAGTCGGCCGCCGCCTCGCGGGCCAGCTTCCGGTGCTTCGCGGAGCCGACGTCGTCCAGGTGGGTGCGGTCGGCGTAGGGCTTCTCGAAGAGGCCGAGCCGGAACTTCTTGGTGAGGATGCGGGCGACCGCGTCGTCGATCCGGGACATCGGGACCGCGCCGGAGTCGACCTGCTCCCTCAGGGTGGAGATGAAGGTCTTGTAGTCGTACGGGACCATGATCATGTCGAGACCGGCGTTGATCGAGGTCCGCACGTCGGAGGCGTAGTCGCCGGGGATCTGGTCGATGGCCTGCCAGTCGCTGATCACGAAGCCGTCGAAGCCGAGCTCCTTCTTGAGGACGCCGGTGATCAGGTCGGCGTGGGCGTGCATCTTGACCGGGCCCTCGTCGTCGCCGAGGAAGTCCACGCTGGAGAAGGACGGCATCACGGTGCCGACGCCCTCGTCGACCGCCTCGACGAACGGAGCGATGTGGACGGCCTCCAGTTCCTCCTCCGTCGTCCGGGTGACGCCCTGGTCGATGGTGTAGGTGCCGGTGGTGGACGAGCCGTACTCGGTGCCGCCGTCGCCGACGTAGTGCTTGGCGGTGGCCAGCACCCGGTCGGCGTCCTTCAGGTCGCTTCCGTCGGCGTCGCCCTGGTAGCCCTCGACGGCGGTGGCCAGCCGGGTGACCAGGGCCGGGTCCTCGGAGAACGCCTCGTAGGCGCGGCCCCAGCGCTCGTCGCGGCTGACGCACAGGCAGGGGCTGAAGTTCCAGGGGACGCCGGTGGCGCGGACCTCGGTGGCGGTGGCGTGTGCCGTGTCCTCGACCAGCTTCGGGTCGCGGGCGGCGCCGAGGCCGGTGTTGTGCGGGAAGATCGTCGCGCCGACGACGTTGTTGTGGCCGTGGACGGCGTCGACGCCGTAGATCAGCGGGATCTGCAAGCGGGTCTGCCGGGCGCGCAGTTGGAACCCGTCGATCATGTCGGCCCAGGCCTCGGGGGTGTTGGGCGTCGGGTTGGAGCCGCCGCCGGAGAGCAGGGAGCCGAGTTCGTGGCCGGCGATGTCGTCCTGGGTGGCCAGGGCGGCGCGCTCGGCCTGGGTCATCTGGCCGATCTTCTCGTCCAGGGTCATCCGGGAGAGCAGGTCCTTCACCCGCTTCTCCACCGGGAGCCGGGGGTTCTGGTACGGCAGGCCGTGGGCGTCGATGACGACGGTCGGCAGGTCGTCGGGGGCGCGGGCGCCGTCGACGGAGAGGGTGACGGGGATGGTCTTGGCGGTGGCGGCCCCGGCGGCGCGCTTGGTGGCGACGGTGAAGGTCTTCACCGCTCCCGAGGGGGTGCCGGCGGGGAAGGTGAGGGTTCCCTCGACGGGGGTGTAGTCCTTCCCCGGCCGTGCGGTGCCCTCGCCGGTGCCGTAGGTGACGGTGACCGGTTCCGCCAGCGGCTTGTCGCCGGTGGTGCCCACCGAGACCTTCACGGTGGCGGTGCCGCCGTGGTCCACGGTGTAGACGGGCTTGTCGGTGGCGACCCGGGCGCGGGTGCCGCCCACGCCGTACAGCTCGACCTGGTCGAACTCCAGGGTGCCGGACGCGGTGGGCAGGTTGACGGCGTAGCCCCACATGTCCGTCAGCTCCAGCACCCCGTCGGAGGGGGCGCCGGCCGGCTGGTGGTCGGGGCGGCGGACGAAGTCCTCGAAGGGGGTGCGGACCTGCTTCCAGCCGTCGGTGTCGTCGGTGAAGTACCCGGCCCACAGCTCGGCCTGTCCGGCGTTCGGGCCACCGTCCTTGACCTCGAACTGGACCCGCCGTCCGCTGCCGGTGCCCTTCACCCAGAAGGACAGGCCCTCGTGTGCGCTCCAGTCCTCGGCGGTGGTCAGGGAGTGGTCGAAGCCGCCCCAGGCGGAGATGTCGTACGTCACGCGCATCGCGCGGTTGCCGACGTTCGCGCCCGGTCGGGCCTCGGCGGCGACCTGGTCGATCGTCGGGGTGTCCCGGGCGTTGCTGCCGTAGGTGCCGATCGGTCCGGGGAACGCGGCGTCGAAGTCGTCCAGGGTGCGGGTCTGTTCGGCGGCCGTCGCGGCGGGCACCAGCCCGGAGGCGAGGAGGGCGAGCAGGGCGCCGAGCGTTCCGACGGCTGTTCGCTTCCGTCGGCGGCGGTCAGGTCTTCCGTGCAACAGCTGTCCCATGGCGGCTCCCGTCGGACACGGTCATGTCACGGTCGTTGTTTTCACTGTTTGAACACACTCGCGGCGCACGTGTGGCTTGGTACGCATCGCGCCGATCATGTATGCACCCTGACGGCGCGTCAAGATGCTTGATGCGTAAACCTCTTGGACGCGACGTGGACGCGATACGAGAAGCCGTGCTGCGCGCACCCGGAAAGTGGGAGCGCTCCCCCGGCAGGGCGGAAAGGTCCCCGGGACGCGGGCCCGCCCCGGGGACCGGGACGGGAGTCAGGCCTTCCGCGGTCCTCCCCCGGGGTCGGTGAAGAAGCTGTCGTGGCGCACGAGGAACTCCGCGAACTCCTCGCCGCCGCGCCGCGCCATCTCCTCGACCCTCTCGAAGTACTCCTCGCGCGGCGCGCCCGGCGTGAAGAGCATCAGCATCGACACCGGTTCGTCGGAGTCGTTGCGGAAGGCGTGCAGCCCGCCGGGCGGCACGTACAGGAAGTCCCCCGGCCGCCCGGTGGTCCGGTTCTCGCCGTCGAAGAGGCTCGACTCGCCGGAGAGGACGTGGAAGGACTCCGAGATCGTCCGGTGGAAGTGGGTGCTCGGGCCGGGAGCGCCCGGCCCCGTCTCCACCCGGTACAGGCCGAACTCGCCTCCGTGGAGGCGTGGGTGGCGAGGCAGTGGGTGCGGTCCCCCGACGGCGAGACCAGTTCCGGTTCCGTGTCGGCCGGTCTGGACACCGCGCTGATCTCACCGTTCTCGCCCAGGTGGCGAGGTTCCGGGGAGGACATGGCCGGCTCCTTCCGTGCGGCGCGTCGCGGCGCCGTCGTCACTCGTGCGGGTAACGGACTCCTATGCGTTCCCGGACCGCGTCCAGGGTCCCCATCACGGCGAGCGTTCCGTCCAGGGGGACGAGCGGGGACTCCGTCTCCTTCTCCCGCAGGCAGCGCATCACCTCCGCCGCCTCGTGGGTGTAGCCGGCGCCGGTCCGGGCCTCGGGCAGGCGGATCTCCTCGGGCTCCCGTCCCTCGCGGTGCAGGACGAAGGACTCCGGGCAGAAGAAGCCGTGCGGCAGTTCGACGCGCCCTCGGGTGCCGCTCACGGCCGCCACGGTGGGGGTGGCCGAGGCGATGGAGCACGAGAGGGTGGCCACGGCCCCGCTGTCGTAGCCCAGCAGGACGCCGGTGGTCTCGTCCACGCCCTCGGGCGTCAGGTGCGCCCAGGCGGCGACGGAGGCGGGGGCGCCGAGGACCAGGTGGGCGAACGACACCGGGTAGACCCCCAGGTCCAGCAGGGCGCCGCCGCCCAGCCGGGGATCGCGCAGCCGGTGGGAGGCGTCCACCGGCGCCACGATGCCGAAGTCCGCGTGCACCGAGCGCACCTCGCCGATCGCCCCGTCGGCGATGAGGTCGAGCATGCGCCGGACGACCGGGTTGCAGTAGGTCCACATGGCCTCCATCAGGAAGACCCGTCTGCGGCGTGCCAGTTCGACCAGGCGCCGGGCCTGGGCGAGATCGAGGGTGAGGGGCTTCTCGCACAGCACCGCCTTGCCCGCCTCCAGGCAGACGGTCGCGGCCTCCAGGTGGGCCGAATGGGGGGTGGCGACGTAGACGACATCGATGTCCGGGTCGGCGGCGAGTTCCGTCCAGCTTCCGTACGCCCGGGGGATGCCGTGCTCGTCGGCGAAGCGGCGGGCGGCCTCCTCCGTCCGCGATCCCACCGCGATGATCTCGCCCTCGGGCAGCGTCGCGAGGTCCCCGACGAACGCGCGGGCTATCCCGCCGGTGGCGAGGATGCCCCATCGGATCGTGTCGTCCCTGTGTGCCATGCGTTCTCCCGGCCCGGTGTCTCGGTGTGTCGCACCTCACCCTAGGGTCGTCGCCGCATGTCCGTCGCGTCCGTCCATTTCCGATGGCCCGTCAGATCGAGGGCGGAGCGGACCACTTGCCGCCGGCCGCTCCCTGTGTCATATATGTCCAGACCATTGAAGCCGTCGGTCTTCCCCGAAGAACCCACTGTCGAACGGGAGTCGTCCATGGGACGGATGTCCGGGCCCGCCGTGCCGGTCGTCGCCTGTCTGCTGCTGGCCGCCTGCGGCCCGGAGCGGGGGGACGCGCGGCCCCCGTCCGCCCCCACCGGCGTCACCGCCCAGGCCGGCAGCGCCACCTCGGTCCACGTCATGTGGAACAGGTCCACCGACGACACCGGGGTCGCCGGCTACGAGGTGCACCGCTCGGGGAAGAAGGTCGAGGACGTGCCCGGCGAGCGGCACATGGTGGACGTCGAGGGGCTGAAGCCGTCGACCGCCCACACCTTCACCGTCCGGGCCCGGGACGCCGCGGGCAACCTCTCGCCCTTCAGCGCGGAGGTCTCCGTCACCACGCCTCCGCGGACCTCCGACGACCGCACCCCGCCCACCCGGCCCGAGCGGCCGCGAGGCAGGGCCGAGGGCGCCCGCGCCGCCACCCTGACCTGGGAGAGGTCGACCGACGACCGGGGCGTGGCCTCCTACGACATCCTCCAGGGCGGCACCCGGATCCACCGTGTGGCCGGTGACGAGACCACGGCGCTGGTCACCGGGTTGCGGCCCGGCGTCCGCTACACCTTCACCGTCGTCGCGCGCGACGCGGCCGACAACGCCTCCCCCGCGAGCCGAGCCGTGAGGATCACCACGGCCGGAGCCGGCGGGGAGTCGGGCGGCCCGGGCACGGCGCCGTCCGACTTCCGGGCCGTGGGCCGCGCCGCCGACGACGGCTACCACATCGACCTGTCCTGGGTGCCGCCGAAGACGGGCGGACGGATCACCCGGTACCGGATCCACCTCGACGGCGAACTCGCCACGACCCTGAACTGGAGCGCCCCCACGCCCCGCGAGAGGGTCTCCTACAGCCTCTACGCCGGGAAGGAGCCGGGCATCACCCACACCGTGCGCATCCGGGCCATGCTCCCGGACGGCACCTGGGGCGCCCTCTCCGAGAAGCGGACCGTCACCCTCGGCGAGCGGTGAGCGCCGGGGCTACGGTGGGGACGTGCTCCTGCTGTTGACGTCCGACACCCACCTCCCCCGGCGCGCCAAACGGCTGCCCGAGGAGTTGACGGCGCGCGTGGCCGAGGCCGACGTGGTGATCCACGCCGGGGACTGGGTGGACACCGCCACGCTCGACCTGCTCCGGGAGAGGTCGCGGCGCCTGATCGGCGTGTACGGCAACAACGACGGTCCCGAGCTGCGCGCCCGGCTGCCCGAGGTCGCCCGCGCCGAGCTGGGCGGGCTGCGGTTCGGCGTCGTCCACGAGACGGGGCCGAAGCAGGGGCGGGAGAAGCGGTGCGCGACGCGCTTCCCCGACCTGGACGTGCTGGTCTTCGGACACAGCCACATCCCCTGGGACACCACGGCCGAGCGGCCCGGCGGCGGCGACCTGCGGCTGCTCAACCCCGGCTCGCCCACCGACCGCCGCGCCCAGCCGTACTGCACCTACATGACGGCGGTGGTGGACGCGGGGCGGCTGCGCGAGGTCGAGCTGCACCGGCTGCCGCCCCGCCGCTGAGCGCCGTCACCGCCGCCCGGCGCTACAGGCCGATGGTGCCGGGGCCCGCGCCCCGCATCACGATGTCCTTGACGGTTCGGGGGGTCGTCGACGGTGCCGCCGACGACCGGCTCGCCGGTCTCCTCCCCGACGAAGACGTTGTTCCGTTCCACGATGGAGCCCTTCGGGCCCGAGTAGCTGTTGGTCATGGGCTCCTCGACGTCCTCGGAGTAGTTGCCCTCGACGAAGCAGCCGGAGCCCGCGTCGCAGGCCGGGCCGGTGTCGCTGTTGCGGTGGAAGTAGTTGTTGAAGATGTGCACCGGGTTGCCGAACCGGGTGCGCGGATTGCGCTGCGGGGTGCGGTCGTACCAGTTGTGGTGGTAGGTGACCTTCAGCCGGCCGGTGTCCTGGGCGGCGTTCTCGTCGGAGTGCCCCAGCAGCATGTTCTTGGTGTGGTGGTGGGTGTGGTTCCAGGAGACGGTGATGTAGCCGGAGCCGCGCTTGATGTCGATGAGTCCGTCGTAGCCGCCGGACAGGTCGTTGTGGTCGATCCAGATGTGGTGGGAGAACATCTGGACGTTGATCGAGTCGTCGGCGGCGTCCTTGAAGGTCAGGTTCCGGACGATGACGTTGTGGACGGCGTTCGCGGGCGGCGAGGTGACGCCGTCGTCGACGGGCAGGCCGATGGTCAGCCCGCCGCCGGAGATGCCGGAGTCGGCGCCGACCCCCACGATCGTCTTGTCCGAGGTCACGTCGTACATGCCGGCCGGCAGTTCGATCATGTCGTTCACCCGGACGGTCCTGGGGCCCTCGGCCTTGATGGCGGCGATCAGTTCCGAGGCGGTGGAGACGGTCACGGTCGGGCCGCCCGCGCCGCCGGTGGTGCCGTCCTGGCCGAGCGCGTCCACGCTCGCGAACCCGACGGGGGACGACTCGGCGAGCACGGCGGGGTCGGACGCCGCCCGGTCGGCGGGGGTGCCGGCCGGCGCGGCCGCCGCGGCGAGCAGCACGGGGTTTCGGTGTCGCATCGCGGTCTCCCGGGGTCAGGCGATCCGGCCGACGCCGACGCCGGCCGGAACGGTGGTGGGAAGGGTCGAGGGATCGTCGAGGGCGTAGGCGTAGTACGCGCGCGGCTCGACGACCGTGCCGAGCGTCTCCGGCTCGCCGCAGTTCACGTAGACGTTGTTCCGCTCCACCACCCGGCCCGGCCCGCTCTCGTCGTAGCCGGAGTGGACGGGGTGGGCGACGTTCTCGAAGTGGTTGCCCTCCACCAGCACGCCCGCGTCCTCGGTGGAGGCCACGCCGTAGAGCGCGTTGCCGCGGAAGCAGTTGTTGTAGACGTGCACCGGTTCGCCGAAGCGGACGCGCGGGTGGCGCTGGGCCGTGCCGTCGAAGAAGTTGTGGTGGATGCTGACCCGCAGGGCGCCGCGGTCCTGGCCGCCGTTGGCGTCCGAGTGGCCGATCAGCATGGTCTTGCTGTGGTCGTGGAAGTGGTTCCAGGAGACCGTGACGTAGTCCGCGCCGCGCACGATGTCGATCAGGCCGTCGGCGCCGGTGTCGAACTCGCAGTGGTCGATCCAGATGTGGTGCGAGGACTGCTGGATGCTGATCGCGTCGTCCTCGGCTCCGGTGAACCGCAGATTGCGGATGATCACGTTGTGTCGGCGGTACATGTCCAGGCCGCCGCCGGTGATCTCCGCGTCGTCGCCCAGGCCGACGATGGTCTTGTTCGAGCGGACGCCCTGTTTGCTGGTGATCCGCATCGTGCCGGAGACCTGGATGACGTAGGGCTCGTCGCGGTCGCAGTAGTCCAGGAACGTCTCGGCGTCGGTGACCGTGACCACCGGTCCGCCCGCACCGCCGGTGGTGCCGGACAGGCCCAGCGCGGCGACGCCCGCGAAGCCGTCCGCGGTGCGCACCGCGGCGGCCGAGGCGCGCGCCCGACCGGCCGCGCCGGCGGCGGCGAGGGCCGCGGCNGGTCGCCGCGGCGCCCGCGAGCAGGCTCCGACGGCCGACGGGGTGGGGATTCCTCATCGTCTCCGTCCTCTCAGATCTTTCCGACGCCCGCGCCGGCCGGGACGACGATCGGCACCTCGGCCGCCCGGTGGAGGGTGTAGGGGTAGTAGGTGCGCGGCTCGACCACCGAACCCCGGGTCTCGATCGGGTGGTTGCAGTCGACGAGGATGTTGTCGCGCTCGACCAGACGGCCGAGGTCGCCGCTGAAGTCCACTCGGGCGGGGTTGTTGACGCTGTGGAAGTAGTTGCCCTCCAGCACCACGCCGGCGTCCATGGCGGAGGCGACGCCGTAGCTGTTGTCGCGGTAGTGGTTGTTGTAGACGTGCACCGGTTCGGCGAACCGCACCCGTGGGTTGCGCTGGTCGGAGGCGTCGAAGAAGTTGTGGTGGTACGTCGTCCGCAGCCGGCCGCGGTCCTGGGCGGCGTTGGCGTCGTCGTGTCCGAGCAGCAGCGTCTTGTCGTGGTCGTGAAAGCGGTTCCAGGAGACGGTGACGAAGTCCGAGCCGCGTTTGACGTCCACGGCGCCGTCGTCGCCGTTCGAGAAGTCGTTGTGGTCGATCCAGATGTGGTGGGAGAACATCTGGACGTTGATCAGGTCGTCCGTGGCGCCGTCGAAGGACAGGTTCCGGACGATGACGTTGTGGACGGCGTTCGCGGGCGGCGAGGTGACGTCGTCGTCCACGGGCAGGCCGATGGTCAGCCCGCCGCCGGTCAGTCGGGCGTCGTCGCCCAGGCCGACGATGGTCTTGTCCGAGGCCACCGGGTGCATGCCGTCGGTGGAGCCGGTCGGCAGCGTGATGGTGCCCTTCACCTGTACGACCAGGGGCTCCGGGCGGGAGATGTACTCCAGGAACCGCGCGGTGGTGGTGGCCGTGACGACCGCTCCGCCCGCGCCGCCGGTGGTGCCGTCCTGGCCGAGCGCGTCCACGCTCGCGAACCCGTCCGCCGCGGCCGACCCAGCCGGAGCGACGCGCGGGGCGGCACCCGGGGCCGGTTCGGCCACCGCGGAGTCGGGCCCGGTGGGCGCGGCGGTCAGGAGCGAGGCGGCCAGGGCGACGACCGCCAGGGCGGTCCGTGGGGTGGCGCGACGGCTCTTTCCCGGGGGCGACAACCGTGCCGGGGACAAGCGCATGGGGGTGCCCCTTTCCGTGGGGGGTGCCGGGCACACCGGATCGGCTCGGGGCCCGGTGGTGCACTGCGCGGTCCGGCCGGACCGTCGTCAGCAAGCGCTTTCTCCGGAAAGTAAGCGCTTGCCGGAAACACGTCAACACCTGCGGAACCGTTCGACGCGTCCTCGCGTCCCCACCGGGAAACAGAAGGAGGACACGGGGCGAGGGGCGAGGAAGGACGAGGAAGGAGGGGAGGCTCGTTGGAGACCTGGCAGATCGCGCTGGTCGTCGTCGGCGCGGCGGCCGCGGTCGCGATGCTCGCCGCCGCGGTCGTCCTCCTGGTGAGGCTCGTGCGGGCCTACCGGCTGCTGCGCGACGAGGACGTTCCGGCGGGCACCAAGGTCGCCTTCTGGGGGGCGGTCGTCTACACGCTGTTCCCCCTCGACCTGCTGCCGGACCCGGTGTACCTGGACGACATCGGCCTGCTGGCCCTGGCCTTCCACCACCTGGGGAAGGCGGCCCGGCGGTACGGGCGGCCTCCCGAGGAGACGGGTCGTCTCGACCCCCGCCGCTAGGCCGCCCCCTGCGGACCGGGCGCCGAAACGCGGTGGGCGGTGGCGGCTTCACCGGCAGGCGATCGACGCGATCGCGTTCCCGCAGGCCATGGTCCGCTTGCGGGTGTCCCGCCGGCCGGATCGCCCACCGCGATCCGGAAGGGACGGCCTGATCAGGACGGTCGGCCGCGGTCCTCCCTCGGCAACCGCGACAGGCTGTCCGGTTCGGGCAGGTGGATCCAGCCCTCGATCCGGGCCGCCTCCCGGTCCTCGCCCGTCGGCCACCGGGTGAGCCCGCGAGCGACGGCCCGGGCGACCAGAGCGGCGATCAGCGCGTCGAAGGCGTGCTCGTCGCGGTCGTACTCCCGCTCGACGTCCGGCTCGCAGCCCAACCACGGCGCCGCCCGCCGCAGCGCGGCCATCGAGCGTTCGCCGGCCAGTCCCCAGCGCAGGCGCGCGGCGGCCGGGTAGACCTCCACGATCCGGCCCGTGCCACGGCGGTCCACCTCCTGCCCGCGGGCCGCGAGCGCGTCGGCCAGGTGGGCCCAGCGCGCCGCCGTCGCGCCGAGTTTGTCGAAGGACACCGACAGCGGCGGGCGCGCGCCCGGCCCGAGTTGCCGGCGCACCCACACGTCCGTGCGCCGGTGGCGCAGTGTCGCGCGGTGATCGGCGCCGGGCCGGCCCCGCCCGGGCCAGGTCTCGTGGGCGGCGTGGGCGGTCAACGCCCGGACGAAGGGGATCGGCCAGCCGAACGGGCAGTCCACACCGGCGCGTTCACCGGGCCGCAGGCCGGCCAGCAGATCGATCAGCTCGTCGTCGGCGCAGCGCCGGCGCGGCGGTTCCACCACGGCCGTCGGGCCGTTCCACACCACCACGGCCGCCGCCGTCGTCCGCTCCCCCGCCGCCAGGTCCACTCCCACCGTCCGCACGGCCCCATGCTCACACACCGTCGGACGCGCTCGGCCTCACTCGGACGCCCTCGGCCGCCCGGTGCGCCCCATGGCACCGAGGTCCGGGCCGGAAGGCCGGGGAGCGCCCGCGCGGCGGGCCGTCCGCACCGTCCTCACTGCGTCCGCTTGCCGTGGGAGTCCTCGCCGGGACCCACCTCCCTCTCCCGCGCCTCCTCGGTGTCGGTGCCGCGGGCCTCGACGCCCTTCAGCGGCTCGCCCTCGACGGTTCCGCCCTCGGAGTACCCCTCCGCGGCGCTCGCCGTGCCGGGCACGACACCGGTCCGGGCCTGCCTCTCCTTCCCGGAGTGGGCGCCGACGCCCCGATCGGCCGGGTCCCTGTCCCTGTCCTTGCCCGTGTCCCTGCTCCGGTCGTCCTGGTTCCCCATGACGGTGCTCCTCGCCGTGTGTCGCGTTCGGGTGCACGGCGCAGGTACCCGCCGGCCACGGCCGGAAACGGACGGCGGGCCGCCGCGGGGCAGGTCGGGACGGGGGTGAGCAGGTCGGGAGGGCGGTCAGTCCATCCGGACGCCGACGATGCAGGTGTCGTCGTCGGTGTCGGCGTTGCTGTAGGTCAACATCCGGTCCAGGCGCTGTTCGAGGGTGGCGTCGGGGTCCTGGACGACGGCCATGAGCTGGTCCAGGGACTCCTGGAGGGAGCGGTCGCGGCGCTCGATCAGACCGTCGGTGTACATCAGCAGGATGTCGCCGCTCTCCAGCTCCAGCCGCTCCTCCTCGTACTTGGCCTCCGGGAGGGCGCCGAGGAGGAGGCCGCCGACCAGGGGCAGCGTGGTGGACTTCTGCTCGCGCACCAGGACCGGCGGCGGGTGTCCCGCCCTGGCCCAGCGCAGGGTTCGGGTGTCGGGGTCGTAGATGCCGCAGACCGCGGTCGCGGTGACGTTCTCGGTGAGGTGGTGGGCGACGGTGTTCAGCCAGGCCAGTATCTGGGCGGGGCCCGCGCCGGTGGTGGCCAGACCGCGCAGGGCGTTGCGCAGCACCACCATGCCGGTGGCCGCCTCGATGCCGTGGCCGGCCACGTCGCCGACGGACAGCAGGACCTGTCGGGAGGGCAGGACGACGGCGTCGTACCAGTCCCCGCCGACCAGGTGGTCCTCCTCGGCGGGCCGGTAGCGGACGGCGATGTGGAGGCCCTCGGCCTCTATCGGTCCCCGGGTGGGCGGCATGATGGCGCGCTGCAGTTGCAGCGCCATGCGGTTGCGCTCGGCGGCCTGCTGCTCGGTCTGGGCGAGCTGGTCGCGGGTGGCGCCCAGCGCGACCTCCGTCCAGTGCTGGGCCGAGACGTCCTGGTAGGCGCCGCGCACCACGACCAGCCGCCCCTCCGCGTCGAGGGCGGGCTCGGCGACCACGCGGATGTGCCGCACGATCCCGTCGGCCCGCTGGAGGCGGAAGGCGGCGGAGGCGGGGCGACGGTGGTGCAGCAGGGCGCGCAGGAAGCGTCCGATGGCCGCCTCGTCGTCGGGATGGGTGTGGGCCGGGAGCTGCTCCAGGGGGATGGGCGAGGCGTTGGGCGGCAGCCCGTGGAGGGCGAAGAGCTGGCTGTTCCAGACGATCTCGCCGGTCACGAGGTTCTCCTCGAAACCGCCGATGCGGCCCAGGCGCTGGGCGTGCTGGAGCACCCGTGCCAGCCGGGCCGCCTCGTCCTGCACGCGCCAGATGAGCAGCACGTTCTCCCCGTGCCGGCTGATGCTGACGCTCGCCTCCACGGTCAGCGGCACCTGGCCGACCATCGCGCGCAGCACCATCCGCTCGGCGCGGAAGGGCTCGCCGGTGGCGTGGACGTGCTCGATCTTCTCGAACAGGCCGCTCTCGCCCATCGCCAGCGGGTACGCCTCCAGCAGCAGCGCTCCGGCGACGGCGCTGCGCGGACGGCCCGCCGGGTCGACGAAGTGGCTGCTGACGTGGTGGATGCGGAAGTCCGCGAGGCGGCCCTCGCCGTCCAGGTGGGGCACCAGCACCAGGGCGGAGTCCAGCAGTCCGTCGGCGAAGTCCACCAGTTCCGAGATGCCCGGGGGGCGCGCCTGCTGGACGCCGGGGACGGCCGGGGAGTGGGTGTCCAGGGTGTGGGCGCACAGCTCGGCCAGTGCCTCGATCTGCCGCTCCACCTGCGGGGGCTGCGGCTCCAGCGGGCCGGGCCAGCAGATCTCCAGGACGCCCAGGACGCGTCCGCCGGTGCCCGCGGGCGTCGTCACCCGGCAGCCGTCGGGCGTCTGCCGCCGTCCCAGCGTGGGCATCCCGACCTCGGCGGGGGACGGGAACCACACGGTGCGGCGCTCGGTGAGGGCCTTGCGGGCGAGCGTGGCCACCCCGGGAGGCACGTAGTGCCACCGTGCGGCCTCCTCCGCGGCGAAGCCCGCGCAACCGGCCAGGGTCAGGGAGGAGTCGGTGCCGGCGGCCCAGATGGCCACCCCCGTGGCCCCCAGCGGGGACAGCGCGTGCTCCAGGAGGGACTCGGCGACGGCCTGGGTGTCGCTCGCGGCCAGCGCGCCGCTCTCGGCGGTGCGCAGCCGCACCGAGAGCGAGGGGGTGCCCTTGTCGGTGGACGTCCGGCTTCCGCCGGTGCTCTCCCACTCCTCCCCGGCCCGGGTGAGGAAGTCGCGGGCGGCCTCGGTGAGGCGGTCGCGGGACGCCTGGTCGATGAGGTCGGCGGCCAGTTCGAGCTGGGAGACGCCGGCCTGGTCGGCGAGGACGGCCAGTTGCCTGGCCGCCTGCGTCGGCCCGCACCCCAGCCGCTCGACCAGGATGCCCTTGGCCATCTCGATCAGGGCCCGGCCCTCGGCCGCGGCGTGGGCCTCCCGCACCTCGCGGCGGAGCCGCTCGACCGTGGCCGCCAGTCTGCCCAGCCTCGCCTCGTCGCCGCGCGGCCCCTCGTGGAGCCTCCCCTCGTACAGCGGCTTCCCGTGCCGCGGTCCCTTGTGCGGCACCACGGCAGCGGTGTCCGCCGCGGGCGTGCCCGCACCGGGCGCCTCCCCCTCCGGGACGGCCCCCGGCGGCCCGCCCTCCAGGACGGGTTCGTCCGGCCGCTGGGTCTCCACTGCTGCGCTCCTCGGAAGGTGGGGGTCGACGGTCGGGTCGGGGTCGGGCCTCGGGCTAGACGCCCAGGCAGCGTCGGATGCACGCGACGAGGTCGCGGGCGTCCAGCGGCTTGGTGACGTAGTCGTTGGCGCCGGCCGCGATGGTCTTCTCCCGGTCCCCGGGCATCGCCTTGGCCGTCACCGCGATGATGGGCAGCTCGGCGTACTCCGGCATCGCCCGGATCGCCGCGGTCGCGGCGTAGCCGTCCATCTCCGGCATCATCACGTCCATCAGGACCAGGTCGATGCCGGGGTTGGCGGCCAGGGTCTCGATGCCCTTGCGGCCGTTGTCGGCGTGGAGCACGTGCATGCCGTGGAGTTCCAGGATGCCGGTGAGGGCGTAGACGTTGCGGGCGTCGTCGTCGACGACGAGCACGGTGCGTCCCGCCAGCGTCTGGTCGATCTCCCGCGGCGCGAACGGCTCGGCGGCCTCCTCGGACCGGACCAGCGGGAGCACGTCGCCCGGCTCCTCCGCGGTCAGGTGGAGGGCGATGCGCTCGCGCAGCTCGTCCAGGCTGGACAGCAGCTCCATCGGCCGGCTGTCGGCGCGCGACCGCAGGGCGCGCTCCTGCTCCGGGTCCAGACGCCGGTTGTTGTGGGCGAGGACCGGGACGCGGCGCAGGGCCGCGTCGCCGTCCATGGCCTCCAGGAAGCGCAGCGCCGTCCCGTCGGCCATGTCCAGTTGCAGCACCACGCAGTGGCACGCCTCTGCGGCGAGCGCGGCGGCCGCCTCCTGTTCCCCGACGGCGGTGACGATCTCCACGGAGCCGTCCGGGTCGTGGCCGCCCTCGGCGAGGTCGGCCACGGCGTTCTCGGCGACCAGGGAGAGCAGGCCGCGGGGGCGGTCCTCTATGACCAGCAGCCGCCGCTTGTGCGGGCGGGGCGGCATGAGGGCGGTCCGCTCCTCGCCGGGCAGGCTGTCGACGGACTCCTCCCGCGGGGTGTCGCCGTCCTGGGGGGCGGCGCCGGTGAAGTCGGGGCGTGCCACGGGCAGGTAGAGGGTGAACGTGCTGCCCTGGTCCGGGACGCTCTCGACGGTGATGGCGCCGCCCAGCAGGTAGGCGATCTCGCGGCTGATGGACAGGCCCAGTCCGGTGCCGCCGTACTTGCGGCTGGTGGTGCCGTCGGCCTGCTGGAAGGCCCCGAAGATGGTCTCCAGCTGCTGCTCGGGGATGCCGATGCCGGTGTCCTCCACACGGAAGGCGATGGCCGAGCCGTGCAGGCGGACCGAGGGGGGCACCTCGGCGGGGTCGACCGGCTCGATCCGCAGGCGGACGCCGCCGGACTCGGTGAACTTCACCGCGTTGGACAGCAGGTTGCGCAGCACCTGCCGCAGTCGGGAGTCGTCGGTGAACAGGTCGACGGGGAGCCCGGGCGCGGTGCTGATCGTGAAGTTCAGGCTCTTCTGCGTGGTCAGCGGCCGGAAGGTGGCCTCGACGTAGTCGAGCAGGCGGCGCAGCGGGACGCGTTCGGGGTTGATGTCCATCTTCCCCGCCTCGACCTTGGACAGGTCCAGGATGTCGTTGATCAGCTGCAACAGGTCGGAGCCGGCGGAGTGGATGATGCCCGCGTACTCGACCTGCTTGGGGGTGAGGTTGCGGGTCGGGTTCTGGGCCAGGAGCTGGGCGAGGATCAGCAGGCTGTTGAGCGGGGTGCGCAGTTCGTGGCTCATGTTGGCCAGGAACTCCGACTTGTACTTCGACGCCAGCGCCAACTGCCGGGCCCGCTCCTCCAGTTCCTGACGGGCCTGCTCGATCTCCAGGTTCTTGGTCTCGATGTCGCGGTTCTGGGAGGCCAGGAGGGCGGCCTTCTCCTCCAGTTCGGCGTTGGAGCGCTGCAGTTCCTCCTGCTGGACCTGCAACTCCTCCGAGCGCGCCTGGAGTTCGGCGGTCAGGCGCTGCGACTCCGCCAGCAGCTCGTCGGTGCGGGCGTTGGCGATGATGGTGTTGACGTTGACGCCCACGGTCTCCATGAGCTGACCGAGGAAGTCCTTGTGGATCGCGGTGAAGGGGGTGACCGACGCCAGTTCGATGACGCCGAGCACCTGGTCCTCCACGAGGATCGGCAGCACGATCAGGCTGGTCGGGTCGGTGGCGCCCAGCCCGGAGGAGACGGTGACGTAGCCCGGGGGCAGGTCGTCGACGGTGATGGTGCGGCGGCTGCGGGCGGCCTGTCCGACCAGGGACTGGCCGAGCCGGTACCGGGGCGCCTCGCCCTCGGCCACGTCCGGGTGGCCGTAGGAGCCGATGAGGCGCAGTTCGGTCTCCCCGGAGGCGTCCTCCTCGGCGAGGTAGAAGGCGCCGTACTGCGCGTCGACCAGCGGGGTCAGCTCGTCCATGATCAGCTCGGCCACGACCGCCAGGTCGCGGCGTCCCTGCATCAGGCCGGAGATGCGGGCCAGGTTGGTCTTGAGCCAGTCCTGCTCCTGGTTGGCCCGGGTGGTCTCCCGCAGGGACTGCACCATGAAGTTGATGTTGTCCTTCAGGTCGGCCACCTCGCCGGAGGCGTCGACCGTGATGGAGCGGGTCAGATCGCCCTGGGCGACGGCGCTGGTGACCTCGGCGATCGCGCGCACCTGTCGGGTGAGGTTCCCGGCCAGCTCGTTGACGTTCTCCGTCAGGCGCTTCCAGGTGCCGGAGACGCCCTCGACCTCCGCCTGGCCGCCGAGCCGGCCCTCGCTGCCGACCTCGCGGGCCACGCGGGTGACCTCCGCGGCGAAGGCGGAGAGCTGGTCGACCATCGTGTTGATGGTGGTCTTCAGCTCCAGGATCTCGCCGCGGGCGTCGACGTCGATCTTGCGGGTGAGGTCGCCCTGGGCGACGGCGGTCGTCACCTGGGCGATGTTGCGCACCTGACCGGTCAGGTTGTTCGCCATGGAGTTGACGTTGTCGGTCAGGTCCTTCCAGGTGCCCGCGACGTTGGGCACCCGGGCCTGGCCGCCGAGGATGCCCTCGGTGCCGACCTCGCGGGCCACGCGGGTGACCTCGTCGGCGAACGCCGAGAGCGTGTCCACCATCCGGTTGATCACGTCGGCGAGCGCGGCGACCTCGCCCTTGGCCTCGACGGTGATCTTCTGCGACAGGTCGCCCCGGGCGACGGCGGTGGCCACCTGGGAGATGGAGCGCACCTGGTTGGTGAGGTTGGACGCCATCACGTTGACGGAGTCCGTCAGGTCCTTCCAGGTGCCGGACGCGCCGCGCACCGTGGCCTGGCCGCCCAGCTTGCCCTCGCTGCCGACCTCGCGGGCCACGCGGGTGACCTCGTCGGCGAACCCCGAGAGCTGGTCGACCATCGTGTTGATGGTCTCCTTCAGCTCCAGGATCTCGCCGCGGGCGTCCACCCGGATCTTCTGGGTGAGGTCGCCCTGGGCGACGGCGGTCGTCACCTGGGCGATGTTGCGCACCTGACCGGTCAGGTTGTTCGCCATGGAGTTGACGTTGTCGGTCAGGTCCCGCCAGGTGCCGGAGACGCCCTTGACGTCCGCCTGGCCGCCGAGCCGGCCCTCGGTGCCGACCTCGCGGGCCACGCGGGTGACCTCGTCGGCGAACCCCGAGAGCTGGTCGACCATCGTGTTGATGGTGTTCTTCAGCTCCAGGATCTCGCCCTTGGCGTCGACGGTGATCTTCTGCGACAGGTCGCCCTTGGCGACCGCGGTGGTCACCTGGGCGATGGAGCGGACCTGCGTGGTGAGGTTGCCGGCCATGAAGTTGACCGAGTCGGTCAGGTCCCGCCAGGCCCCGCCGACGCCCGGCACGTGGGCCTGGCCGCCGAGCCGGCCCTCGCTGCCGACCTCGCGGGAGACCCGGGTCACCTCGGAGGTGAACAGCGAGAGCTGGTCCACCATGCCGTTGAAGACCGTGGCGATCTCGCCGAGGAGGCCGTCGCCACCGTCCGGCAGACGTGTTCCGAAGTCCCCGTCCCGGACGGCGGTCAGTCCGGCCAGGAGCCGGCGCAGCTCCTGCTCCCCCGCTTTGCCCACGCTCCGTGCGCCGCCTCTGACGCGCCCTCCGGGGCGTGCCTCACCGGCCGTGGTGTCAACCATCTCCGCCCTCGTTCCGTCCGTTCGCCACCAAGTCCCACCCCGTACGGCAGCCCCGTCCGTCTCGCTCGGTCGGACGGCGGACGGGGCTGTTCCACACTCGTGGATCCGCGCGTTCGCGGTGCGGCGAGCATGCGGACCACAGCGAGGCTACCCCACCCCGAGTTGTGTCCCGACTCACTGTTTTCGCAAGGGAATCGGGGGTAGACGGGCCATTTTCGCGCGGTGTTCGGGCGGGCCGGGGCGGCGGTGCGGCGCGGCACGCGTCCTCCGCCGTGCCGCCCGGTGCCGGAGGGCGTCACGGCGTGCTCTGGCGTCCGTCCCTCGGTCCGAAGGCCGCCAGCACCTCGGCGTCCGTGGCGCGCGCGTGCAGGAAGTAGTCGGCCCACTCGGCGACCTCGGGGTAGGAGGACTCCCGGGTGAGGCGGGCGATCGCGGCCTCCACGTCGTACTCGGTGGTCCGCAGCTCGACGCCGGGGCCCAGCAGCGCCCAGTGCGCCCCGGCCCGCCCGTAGGGCATGCCGACGCTGCCGGGGTTGACCACCAGCCGTCCGTGGGCGAGGCGGACGAACGGCATGTGGGTGTGGCCGCAGACCACCGTGCGGACGCCGTCGTCGAGGCCGTCGAAGACCTCCCGCCAGCGGTCGAGCCGGGAGTCGACGAGGACGACCTCCTCGTCGTCGCGGGGCGTGGCGTGGCAGAACAGCACCTCCTCCAGGCCGTGCACGGGCAGGGTCGCCGTCGCCGGCAGTCCGGCGAGGAGGTCGAGGTGCCCCTCCTCCAGTTGCTCGGCGGCCCAGGGGGCGATCGGGTCGGGGATCGTCTCGCGTCCCCCGCGGCGGTACTCGACCAGCTCGCGGTCGGCGTTGCCGCCGATCCACACGGCCCGGTCGCCGAGTCCGGCCAGCAGGTCGAGGACCTGGACCGGCTGCGGTCCGGCGGCGAGGTCGCCGGTGAGGACGACGCGGTCCGCGGCGGCGACCTCGGGCTCGGCGAGCACGGCCTCCAGCGCGGGCAGGACTCCGTGGACGTCGGACAGGACGGCGACTCGGTTCGGCATGGGCGTCACTGTGGCGCACGGCCGGCCTCGGGGCGAGGGCGTTCGCGGGGCGCGTACTCCGCCGGACCGCGCGCGGCCGTCCTCTCCCCCTCCCCCTTCACGCTCCTTCCGCCCCTCTCGGTCCCCACGCTCCCCTCACTCCTCCAACGCGAACGTGCCGTAGCGGGGCCGCCCCGCCGGCCGGTAGGTGTGGATCGCGACGCCGGCGCCGGTCGTCCTGGAGTCCGTCAGCTCCAGCGCGGTCGGCACGGTCCCGTCGGCGAACAGGCGCTTCCCGCCGCCCAGGACGACGGGGTGGACCAGCAGGCGGTACACGTCGATCAGGCCGTGCGTCATCAGGCTCCGGGCCAGGTTCCCGCTGCCGTGGATCTGCACCTCCCCGTCCAGGCGGTCCTTGAGCGCGGCGACCTCCTCCGCCACGTCCCCCTTGAGCAGGGTGGAGTTGTGCCACTCCGCCTTCTCCAGGGTCCGGGAGGCCACGTACTTGGGCAGGGTGTTGAGGCGGGACGCCACGGGATCGTCCTCGTCGGTGACGCGGGGCCAGTGGGCGGCGAAGATCTGGTACGTCCTGCGGCCCAGCAGGAAGCCGGTCGCGGCGCCGAAGACCTCGTCCACGAACCGCCCCAGGTCCTCGTCGGCGTAGGGAACCAGCCAGCCGCCGTGCTCGAACCCGCCGTCGCGGTCCTCGTCGGGGGCTCCGGGCCCTTGTACGACCCCGTCCAGGGTCAGGAACTCGGTCAGTGTCAGCAGTGCCATGGTCCTCCTCCTCTCCGCTCGGCCTCATGGGGGTGGACCCGCCGGCGCGTCGGAACTCATCGGTCCCGCGCACACGTCCTTCCGCGCGCCGCTCTGCGCCGCGAGCGCCCGTCCGGGTGAGGATGGAGTCATGCTGCTGGCCGACGTCGCCCGGGTCTCCCGCCGGGTCTCGGAGACCTCCTCGCGCACGGAGAAGACCGCCCTGCTCGCCGGGCTGTTCCGCGAGGCCGACCCCGAGGACGCCCCGATCGTCATCACGTATCTGGCGGGCAGGCTCCCGCAGCGCAGGATCGGCGTCGGGTGGCGGGCCCTGAGCGCGCCGCCGGCCCCGGCGGCCGAGCCGTCCCTGTCCGTACGGCGGGTCGACCGGGCCCTGGACGGGATCGCCGCCGTGTCGGGCAAGGGCGCCCAGGCCGAGCGCGGGCGGCTGCTGCGAGAGGTGCTGTCGGCCGCCACCGAGGAGGAGCAGGGGTTCCTGATCCGGCTGCTCGGCGGCGAGCTGCGGCAGGGGGCGCTGGACGCGTTCGCCGTCGAGGGGCTGGCCGCGGCGGTGGGCGCGGAGCCCGCCGAGGTGCGGCGCGCGGTGATGGTCGGCGGTTCGCTCGGCGCGGTCGCCGAGGCGCTGCTGGCCCGCGGCCCCGCCGCCCTGGTCGACTTCCGGCTCGACGTGGGGCGGCCGGTGCTGCCGATGCTGGCCCGGACCGCCGGGGACGTGGACGAGGCCGTGGACCGGCTCGGGCCGTGCGCGGTGGAGGAGAAGCTCGACGGCATCCGCGTGCAGGTGCACCGCGACGGCGAGGTGGTGCGGATCTTCACCCGCACCCTGGAGGAGATCACCGACCGGCTCCCGGAGGTGGTCGCCGCCGCCCGGGAGCTGCGGGCCGAGCGGGTGGTCCTCGACGGCGAGGTCGTCGCGCTGGGCGAGGACGGCCGGCCCAGGCCCTTCCAGGAGGTCGCGGGCCGGGTCGGCTCGCGGCTGGACGTGGAGCGGGCGCGGGCGTCGCTGCCGCTGTCGCCCGTCTTCTTCGACCTGCTGTCGGTCGACGGCCGCGATCTGCTGACGCTGCCGGTCGCCGAGCGGTACGCGGAGCTGGCCCGGGTGGTGCCCGAGCCGATGCGGGTCCTGCGCGTGGTCGTGGACGACCCGGGGGACGAGCGGGCCCGGGCCGCGGCCCGGAAGTTCGCCGACGAGGTGCTGGTCCGCGGCCACGAGGGCGTGATGCTCAAGGCGCTGGACTCCCCGTACGGCGCGGGGCGGCGCGGGGCGTCCTGGCTGAAGGTGAAGCCGGTGCACACCCTGGACCTGGTGGTGCTGGCCGCCGAGTGGGGACACGGGCGGCGTACGGGGAAGCTGTCCAACCTCCATCTGGGCGCGCGTCGGCCGGACGGCTCCTTCGCGATGCTCGGCAAGACCTTCAAGGGCCTCACCGACGCCATGCTGGCCTGGCAGACCGAGCGGCTGCTCGAACTGGCCACCGACGACGACGGGTTCACGGTGACGGTGCGGCCGGAGCTGGTGGTGGAGGTCGCCTTCGACGGGGTGCAGCGCTCCCCGCGCTATCCGGAGGGGGTGACGCTGCGGTTCGCGCGGGTGCTGCGCCACCGGGAGGACAAGACGGCGGCGGAGGCGGACACCGTGGAGACGGTCCTGTCCTTCGCCGGGTGAGCCCGGCGGGCCTCCCGGACCGGCCGGGCGGCCGTCCGCGCCCCTACCATGGCCGTGTCGGGTCGAGAGCCACGGCACGGCCGCGTCCAGGGAGGAGCCCACCGTGACCGAACGCAAACCGCCCGGAGTGAGCTTCGAGACGTGGGTGGACCGCCAGATCCGTGTGGCGGCCGAGCAGGGCGAGTTCGACAACCTCCCGGGGGCCGGCAAGCCCCTTCCCGACCTGGACGCCCCGTACGACGACCTGTGGTGGGTCAAGAAGAAGATGGACCGCGAGGGGCTGTCCTTCCTGCTGCCGGCGCTCGCCCTCCGCAAGGAGGCGGAGGACGCCCTGGAGGCCGCCCTCCGCGCCCCCTCGGAGGCCCGGGTGCGGCGGATCGTGGCGGAGATCAACGAGAGGATCCGCGCAGCGCGCAGGATGCCGCCGCCCGGCCCGCCGCTCGGGCCGGCGCCCTTCGACGTCGAGCAGGTGGTGCGCGAGTGGCGCGAGCGGCGCTCCCCGGGCGGGGACTCCCCCGGCACGGGCCGGCCGCACGCGGACCCGCCGCCCCGGCGGTCCCGGTTCAGGCTGTGGCGAGGGCGCCGCTGAGACCGCGGGCGGCCGGCCGGGTGAGGTCCGCCAGGATGCGGGGACGGCGGAAACGGCCCGCCGGGCAGGGGGTGGGCAACACCTTCTCGGGCGGGTCGAGTCCGTCCCGGTGCAGGTGGGCGGCCTCCGGCAGGACACCGCCGTGGCGGAACCTGCCCGTCTCGGCCGGCGCCGGGCCGCCTCCTTCCGGGGTTCCGCGTCCCCCACCCTCCCCGCACGGGCACGGGCACGGGCACGGGCGCGCCCGCGGGCCCGGCCGACGGTTCGGGGCCGGGCCCGCGGGGTCCGCGCGGGGAGGGCGGTCAGGCCCCCGCGCCGGGGTCCGGCGGCAGGGCGCCGTCGCGGACCACACGGGCGTACCAGTGGAAGCTCTGCTTGGGGATGCGCCGGCGGGTGGCGTAGTCGACGTACACCGCGCCGAACCGCTTGCTGTAGCCGTGCCCCCACTCGAAGTTGTCCAGCAGGGACCACAGGAAGTAGCCGCGGACGTCCACCCCGGCCTCGATGGCCCGGTGCACCGCGGCGAGGTGGCCGTGCAGGTAGGAGATCCGCTCCGGGTCGTGCACCCGGCCCTCGGGGTCGACGTAGTCGTCGAACGCCGCCCCGTTCTCGGTGATCACCAGCGGCAGTTCGGGGAAGTCGCCCTTCACCCGCAGCAGCAGTTCGTACAGACCGTCGGGGTCCACCGCCCAGCCCATGGCCGTGGTGGTGCCGGGCGACCGGTGGAACGCCACGTCGTCGGCGCCCGGCCAGGGGCTGTGGTCGCTCACGCCGTGCCCGTCGGCGGTGTGGGAGCCGGGGCCGGAGGCGGCGGAGACGAGGGTGGGGCTGTAGTAGTTGACGCCCAGGAAGTCGAGGGGCCGGTGGATGGTCTCGGTGTCGCCGTCGCGCACGAACGACCAGTCCGTCAGGTGCGCGGTGTCCCGCAGGACGTCCTCGGGGTATTCGCCGCGCAGCATGGGTCCGGTGAAGATCCGGTTGGCCACGCCGTCGATGCGGCGCGCCGCGTCGCGGTCGGCGTCGCCGTCGGTCAGGGACCGCACGTGGTGGAGGTTGAGCGTGACGGACGTCCGCGCGCCCGTGGGCAGCCGGTCGCGCAGGGCGCGGGTGCCCAGGCCGTGGGCGAGGTTGAGGTGGTGGGCGGCGCGCAGCGCGTCCGCCTGGTCGGTGCGGCCGGGGGCGTGGACGCCGGAGCCGTAGCCGAGGAAGGCGCTGCACCACGGCTCGTTCAGCGTCGTCCACGTCGTCACGCGGTCGCCGAGGGCGTCGGCGACCAGCCCCGCGTAGTCGGCGAAGCGGTGCGCGGTGTCGCGCTCCGGCCAGCCGCCGGCGTCCTCCAGCTCCTGGGGCAGGTCCCAGTGGTAGAGGGTGACGACGGGCTGGATGCCCTTGTCCAGCAGTTCGTCCACCAGACGGCTGTAGAAGTCCACGCCCTTGGGCGACGCGGGGCCGCGGCCGGTGGGCTGGACGCGCGGCCAGGAGACGGAGAAGCGGTAGGCGCCCACGCCGAGGTCGGCCATGAGCGCGACGTCCTCGCGCCAGAGGTGGTAGTGGTCGCAGGCGGTGTCGCCGGTGTCCCCGTTGCGTACCCTGCCGGGCGTGTGGGAGTAGGTGTCCCAGATGGAGGGGGTGCGGCCGTCCTCGTCGGCCGCGCCCTCGATCTGGTAGGCGGCGGTCGCGGTGCCCCAGAGGAAGCCGGGCGGGAACGCGCGGACGCCTCGGGTCTCCGGGTCGGGCTCGGCGGTGCGGGATGCGGTGGCCAAGGAAGGTCCTTCCTGGTCGGCGGTGGTACGGATGGAGAACGAGAGGAGGTGCTCGGGGGGAACGCCCGGGGAGGTCAGCCCTTGACCGCGCCCTGCATGATGCCGCCGACGATCTGCTTGCCGAAGACGACGAACACGACCAACAGCGGGAGGGTGCCGAGCAGGGCGCCGGCCATGATGAGCGACTGGTCGCGGATGTAGCCCGAGCTGAGCTGGGTCAGGGCGACCGGGATCGTGGGGTTGGTCATGTCCAGCACGATGAACGGCCAGAAGAAGTCGTTCCAGGCGTGCACGAACGTGATCATGAACAGCACGGCCATCGCCGGTCTGGCGACCGGCAGAACGATGCTCCAGAAGATCCGCAGGCTGTGCGCGCCGTCCACGCGGCCGGCCTCGACGAGTTCGTCCGGCAGCGCCTCGGACAGGTACTGCCGCATGAAGAACACGCCGACGGCGCTCACCAGGGTGGGGAAGATGACCGCGGGCAGCTTCTGCCCCCACCCCAGCTCGGTCATCATCATGAACAGCGGGACGACGCTGAGCTGCGGCGGCACCATCGTCGTCCCGATGACCAGCATCATCAGGATGTCGCGTCCGCGGAAGCGGAGCTTGGCGAAGGCGAAGCCGGCCAGGGTGGCGAAGAGCACGGTGGACAGGGCGATCGTCGTGGCGACGATGAAGCTGTTGATCAGGGCCTTGCCCATCGCCGCGTCCTCCCACGCGGCCGAGAGGTTCTTCAGCAGGTTCGGCCCGGGCAGGAACGGCGGCGGCGTCTGGGAGACGCGGGTGTTGTCGGTCGAGGCCGCCACCATCGTCCAGTACAGCGGGAACAGGGAGAGCAGCGCCGCCACGGCGAGCAGCGCGTAGGCGACGGGCCCGGCCTTGTGCTGTTCTCCGGCCCTCGGCCGCAGGGACAGGCGGAGCCGACGGTTCCGGGGCGGGGCGACGCCCGTGAGCGGCTCGAGTGCGTCCGCCCGGGGGCGGGCGGTGTCGGTGGTCATGGGTTTACCGCTCCCTGGTCAGGACGTACGGGACGTGAGGCGCTTGACGACGCGTTGCAGGGCGAAGACGAGGATCAGCAGGAGGAACATCGCCCAGGCGACCGTGGCGGCCCGCCCCATCTCGTAGTTCTTCCAGCCCTCCTCGTAGAGCAGCAGGCCGAGCGTCTGGTACTGGTTGTCCGCTCCGCCGCTGACGCCGTTCGGGCCCTGGCCGAAGATCAGCGGTTCGCCGAAGAGCTGGGTGGCTCCGATGGTGGACAGCACGATGGTGAAGACGACGGTGGAGCGGATGCCGGGGATGGTGACCTTGGTGAACTGCTGCCAGCGCGACGCGCCGTCGATGGCGGCGGCCTCGTACCGCTCCCGGGGGATGGCCTGCATCGCCGCCAGGTACAGCAGGGCGTTGTAGCCGGTCCACCGCCAGATCACGATGGAGGAGATCGCGAACTGGGCGGGCCACTTGGCGTTCTCCCAGTCGACGTCGTCGACTCCGAACAGGCCGAGGAACCAGTTGATCATTCCGAAGTCGCGCTCGAAGAGCATGGTGAACACCAAGGCGGCGGCGCCGATCGAGGTCGCGTAGGGCGTCAGGGCCGCGACCCGGAAGAAGCCCGAGCCCCGCAGCCTGTAGTTGAGCAGGTGGGCCAGGCCGAGGGCCATCAGGAGCTGCGGGACGGTGGAGATCACGCCGATGGTGAAGGTGTTCGTCAGCGCGTTCCAGAAGCGCTCGTCCCGCCAGAGCTCCGTGTAGTTCCCGAAGCCCTCCCACTGCATGACGTCCATGGTCGCGAGCTCCACGTCGTGGAGGGAGATCCAGGCCGTGTAGAGCAGCGGGTAGAAGCTGAAGGCGGCGAAGACGACGAAGAAGGGGGCGACGAACGCGTAGGGCGCCGCCTTGATGTCGAACCGGTGGAGGAGGGTGCGCCATGCCTGCCGGGGGTTCGCCCGGTCACGGCCGGAGGGCTCCTTGGCGGGGCCGGTCGGGGCGCTCTGCCGCCCACCGACGCCGGGTGCCGGGGTGGAGGTGGCCACGGAGGGCTTCCTTCCTGGAGTGCGTGGTGGAGAGGAAGTCCCCGCCGGCCGCGCGGGGAGGCACCGGCCGTCGGGGACCTCGCGGGTGGGCGGGCCGGGTCAGTCGACCGCCTTCTTGATGCGCTCGTCCGTGGTCTTCCACGCCTCCTCCGGGCTCTTGCCCTGCTCGACGAGCTGGAGGCCCTGGGAGAAGGTGTCCTTGATGGTGCCGTCCTTGGGGCCGAGCACCTGCTCGTCGGGGATCTCCTTGGCCGCGGCCCCGAAGATCCGCCCGATCGGGGCGCCGCTGAAGTACTCGGACGTCGCCTCGGTCACCGTCGGGGACTCCAGGGCCTCCTCGGAGGAGGGGAAGTTGCCGATCTCCTTGAAGATGTGCTCCTGCTGCTCCGGGGCGGTCAGCCAGGCCACCAGCTTCTTGGCCTCCTCCTTCACCGGGCTGTTCTCCATCACCCCGAGGAAGGAGCCGCCCCAGTTGGCGCCCTTGGGGGCCCTGGCCACGTCCCACTTGCCCTTGTTGGCCTCGCCCGCCTTCTCGCTGATGTGGGCGAGCATCCACGCCGGGCAGACGGCGGTGGCGAAGGTGCTGTTGGCCAGGCCGGGGTCCCAACCGGGCTGGAACTGGCGCAGCTTGGCCGTCAGCCCGTGGGTGGCGGCCTCCGAGGCCAGCTCCCAGGCGTCCTTGACGACCGGGTTGTCCTGGTGGATCAGCTCGCCGGCCTTGTTGTAGAACTGCTCGGAGTGGCCGTAGATCATGGCGTTGAACAGGCCGCTGGCGCTGTCCATGTAGGCGACGCCGTCACCCTTGTACCCGGCCTTGAAGTCCCGGCCGACCTCGACGTACTTCGACCAGTCGCCCTCCCACAGCTTGGCGACCTCCTCGCGGTCGGTGGGCAGGCCCGCCTTCTCGAACATGTCCTTGCGGTAGCAGACCGCCATGGGGCCGATGTCCGTGCCCAGGCCGATGACCTTGCCGTCGCCGGTGGTGACCTGGTTCTGCTTCCAGGGCAGGAAGTGGTCGGTGTCCGGGACGGCGGAGAGGTCGACGAACTTGTCCGCGCGGGTGTCGGCGAGCTCCTTGGCGCGGCCGATCTCTATGCCCTGGATGTCCTTCAGTCCGCTGCCGGCCGCGAGCCGGGTCTGCAGCGCCGTGTAGTAGGTCTGCTCGTCGCCGGCCACCTCGGCCTCGATGACGATGTCCGGGTTCTCCTTCATGTACTTCTCCAGGAGCCCGGTCTCCTTGATGCCCATGACGCCGAACAGGCCCATGGTGACGACGGTCTTGCCGTCCTTCGTCCGTCCGCTCGCGTCGTCGTCGCCGCCCGAGCAGCCCGCGACGAGCGTGAGGGCGGCGGCCGAGACGACGGCCACGACTCTGGTGCCGAACAGTGTGCGGGCCCTGCCCATGGCGTCCTCCCTGCGGCGGCGCCGGAGCGCCGCGGTGCGAACTCGTCGGGCCGTCCCCTGCCCGACGATGGTGGTGGGAACGTTCCCATTCGCAGGTGGGAGCGTTCCCATTAGGTTGTGGAAGACTCTCGGTCCGGAAGGTCGATGTCAAGAAGGGGGAGACGATTCCGGTTCGGAGGCGCCGTCGGGCACCTCGCCTCCGAACCGGCCGCGGCTCCGTCTTCTGGCACAATGCGCAGGTGAGCGCTGTACTCGGCGTGACGGGACGAGGAAGGCGGACAGGCCATGGGGGCCACTCGGCGGCCGACCATCAAAACCGTGGCTGCGCGGGCGGGGGTGGGACGCACCACCGTCTCCCGGGTCCTCAACGGCTCTCCTCTGGTCAGCGACGAGGCCAGGGCGGCGGTACAGGCGGCGATCGCCGAACTCGGCTACGTGCCCAACTCCGTGGCCCGCTCCCTGGTCACCAGCAGGACCGACTCCATCGCCCTGGTCGTCCCCGAGTCGGAGAGCCGGCTGGGTTCGGAGCCCTACTTCTCCGCCGTGATCCGCGGGGTGAGCAACGCGCTGGCGGGCACCCAGATCCAACTGCTGCTCACCCTCGTCCGGGACCGGCGCGAACTGGACCAGCTCACCCGCTTCCTCGCCGCGCGCCGTGTGGACGGCGTCCTGCTGGTCTCGGTGCACCGCGACGACCCGCTGCCCGGTCTGCTGGAGGAGTTGGGGCTGCCGACCGTGCTGGCCGGCCGCCGGTCCCCCGCCGAGTCGCTGAACCACGTCCACTCCGACAACGTGGGCGGCGCCCGTGCGGCGGTCCGCCATCTGCTGGAGCGGGGCCGGAGCGGGATCGCCACCATCGCCGGCCCCCTGGACATGGACGTCGGCAACAGCCGGCTGCGCGGCTGGCGGGAGGCCCTGCGGGACGCCGGCCGGAAGGTCGACGAGTCCCTGGTCGAACCCGCCGACTTCACCGAGGAGGGGGGCCGCTCCGCCATGCGCGCCCTCCTGGAACGCCACCCCGGGCTGGACGCGGTCTTCGCCGCGTCGGACGTGATGGCCGCGGGGGCGCTCGCCGAACTGCGCGGACACGGACGACGGGTTCCGGACGACGTGGCGGTGGTCGGCTTCGACGACTCGATCGTCGCCCGGCACACCGACCCGCCCCTGACCAGCGTGCGGCAGCCGGTGGAGGAGATCGGCCGGACGATCACCGAGCTCCTGCTGCGGGAGATCGAGGCGCCCGGGAGCGCCCGGCACCACGTGGTCCTCCCCACCTCGCTCGTCGTCCGCGACTCCACCTGACGGGCCTCGCCGCCCCTCCCCTCCCGGCCCTCGCGGGAGCCCGTCGGCGCGCCCGTCCGGGCGCCGCGCCCCCGCCGACCGGAGCGCCTCGTTCCGCGGCGGACCGTCCACGGTGCGCACAGCCTCTTGACACGCCTTCGAACAGCTCGCAGACTCCCCTGCGCCGGTAGTTTCGAATTAAAGTTCACCAGGCGAACATCTGCCCGCCCCGGTGCGGCCCGGGGCCCTGCCCCGGTGCTGAGCGAAGGAGCTCTCCCATGTCCGTACACCGCAACCTGCTGATCGACGGCAAAGACGTGCCGGCCGCATCCGGGCGCACCACCGAGGACGTCGACCCCTTCACCGGGAAGGTGTACGCCACCGTCGCCGCGGGCGGGCCCGAGGACGTGGAACGGGCCGTGGCGGCCGCCGAGGCGGCCTTCCCCGCGTGGGCCGAGGTCGGCCCGTTCGAGCGGCGTTCGCTCCTGCTCAAGGCCGCCGACCTGCTCCAGGCCCGCGGGGAGAAGGCCGTGGAGCTGATGGCGGGCGAGGCGGGCGGCACCCTGCCGTGGGCGATGTTCAACGTGCGGCTCGCCTCCGACATCCTCCGCGAGGCCGCCGCCTCGGTCACCGCGCCCCGCGGCGAGGTGCTGGCCGCCCAGGAGCCCGGCGCGCTCGGCCTCGCGGTGCGCGAGCCGCTCGGCGTCGTGGCCGCGTTCGCCCCCTGGAACGCCCCGCTGATCCTCGGCGTCCGGGCGGTGGCCGCCCCGCTGGCGGCCGGCAACACGGTGGTGTGCAAGCCCAGCGAGGACGCCCCGCTGGCCTGCGGCTACTTCGTCGCCGACGTGCTGCGCGAGGCCGGACTGCCCGACGGCGTGCTCAACGTGGTCAGCAACGCGCGCGAGGACGCCGCCGCGGTCGCCGAGGCGCTGATCGCCGCCCCGGCGGTGCGGGCGGTGAACTTCACCGGCTCCACCGGCGTCGGACGGATCATCGGGACCCACGCCGCCCGGCACATCAAGCCGGCCGTCCTGGAGCTCGGCGGCAAGAACGCCATCATCGTGTTGGAGGACGCCGACGTCGACTACGCGGTGGACGCGGCCGTCTTCGGCGTCTTCATGAACGCCGGACAGATCTGCATGTCGGGCGACCGGGTGCTCGTCCACGCGTCCCTGGCCGAGGAGTTCACCGAGAAGTTCGTCGCGAAGGTCGCCGCGCTGCCGACCGGCTCGCCCGCCGACCCCGCCACCGTGGTCGGCCCCCTGGTCAGCGCCGACGCCGCACGGCGCGTCGCCGCCCTGGTGAAGGACGCCGTCGACAAGGGCGCGACCGTGCTGACCGGCGGCGGCGAGCCGGACGGCGCCGTCCACCCGGCCACCGTCCTCACCGGGGTCACCCCGGAGATGGACCTCCACCACGGCGAGGCGTTCGGCCCGGTCTGCGCCCTGTACACCTTCGCCGACGACGACGAGGCCGTGGCCCTCGCCAACGACACCGAGCACGGGCTCACCTGCGGCATCCTCACCGAGAACGGCACCCACGGGCTGGCCGTCGCCCGGCGGATCAGGACCGGCATCGTCCACGTCAACGACCAGTCGGTGGCGGACGAGCCGCAGGCGCCCTTCGGCGGCGTGGGGGCCTCGGGCCACGGCCGGTTCGGCGGTCGCTGGGGCATCGAGGCCTTCTCCGCCACCCGTTGGGTCACCCTGGCCGGCCGGCACGCCCACTACCCGTTCTGAGCCGGCCGGGGCCGCACACACCCTCGAACCCGTCGGGGTCGGGACGCCGCAGGTCCGCGCGGCGTCCCGACCCCCGGTCGGCCACACCCTCCTCCCCCCTTTCCTCCCTCTCCCTCCCCCGTCCCCGAGGATTCCCATGTCCACCTCACCCCCGTCTCCCGCGTCCGGCGCCGCGTCCGGCCGCACCCACAGCTTCCGCTCGGTCGCGGTGGTGCTCGCCCTGAGCTGGCTCGCCGTCTTCTTCGACGGCATGGACGTCAACATCTACGGCGCGGTCATGCCGCACATGCTCGACGACCCCGGCCTGGGCCTCACCCCCGGCTCGGCCGGCACCATCGGCAGTTGGACGACGTTCGGCATGCTGATCGGCGCGCTGGTCGCCGGCAACGTCACCGACTGGCTCGGCCGCCGGGCCACGCTGATCACCAGCATCGTGCTGTTCTCGGTCGGTTCCGCGGTGTGCGCGCTGGCCGGCGGTGTCGCCCTCTTCGGCGCCGGACGCTTCCTCGCCGGTCTGGGCCTGGGCGGTCTGATGCCCATCTGCCTCGCCGTGGTGCTGGAGTTCGCCCCGCCGCGCCGGGCGGCGCTGTCCACCGGCCTGCTGATGACCTCGTACCACGCGGGCGGCATGGCCGCCACGGGCCTGGGCCTGGCGATCGCGCCCGAGTACGGCTGGCGTCCGGTGTTCTGGGCCGGTGTGCTGCCGGGTCTCATCGCCGTGCCCCTGCTGCTGCGCTGGTTCCCCGAGTCCCCCGGCGTGCTGCTCGCCAAGGGCCGCCGGGCCGAGGCCGAGGCCATCGCCGACCGGTACGGCATGGAGCGCCCGCGTCCCGCCGAGGCCCCGCCCGGTGGCGCCAAGGGCCGTTGGGCGGCGGTGCTCGCCCTGTTCCGGCCGGGGTCGCGCTGGGCCACCCCGCTGCTGTGGGTCGCCTCGTTCTGCGGTCTGCTGCTGGTCTACGGCGTGAGCACCTGGCTGCCGCAGATGATGCGGGCCTCGGGCTGGGGCCTGACCTCCTCGGTCAGCTTCCTGATGGTCGTCAACGCGGGCGGCATCGTCGGCATGCTGATCGCCGGACGGACCGCCGACCGCTTCGGCGCGGTGCGGGTCTCGGCGATCTGGTTCCTGCTGACGGCCTGCGGCGCCCTGCTGATGGGGGCGCACCTGCCGCTGTGGATCACGTACGTGGTGGTGTTCGTCACCGGCATCTGGCTGTTCAGCGCCCAGACCATGGTCTACGCCGCCACCCACACCGTCTACGGGCCGGCCGAGCGGGCCGCCGGGCTGGGCTGGGTGACCGGCGTCGGCCGCACCGGCGCGGTCGTCGGCCCCTGGTTGGGCGGCATCCTGCTGGCCAACGGCGCCGAGGGGTGGGGCTTCACGATGTTCGCCCTCGCCGGGGTGGCGGGGGCCGTGGTGATCGCCCTGGTCCCGCTCGCCGGACGGCTGGGGCGGACCGCCACGGCGACCGACGCGGCGACCGACGCGGACAAGGCGGCCACGGGGGTGGCGCCCACGTCCTGACGGCGGGCCGGCCGTCCGCGACGTCGGACGGTGCGAGGCGGTGGGGCGGCCGAGCGGGCCGTCCCACCGCCCCGGCCGTGGGGCGACGGCCCGTTTCACACCTGTTTCCGGTGTGCCTTCACAACATCTCCATCACTCCCCGCCCACGAGATGTGGGCTTTCCGCGGTGAGGAAACGTCCCCGCCTGGCAGCATGGTTCCCCACTCGTTGAGTGCCGCCCTGTCCCCAACGCTTCTTCCAGGCGGGAAGGTTGTGAAGGCCCGGATGAGTCAGGCCAAGGAACCGCTGTCCACCAGGATCGACGTCAACGTGCCCACTGCCGCGCGCATGTACGACTACTACCTGGGGGGCAAGAACAACTACGCCGTCGACCGCGAGGCCGCCGAGGAACTCCTCAAGGTCGTCCCCAGCACCCAGGCGCTGGCGCTGAACAACCGCCGGTTCCTGCGGCGCGTGGTGCGCGTCCTGGCCCAGGAGTACGGCATCCGCCAGTTCATCGACCACGGCTCCGGCCTGCCCACCCAGGACAACGTCCACCAGGTCGCGCAGCGGGTGGACGAGGAGTGCCGCGTGGTCTACGTGGACAACGACCCGATCGTCCTGGCCCACGGCCGCGCCCTGCTGGAGGAGAACGAGAACACCACCGTCATCCAGGCGGACATGCGGGACACCGACGGCATCTTCGGCCACCCGGACACCCTCCGCCTGATCGACTTCGACCGGCCCGTCGCCGCGCTGTTCAACTCCGTGCTGCACTGCATCCCCGACTCCAGCGACCCGGCCGGTCTGATGAAGAGGGTGGCCGACCGGCTGGCGCCGGGAAGCCTCCTCGTCATCTGCCAACTGGTCAGCGAGGACCCCGAGACGCGCAGGGCCGTGACCGAGTTCATGGACAAGAGCACCGGCGGCAAATGGGGCAGGGTCCGGGAGCCCCAGGAGGTTCACCGGTTCTTCGAGGGGCTGGAGATCCTGGAGCCCGGTCTGGTGGAGGTGTCCACCTGGCGGCCCGACTCCGACATCGGCCCCAGGCAGCGGACCTGGGAGTGGCAGGAGTACGGGGGCGTCGGCCGCAAGCTCTGAGATGCGCGGCCTGCCGCGCACGCCCGCGGCAGGCCGCGCATCAGTCGAGCCGGTCGAGGAGTTCCTTCAGGAACTCCACGCTGCGCGCGGGTGTCTCGGCCGCGGCGCACAGCCGATCCATGATCGACAGGTAGTGGTCGACGTCCTCCTCCTTGTCCAGGTAGAGGGCGCTGGTCAGCTGCTCCAGATAGACGATGTCGGGCAGGTCCGGCTCCGGGAAGCGGAGTATGGTCACCGGCCCGCCCGCCGCGGCCAGACCGCCGATGTCGAACGGCGCCACCTGGAGCGTGACGTTCGGCCGTCGGGCCATCTCGATCAGATGGCGGAGCTGGTCGCGCATCACCCGGCGGTCGCCCAGCGGGCGGCGCAGTGCCGCCTCGTCGAGGACGGCCCACAGCCGGGGAGCGTCCTTCCGGAAGAGCAGTTCCTGGCGTTCCATCCGCAGCCGGACGCGCCGGTCGTTCTCCTCGGCGGAGGCGCGGGGGTGGCCCAGGAGGATCACGGCGCGGGCGTACTCCTCGGTCTGGAGGAGGCCGGGGACGAACTGCACCTCGTAGGTGCGGATCATCGCCGCGGCCTCCTCCAGACCGATGTGCCGGTCGAACCAGCCGGGCAGGACGTCGCTGTACTGGTGCCACCACCCGCGGGCGCCGGTCTTGCGGGTCAGGGCGAGGAAGTCCGCCCGCTCGTCCTCGTCCAGCACCCCGTAGAGCGTGAGCAGGTCCGCCACGTCACGTTCCTTGCAGGCCCCCTGGCCCCGCTCCAGTCGGCTGATCTTGGCGCTGGAACCGCGGATGGCCTTGGCCGCCTCGTCGAGGCCGATGCCGCGCTCCTTGCGCAGCCGCCGCAGCTGGGCACCGACCACCAGTCGCAGGACCGTCGGGCTCCCCTTGGGATGCTCGATGTAGCGCTTTATCGACAAGGAGTGGCTCGATTCGGCGGCCATGCGTGCTCTCCTGAGTGAAGGGACAGACACTCAGTGTGCCACCGTGGCCACCACCCCGTACAGCGACCTCCCCGTTCGGGTGCCGGTTCGCTCGGCCTTCCGGTCGCCCCCTCGTCCGGGTTCGCCCGGTTCACCCGACCATGTCGTCGAAGTCGCCGTCCTTGGCGCCCTGGAGGAACGCGATCATCTCCTCACGGGTGTAGACGAGGGCGGGCCCGGAGGGGTGGCGGGAGTTGCGCACCGCCACCGCGCCGTCCGGCAGCGCGGCCAGTTCGACGCAGTTGCCGTTGGGATTGCTGCGCCGGCTCTTCCGCCACGTCGCGCCCTCGATCTCCGTGGCCCGCATGCCGTTGACGATCTGCTGCATTGTCGCCCCTCACCGGCCGCGGCCCCGCGCTGCCCCCCTCGGATGCCCCTCAGGCAGAGCCGCGACCATGACGTTCCGTTACCGTGCGTCCAGGTGCCACGGCCGATGCAATTACATCTGTAAGTGCAGATGCGCTTGCAGCGGCGCGTGACAGTCGAGGATGGTAGCCCCAACAGGGCCGTTCTCGTGGGGAGTTCTCGACAGGACCCGTGGGAGGCCGCGATGACGGCGCATCCGACCACTTCGGCGAGTCACCCCTTGTCGGGCTTGTCCCCCGGTGGTCGGCCGGGGTTCGTCGGACGCCGCTCCTCCTTCCCCGGAACCGCCCACGGCGGCCTCCACCGCCCGGTGGGTTCGCGGCGTACGGCTTCGATCCCCGCCTCCGACGGGCCGCCACCGTCCGGGGTCCGCCGCGGGGCGCCCGGGCCGCGATGGGCGGGGACCGGACCTCGTGGCGGTCGGCCGACGGCGGGCGTCGGCGGGGGCGATCGACCGCGAACGCGGCGGCCGGCCCGACGGTGTTCGCGAGGACATGGTGTGAAGTCACCGCCCGGTGGCGCTACTGTCGGAACGGGCGACAGGCCGAGATCGAAACGAGAGGGCCGATGACAGCCGTCGACGGGCTCCACACCGTCGTCTTCTCAGCCAACGGCCGGACGATCGTGTCCGTCTCGGGAGAGGTCGACTTCACCACCGTTCCACGGTTGCGGCGCGCCCTGGACGCCGCGCTGGCCGGCGGACACGGCGCGATCGACGTGGACTTCGGCGCCGTTCCGTTCTGCGACTGCTCCGGGGTGAACGCGCTGCTGCGCGCCTGGCACCAGGCCCACGACGCCGGCATTCCCCTGCGCGTGACCGGGGTGGACGCGCCGGTCGTCGTCAGGCTGTTCCAGGTGCTCGGGGTCGAACGGCTGCTGGGACTGCGCCCGGCCCCCTGAGGCCCCGCGGACCCGTGCGGTTCCGGGGCGTACGCATCCGGGGCGCACGGGTCCGCGGGACGAGGAGGGGGTGCGGGAGGGGGTCAGGCCGCGGTGGCGGCGCAGCCGACGGTCGCCGAGGCGGACCCCGCGGAGGCGATGAATCCGAAGGACGTGCCGCTTCCCACGGCGAGGGCGCCGTTCCACGCGGCGTTGCGCACGGCGCCCGCACCGGCGTCCAGGGTGCCGTTCCAGACCTGGGTGATCCGGCCGCCGTCGGCCAGGGTGATCCGCACCGACCAGCCGGAGACCGGCACGGTCCCGGTGTTGCGGACCGTCACCTCGCCCTGGTAGCCGCCCTGCCAGGTGGACGTCGCGCGGAACGAGGCCGTGCAGGCGGCCTCTCCCTCCCCCGGGTCGCCCGGGTCGCCGGGGTCGCCCGGCTCCTCCCGGTCCAGCAGGTCGGCCAGGGCCGGGTACCAGCGGGCGGCGATCTTCTCGTCGCCGGAGGCGTTGGGGTGGACCCCGTCGTAGGTGTCGCTCGCGGTGCTGAAGCCGGTCCACTGGTCGACCGCGATCACCGGGGAGTTCCCGGTGCTCTTGCTCCGGGCCCAGTCGGGGATCCGCTCGTTGAGCGCGACCACGCGCCGGCCGCACTCGCCGCAGGTGTCGGGGTTCATCGGGATGATCCGCGCGACGAGGACCTTCGTGTTCGGGTTGCTCGCCCGCATCTGGTCCACCAGCGTGCCGTAGGCGGCGAGGATCTCGTCCGGCGACCGGTTGCTCCAGACGTCGTTGGTCCCGAAGTGCATGACAACGATGTCGGGCCGCGTGGCGGAGAGCCATCCGGGAAGCAGGTTCCGGCTCGCCACGTCGGTCACCAGCGCGCCGCCGTGCCCCTCGTTGTCGCCGTCGTGGGGCTGTCCGCAGCCCTGGGGGCCGAGCGTGCCCACGAAGTCGATGTTCGTGTACCCGGTGCTCTGGAGCCGGTTCCACAGCAGCGAGCGCCAGCAGCCCGGAGAGCCGGTGATGGAGTCCCCCAACGGCATGATCCGCACCGGGTCCGCCGCGGCCCTCGCGGGGACCGGGCCGGGGGCGGCGTTCGCGGTCGCCGGCCCGGCGCCGAGGAGCCCCAGGGTCAGCGTCAGGGCGGTCAGGACCGCCCGTAAGAGGTGTCTGTTGCGCATGACGTTCCTTCCGACAGGATGGGAGCGCTCCCATCGGGGAACATCAAGCCACCGCGCCGACGGGGCGTCAAGAAGCCGCGCTCCGGCTCCCGTTTCCGGCCGGCCGCGAGCTCTCCCGGACCACCAGCCGGTGGGGAACGGTGATGCGCTGGGGCGGGACCGTGCCTCCGGGGCTGTAGATGCGGTCGGCCAGGCACTGCAGGGCCCTCTCGGCGATCTGCGCCTTGTCCGGGCTGACGGTGGTCAGCGACGGGTTCGAGAAGCGGCCGTCCTCGATGTCGTCGAAGCCGACCACGGCGAGGTCCTCGGGAACCCGGACGCCGCGGTCGCGCGCGGTGCGCATGATGCCGAGCGCCAGTTCGTCGCTGAAGGCGAAGACCGCGTCGGGGGCCGGGCCGCCGCGGTCGAGCAGCTCCTCCATCGCCCGGGCGCCGGCGGTGCGGTGGAGCGTGGGCACCGGGACCTCCAGCGCGGGGTCGGGGGTCAGGCCGGCCCGGTGCAGCGCCCGGCGGTAGCCGGCCAGGCGCTGTTCGGCGGTGCCGTTGCGCAGCTCCGGCTGGGGCCCGATCGCCGCGATCCTGCGACGGCCGGTCTCCAGCAGGTGGCGGGTCGCCTCGTCGGCCGCCAGGACGTTGTCCACGGCCACGTGGTCCGCGACCCGGCGCGGGTCGCGCTCGCCGAGCAGCACCATCGGCGTGGGGCCCGCCTGCTCCGACAGCTCCGAGGCGTCCAGCGCCCAGGGGCTGATGATCAGGCCGTCGACGATCGGGGCGTGCGTCCCCTTCAACAGCCGGCGCTCCTCGTCGGCGCGGCCGTGCGTCTGGTCGATGATGACCGTCCAGGAGCGGCGCTGCGCGGCCTCCACCAGGAGCCCCGCCAACTCCCCGAAGTAGGGCGAGTGGATCTCGGGTATCACCAGCCCGATCAGCCCGGTGCGCCCCGCCCGCAGGCTGCGGGCCGCCAGGTTGGGGCGGTATCCCAGCTCGTCCAGGGCCTGTTGGACGCGCGCGCGGGTCTTCTCGGAGACGGAAGCCGAGCCGTTGACGACGTTCGACACGGTACGGACGGACACCCCCGCGCGCGCGGCGACATCTTTCAGGCTGCTTCTCACGCGGCCATGTTCCCATGCGCCCGCGGCGCCTCGGGGCGCGGTGCGGAAGTGACGCGCACGTGACGCGAATGTGACGTGGATGACTCCGCCACCCCTATTGCAACGTTGCATGCAACCACGGAATATGGCCTGCAACCCATCACCGCCAAGGGAGGCAGAGATGACGGCAGGAACGGATCACGCCCTGGACGTGGACGTCTCGGCGGACGTCGAGGCGCTCTACCGGGACGGCATCACCGCGCGCAAGGGAGCGTTCTCCCCCGAGTGGGCCGACCGGCTCGGCGAGGACATCGCCGCCGCGTTCGAGGAGGCCCTCTCCCGCCCCGGAGGCGCCGTCGGTCGCGGCCCCAACCGCTACTACGTGGAGATCCACCCCGAGCAGATCCGCGACTTCGTCGGCCTGGTGGACCACCCCTGGGTGCGCTCCCTGTGCACGGCCGTCCTCGGCCCCGACTACCGGATCGTCGAGCTCGGCTTCGACGTCCCGCTGGAGGGCGCCGTCAACCAGCCCTGGCACCGGGACTTCCCGATGCCCGAGGAGACCCGCAGGGAGCGCCGCTACACCTCGCTCGCCTTCAACGTCACCACGGTGGACACCGAGGAGGACATGGGCCCGTTCGAGATCGCGCCCGGAACGCAGTGGGACGACAGTCCCGAGTTCGAGCACGAGATGTTCCCGCCGAAGTCCGACTACCCGCGCTACGAGAAGCTGGCGGTGCGCAAGTACCCCAAGCGCGGCGACATCTCGGCGCGCTCGGCGCTGACCATCCACCGGGGCACGGCCAACCAGTCCGCCAAGTCCCGGCCGGTGCTGGTGCTCGGCGTCGACGGCCCGGAGGCGAACAACGACGAGCGGCACGACATGGCCGTCACCCGGGCCTACTGGGAGTCGCTCCCCCAGCGTGTGCGGGACCACCTCGCCTGCCCCGTGGTGGACGAGCTGACCCCCATCACGCAGAAGCACACCATCGAGGGTCTGGTCATGGGCGATGCCTGAGGCGACGACCGGTGGGGGCGTGCGGACGGCCGTCCCCGCCGCAACCCCGGGCGACGCCGGGGCCGGGCGGAGCCACCCCCTCCTGGTCTACGCCGTCGCCGCCGTCTCCGCCCTCGGCGGTCTGCTGTTCGGCTACGACACCGGCATCATCTCCGGCGCCCTGCTCTACCTGCGGGAGGACTTCGACCTGTCCTCCCGGGAGCAGGAGATCGTGGTCAGCGTCATCCTCGTGGGCGCCATGGTCGGCGCCCTGCTCGCGGGGAGGCTGTCGCAGCGGTACGGCCGCCGCAAGGTGGTGATGGCCGTCGCCGTGGTCTTCGGCGTCGGTGCCGTGGCCGCCGCCCTGGCGCCGGACGTGCCCACCCTGATCCTCTCGCGGTTCGTGCTGGGCCTGGCGGTCGGCGGGGCGTCGAACATGGTGCCCGTCTACATCGCCGAGATGGCGCCCCCGGCCATCCGGGGCCGGCTGATGGTCCTGTTCCAGCTGATGGTCGCCATCGGGCAGCTCATCTCGTTCCTGTGCGGATGGGCGCTGGCCGGCAGCGGCGGCTGGCGGATGATGTTCGGGTTGGCCGTGATCCCGGCGGTCGTGCTGGTCGTCGGCATGGCGCTGCTGCCGGAGAGTCCGCGCTGGCTGGTCGAGCACGGGCGGCGGGAGGCCGCGCGCGCCGTGCTGGCGAGGCTGCGGCGGCCCGGCGAGGACGTCGACGCCGAGATCGAGGACATCGCGGCGGTCAGCCGTGGCGAGGGCCGCGGCGGCTGGCGGGAGCTGCGCCGGCCCTGGGTGCGTCCGGCGCTGGTCGTGGCGATCGGCATCGCGGCGTTCTCCCAGCTGACGGGCATCAACGCGATCGTCTACTACGCGCCGACCGTCCTGGCGGACGCGGGCTTCGGGGACTCGGTGGCCCTGCTGACCGGCATCGGCATCGGGGCGATGCTGGTCGTCGCCGGTGTCGCCGGTGCCATCCTGGTGGACAAGGCGGGACGCCGCCGCACGATGCTGTGGTTCCTGCCCGGTTCCGGTCTGGCGATGGCCGTCCTGGCCCTGGCGTTCCTCGGCGACGGCGGCTCGGCGCTCCAGCGGTGGACGGTCGTCCTGTCGCTGTTCGCCTACATCCTCTTCAACGGCATCGGGATGCAGGCGGTCGTCTGGCTGATCGGCCCGGAGATCCTCCCGCTGTCCGTGCGGGGACCGGCGACGAGCCTGGCCACCCTGTCCGTGTGGGGCTTCGACCTGCTGATCGCGGTGACCGCGCTCACCATGATCGACAACATCGGGCGCAGTGGCACGTTCCTCCTCTACGCGCTGATGAACGTGGTCTGCATCGTCTTCGTGGTGCGCAGGGTGCCCGAGACCAAGGGTCGGAGTCTGGAGGAGATCGAGCGGGAGCTGCTCTCCTCCGGAACCCGGCCGGCCGCCGCGCGGTGACTCCCCCCACCGCGCACCGAGCGGGCCGCCGTACGCCGACGCGTGCGGCGGCCCGCCGCTCTTCTCCCCGTCCGTGTCCCCCCAACCGCGCGCTTCCCGCCCCGCCGTGACGGCGCCGGCGGTACGGTCCGTGGGGGGACACCTCCGTTCGGCCCATCAGCCCCGTCTTCCGGCACGCCTCCGGCCGACACCTGGAGGACCCTGGAATCACCAGTGGGTCGGGCGACGAGTGGGGAGAGTCGTGACGGCGAACGGCAGCGACGGCCGCGGACGGCGGTCTCGGTGGAGCGGACCGATACCCGTGCGGCTGCGCCGCGCGACCGCCGCGATGGCCCGTCCCCGCACCTCCCGCGCCCGGCTGGCGTGGCTCAACCGGGCGAGCACCATGATCGGGACGACGCTCGACCTGGAGCGGACCGCGCGGGAACTGGCCGACTACACCGTTCCGCAGCTGGCCGACGGCGCGGCCGTCGACCTGCTGGAGTCCGTCCTGCGCGGGGAGGGCGGCGCCCGCTGGACGGAGGCGAGGCCACCGGCCACCCGGGCCGTCGCGGTCAGCTCCCTGAAGGAGCTGGAGGACCTGGAGCCCGACGAGGTCGGCACGCCCTCCGTCCACCCCCACACGGTGCTCTCGCTCCACTGCCTGCGCGAGCGGGAACCGGTGCTCATCGGCCGGATGAGCCGCGATGACTACGAGCGGGTGGCGCCCTCCCCGAGCGCGGCGGCCAAACTGCGCGCGGCCGGGGTGCACAGCTACATGGCCGTTCCGCTGATCGCCCGCGGCGTCCTGCTCGGGGTCGCCGACTTCATCCGCGCCCCCGGCAGCCCCCCGTTCACCGAGGCCGACGTCGAGCTGGCGATGCAGCTCGCCTCCCAGGCGGCCGTCTCCATCGACAACGCCCGCCTCTACGGGCGCGAGCGCGAGCACGTCCTCTCCCTCCAGCGCAGCCTGCTCCCCCGCGGCACCCCGAAGACGCCGGGGCTGGAGGTCTTCACCCACTACACGCCGAGCCCCGATCCGAGCGGGGTGGGGGGCGACTGGTTCGACGTGGTGGCCCTGCCCGGCGGACGAACCGCCCTCGTCGTGGGGGACGTCATGGGCCACGGGCTGCCGGCCGCGGCCACGATGGGGCGGCTGCGCACGGTCGGCCGTACGCTCCTGTCGCTGGACATCGCGCCCGAACGCGTCCTGGCCCGGCTGGACCTGGCCGTCCGGGACCTGGAGGACGACCAGACCGCCACCTGCCTGTGCGCCGTCTACGACCCGGCCACCGCCAGTTGCACCATCGCCGGCGCGGGACACATGCCGCCCCTGCTGGTGTCCGCCGACGGCACCGCCACCCGCGTGGAGGTGCCCACGGGGGCGCCGCTGGGCTCCGGGGTGATCCCCTACGACCCGGTCGCCGTTCCGGTGCCCGCGGGAAGCCGGCTGATGCTGTACACCGACGGCCTGGTCAAGACGCGCGAGGGCGACCTCGACGCCCAGCTCGGGCGGTTGCTGGAGGCCGCCCCGACGCTGATGGACCGGCTGCTGGACTCCCGCGACCCGGCCTCGCTCCCCCTGGGGGACGCCGCGCGCCTCGACGAGTCCGTCCTGCTGGTGGCCGCCGCCGAGGACCCCCGGCCCGACGCCGACGTGTGCGTGTGGTCCCTGCCCCCGGACGGCACCGCCGCGTCCGTCGCCCGGAACCTGGTCGCCGACCGGCTCGCCCGCTGGGGCCTGGAGGAGCTGGCCGACGTCGCCGAGCTGATCGTCAGCGAGCTGGTCGGCAACGCCCTGCGGTACGGCAACGGGCCCGGGCAGCTCCGGCTGCTGCGGCACGACAGGCTGACGCTGGAGGTCTCCGACACCGGCCCCGACCTGCCCCGGATCCAGCGCGCGGACCTCAGCGACGAGGGCGGTCGCGGCCTGCAACTGATCAACATGCTCAGCCGCAACTGGGGGTCGTGCCGCACCTCCGTCGGCAAGGTGGTGTGGGTCGAGCAGGACATCCCCGCCTCCCTCGCCCCGGACGCGCCCTGAGACGTGCCGGTCCGCCGTCCCCTGGCGGGGGCGGCGGACGGGGTGGGAGCATGCCCGGCGTCGGCAGGCGGCGGGAGCGGGAAGGGGAGTGCGCGTGGGCGAGTCCGCTTACGTGAGGTTCCAGGCGGCGACCGGGAACGAGCGGGGCGTGTGTCCCGGGATCTTCTTCCTGGTCAACGGACTGGCCCGGGAGGGGAGGCTGACGGAGGCGCAGGAGCGCTTCCGCCGGGCGGCCAACGCCTGGTACGACGCGGCCTACGCCAATCCCGCCGAGGTCGACCCCACCGTCTACGACCCGGCGGTGAACCCGGGCGCGGTGGCGTGGTTCAAGACCTCGGCCCGGCACCTGATCGAGCGCGTGGACGGCTACCTGGAGATCCTGGACGCGCACGGCGTCGCGTACCGGTGTCTGCGCTCCTCGGACCCGGGGCGGATCGTCTACGAGGACGAGGTGCAGGTCGTCGCCGTGCCGCCCCGCGCGGGGTAGCGCGGGGCGGCACGGTGGATTCCGGGCGGGCTCCCGGTCGGTTCGCCGGGCGGTGCGGCCGGGCGGTCAGTACGGCCGGGCGGCGTCTCGGTGGGCGGGGGCGAGCTTGGACGCCCAGGCCCGGGGGAAGCTGATCCGCTCCGGGTCCCCGTCGGAGGTGTACCGCTCGACCTCGCCGTCGCGCAGTTTGTCCAGCCAGACCGTCGAGCCGTACGACGCGTCCGGGCCGGTGGTGTCCTGCGAGCGGATGCGGGGGACGGCCCCGGGGTCGAACCCGGTGGTGTAGGGCGAGGGGGCGGGGCCGGCGCCGGCCAGGTAGACGCCCTGGTGCCGGTAGCGCACGCCGCGGTACTCCCCCTCCAGCGCGAGGTTCCGGTTCCGGGGCATCGAGCCGTACGGGAGGGCCATCGAGACCACCGGCACTCCGGGCAGGGCGTGGGAGAGGGCCCACTTGTTGGCGGCGATGTCCCACCGGACCCACTCGTCGTCGGCCTTCCCCAGGAGGGTGTGTTCGAGGGTGTGGTTGCCGATCTCGAAGCCGTGGTCGTTGAGCCAGTCGAGCGTCTTCCGGCCGCCGGGGTCGTCGAAGGGGTCGGCGTTGACGAAGAAGGTCGCCACGGGGCGGAATCCCGGGTGGCGTTCCGCGACGTCCAGCAGGATGCCGACCGCGGTGTCGGGGTCGGGGCGCCCGTCGGCGCCGAGGCGGAACTGGCTGGGGCTGGAGTCGTCGAAGGTGAGGACCACGGGGTGGGCCCCGGCGGGAAGGTCCATCTCGCCGCCGGTGAACTCGCGGGCGGTGACCGGCACGTAGCCCTCGCGTGCCAGCCGTTCCAGTTCGGCGCGGAAGTCCTCCGGAGTGCGGTCGTCCACGCCCCGGGGGTCGTCGATTATTCGGTGGTACATCAGCACCGGGACCACGCCGAGTTCGTTGGCCCCCACCTCCGCCGGGTCGGCGGAGCCGGACTCCCACTCGGACCCGTCCGAGGGCATCGGAGCCCCGTTCTCGCCGGGCTCCTTGGGGGCTCTGTCGTCCAGCGGTGCCTCCACGGCCCGCTCCCTTGGCTGTCCGGTCTCGGTGGTGCCGGCCGCCGAGCAGCCGGCGAGCAGTACGGCGAGCGCGGCCAGGACCGCGCGGTTTCCCCGGTGACGTATGCGCATGGTGCTCTCCGGGCGTCGAGGAGGACGGCGCCCGGCGGTTGCCGGACCGTCTCCTCAAGACTCCGACAGGAGCACCGGCTTCTCTCGCCGTGTTCGGCCGATCGACGGACGGTGGCCGGCGGGACCGCGGGCCCCGCCGGTTCGGCGGGGCCCGCGCGGGTGTCGGCGGCGAGGGGGTCAGGGCCTCGGCGGGACGGGAGGCACGGGCAGCACCAGGGCCGCGTGGGCGTGCGCCGGCACGGCGGGCCAGCGCGGGGCGACCGGGCGCACCCGGACGTACGGTGTGCCCTGTGCGGGGCGGGGGTCCTCCTCGCCCTTGTTGGGCCACAGGGACATCGCCCGCTCGGCCTGGGCGGTGATGGTCAGGGACGGGTTGACGCCCAGGTTGGCGGAGACGGCCGAGCCGTCGACCACCGAGATCCCGGGATGGCCGTAGAGCCGGTGGTAGGGGTCGATGACGCCCTCCTCGGCGGAGGCCCCGATCGGGCAGCCGCCCAGGAAGTGCGCGGTCAGCGGTTTGCCCATCAACTCGCCGACGTTCGTCCCCGGGAACCCGTTGATCTCCTCGGCGACGAGCCGTGCGGCCTCCGCGCCCTCGGGGATGTGGTCGGGGTTGGGGGCGCCGTGGCCCTGCCGGGCCGTCAGCAGCCCCTTCCCCAGCCCCTTGGGCTTGCGGTAGGTGGTCAGGGAGTTGTCCAGCGACTGCATCACCAGACCGATGATCGTCCGCTCCGACCAGCGGTGGGTGGTGGCGGTGCGCGCCACCAGGATCGGGTGCCGCAGGAACGCCAGGGCCGCCGCGAGCGCCTTGGGCAGGGGTCCGTCCTGCCGGTACTGCGGCACGCAGAGCAGGGCCATCAGGTTGGAGCCCTTGCCGTAGCGGACGTTCTCGATGTGGGTGTTCTCGTTCGGGTGGACGGAGGAGGTGATGGCCACGCCCTTGGTGAAGTCCAGCTCGGCGTCGCGGCCGTGCTTGCGGCGGTAGCGGCGGGGGAAGGTGAGAGCGCCCACCAGCGCCTCGGAGTTGGTGCGGGTCAGCTCGCCCAGCCTCGGGGAGATCCGCGGCAGGACGCCGGTGTCGCGCATCCGGTGGAGCAGGGTCTGGGTGCCGTAGGTGCCGGCGGCGAGGACGACCTTCTCGCAGCGCAGCACCGTCCGCCCGCCCCGGCGGCGCCTGTTCGTCGGCACGGTGGTGACCGTGAAGCCGCCGCGTCCGTCCTCGGCCACCTCGGTGACGGTGGTCATCGGGTGGATGACCGCGCCCGCCTTCTCGGCCAGGTACAGGTAGTTCTCGGTGAGGCTGTTCTTGGCGCCGTGGCGGCAGCCGGTCATGCACGAGCCGCACTCCCGGCACGCCGTGCGGGTCGGTCCCGCGCCGCCGAAGTAGGGGTCGGGGACCTCCGCGCCGGGCGCGGCCTTCACCGTGCCGTCGGCGTCCTCGCCGTCGCCGAAGAAGACGCCGACCGGGGCGAGGCGGAAGGTGTCGCCCACGCCCATCCGCTCGGCGACCTTCTTCAGGTGGCGGTCGGCGTCCGTGGTGGTGGGGTTGGTCCGGACTCCGAGCATGCGCCGGGCCTGGTCGTAGTAGGGCTTCAGCTCCTCCTGCCAGTCGGTGATGTGGCCCCACTGGCGGTCCCGGAAGAAGGCCGGCGGCGGCACGTAGAGGGTGTTGGCGTAGTTGAGCGAGCCGCCGCCGACCCCCGCGCCCGCCAGGATCATGACCTTGTCCATCAGGTGGATGCGCTGGATGCCGTACAGGCCCAGCGCCGGGGCCCACAGGTAGTTCCTCAGGTCCCAGGAGTTCTTCGGCAGCGTCTCGCGGGTGAAGCGGCGGCCCGCCTCCAGGACGCCGACGCGGTAGCCCTTCTCGGTGAGCCGCAGGGCGGACACCGAGCCGCCGAAGCCGGAGCCGACGACGATCACGTCGTAGTCGTACTCGTGGCCGTCCTCGCGGCCGTGGCCGTGCTCGTTCCCGGACGCTCTCGGGGGTGTTTCCGTCATGGCGCAGACCTCCTCGTCCGCTCCGTGCGCCGTCCGCCGCGGCGCGTCACCGGTCGTAGAGGGCGTCGATCCGGTCCGCGTACGCGGCCGCCACGGCATGCCGTTTGACCTTCAGGGACGGCGTCAGCAATCCGTTCTCCTCGGTGAACTCCCCTTCGATCAGGCGGAACGCGCGGATCGACTCGGCCCGGGAGACCGCCTCGTTGGCGTAGTCCACGGCGCTCTGGACGGCGGCGAGGAGTTCGGGGTCGTTCTCCAGCTCGGAGAAGGGGGTGTCGGCGGGGCGCTTGCGCACCGCCAGCCAGTGCTCCAGGGCGTCGGCCTCCAGGGTGATCAGGGCGGCGACGAAGGGGCGGTTGTCGCCGACCACCATGCACTGCCCGATGAGCGGGCGGCTGCGCAGCCGGTCCTCCAGCACGCTCGGGGAGACGTTCTTCCCGCCGGAGGTGATCAGGATGTCCTTCTTGCGGCCGGTGATGGTCAGGTAGCCGTCCTCGTCCAGGCTGCCGAGGTCGCCGGTGGCGAACCAGCCGTCCTTCAGGGCCTTCTCGGTGGCCTCGGGGTTGTTCCGGTAGGCGGTGAAGACGATGCCGCCCTTGATCAGCACCTCCCCGTCGTCGGCGATCCGCACGGCGGTGCCGGGGATGGGCCGGCCCACCGTGCCGGGGCGCGGGTCCAGGGGCGGGACGAGGGTGGCGGCGGCGGTGGTCTCGGTCAGACCGTAGCCCTCGTAGACGATGATGCCGCAGGCGGCGAAGAACAGGTTGAGCCGCCGGTCCAGGGGGGATCCGCCGCTGATGGCGTAGTGGAGCCTGCCGCCGAGCTCCTTGCGGACGCGCCGGTAGACCAGCAGGTCGTACAGGCCCCGGGCCAGGCGGAGGGCGAGGTCGGGGCCGCGTCCGCCGCGGAACGCCTCCATGAACGCCTCGCCGTAGCGCACCGCGATGCGGTCGGCGCGGTCGAAGGAGGCGCCGCGGCCGATCTTCTCGGCCGTGGCCCGGCCGGTGTCGTGGATCTTCTCGAAGAGGTAGGGCACCCCGACGACGAAGGTGGGCCTGAAGTTCTTCAGCTCCGGCCGCAGTTCGTCGGGTTTGATGCCGGGGCAGTGGCCGAGTTCGATGCGCGCCTGGAGGCAGGCGATCTGGATGGTGCGGCCCAGGATGTGGGCCAGCGGCAGGAACAGCAGGGTGGAGGCCGTCTGGTCGGTGACCGCCTCGAACACCGGGTGCAGCAGTTGGACGGTGTTGAGCGCCTCGGCCCGGAGGTTGCCGTGGGTGAGCACGCAGCCCTTGGGGCGGCCGGTGGTGCCGGAGGTGTAGCAGATGGTGGCGGTGGTGTCGGGGGTGAGGTCCGCGCGGCGCTTGGCCACCTCCTCCTCGGCCACGTCCCGCCCCAGGTCGGTCAGTCGGGCGACGGCGCCGGCGTCGATCCGCCAGGTGCGCGGCGGTTCAGGGACGGACACCGCCGCGGAGGCCGCGGTGACGGCGTGCTCGTCGGTCTCGACCACCAGGAAGCGGGCGCCGGAGTCGCGCAGGATCCACTCGACCTGGTCGGCCGAGGAGGTGGGGTAGATCGGCACGGTCTGTCCGCCGGCGGCCCAGACGGCGAAGTCGAACAGTTCCCACTCGTAGCGGGTGCGGGACATCAGCGCGACCCGGTCGCCGGGTTCGAGTCCGGCGGCGATCAACCCCCTGGCCACGCCGGTCACCTCGCGGGCGAAGGCCGCGGCGGTGACCGGCTGCCACGTCCCGGCCTCCTTGCGCCTGAGGACCACCGCGTCGGGGGCCTGTTCGGCGTTGACGAAGGGGATGTCGGCGGTGGTGCCCGGGGCGACGGGAGGCGGTGTGCGCCAGGAGGTCCGCGCCTCGCGGACGACACCGCCTTCCCGGATCACCTCCACCGTCACGCGGTCGGCGAGATCGCCGCGCTGTTTCGCCCTCTTCAGGTCCTTGCGTACGCCCATGGTCGGCTCCTGTTCATGGCGTGGGAGGACTGGCCGGTGTGGGGGGTGGACGTGGCGGTGCGGATCAGCGTTCGAGGATGGCGGTCACCCCCTGGCCGCCGGCGGCGCAGATGGAGATCAGCCCGCGTACGGTCGTCGTGCCGTCGTCGGCCGGGCCGCCGCGTTCGGCGGCCTTCTCGTGCAGCAGCTTCGCGAGGGTGCCCACGATCCGGCCGCCGGTGGCGGCGAAGGGGTGCCCGGCGGCGAGCGAGGAGCCGGCGACGTTGAGCCGGTCCCGGTCGACGCTGCCCAGCGGGCCGGGGAGGCCCAGGCGGCGGGTGCAGAAGTCCTTGTCCTCCCAGGCGGCGAGGGTGGCCAGGACCTGGGAGGCGAACGCCTCGTGGATCTCGTAGAAGTCGAGGTCGCCGAGTTCCAGACCGGCCGCCTCCAGCAGCCTGGGGACGGCGTACACCGGGGCCGTCAGCAGCCCGTCGGGGCCGTCGACGAAGTCGACCGCGGCGGTGCGGGCGTGGGTGAGCCGGGCCAGCACCGGCAGGCCGCGCTCGGCGGCCCACTCCTCGCTCGCCAGCAGCACCGTCGAGGCGCCGTCGGACAGCGGGGTGGAGTTGCCGGCGGTCATGGTCGCGCTCTCGCCCTCGCCGAACACCGGCTTGAGCCGGGCGAGTTTCTCCACGGTGCTGTCCGGGCGCAGGTTCTGGTCGCGCTCCAGTCCCCGGAAGGGGGTGACCAGGTCGTCGAGGAAGCCCCGGTCCCAGGCCGCCGCGAGGCGCCGGTGGCTGGTCGCCGCCAGGGCGTCCTGGTCGGCGCGGGAGATGCCCCACTCGGCGGCGGTGCGGGCGGCGTGCTCGCCCATCGACAGGCCGGTGCGCGGTTCGGCGTTGCGGGGGATGTCGGGGACGACGTGCCGGGGGCGCAGGCCCGCCAGGGCACGCAGCCGCCCGGGGAGGCCGCGGGCCCGACGGGCCTTCAGCAGCAGTTTGCGCAGGTCGTCGTTGAGGCCCAGCGGTGCGTCGCTGGCGGTGTCCACGCCGCCGGCCACACCGCAGTCGATCTGTCCCAGGGCGATCTTGTTGGCGACCAGGATGACGGCCTCCAGGCCGGTGCCGCAGGCCTGCTGGATGTCGTACGCGGGGGTCCGGTGGTCCAGTTCGCTGCCCAGGACCACCTCCCGGGCCAGGTTGAAGTCCCGGCTGTGCTTGAGCACCGCGCCCGCGACGAACTCCCCCAGCACCGCGCCCCGCAGGCCGTAGCGGTCGACCAGTCCGGCGAGCGCGGCGGAGAGCATCTCCTGGTTCGAGGCGGTGGCGTAGGGGCCGTCCGCCCGGGCGAAGGGGATGCGGTTGCTTCCGATGATCGCGACGCGACGCCCGACCGTTGCCATGGCCGCCACTCCTTGTGGTAGGAAACCCCTCTACTTACTTCGGAGTAAACTTACTCATGCGTAAGGAGAAATCAATGGTCGATCGCTACCAGAAACTGACGTCCTCCGGTCCGGGCGCCTTCCTCGCCAAGCGCCTGGGCCTGCCGCGCCCGGAAGTCCTGGAACGTCACCGACCGGGCCGTCCCGTCCTGTCCGGTCCCGTCGTCGTGGAGGGCGCCGACGGCGGCCGGATGACCGAACCGCTGCGCGCGGTGGTGGCCTCGCTGCCGTCCGCCGAGCGTGCCGCCGGTGGCAGCGGCGACTCCCCCGCCGCGCTGGTCTTCGACGCGACCGGCATCACCGACAGCACCGGACTGCGCGCCCTGCACGCCTTCTTCCACCCGCGCGTCCGCTCCCTGGCCCCTTGCGGCCGGGTGGTGGTCGTCGGCACCCCGCCCGAACTGGCCCGCGACGCGCGGGAGGCGGCGGCTCAGCGCGCGCTGGAGGGCTTCGTCCGCTCGGTGGGCAAGGAGCTGCGGCGCGGGGCGACCGCCCACCTGCTGCTCGTGGCGCCGGGCGCGGAGGGGGCCGTGGAGTCCACCGTGCGGTTCGCGCTCTCGGCCCGCTCGGCCTACGTCTCCGGCCAGGTGGTCCGCGTCGCCGAGCCCGTCGGCCCGGTCGCGGTCCCGGCCGACTGGGAGCGTCCGCTCGACGGCAAGGTCGCCGTGGTCACCGGCGCCGCACGGGGCATCGGCGAGGTGGTGGCCGAGACCCTGGCCCGGGACGGGGCGACGGTGGTCTGCCTGGACGTCCCCGGCCAGGCGGAGGAGCTGCGCGCGGTGGCGGAGCGGATCGGCGGGGACGCGCTGCCGCTGGACGTCACCGCCGACGACGCCGGCGACACGCTCGTGGGACACCTGCGCGAACACCACGGCGGACTGGACGTGATGGTGCACAACGCGGGCATCACCCGTGACAGGACCCTGGGCCGGATGGACGCCGACCGGTGGGACGCCGTGGTGGCGGTCAACCTCACCGCCGTGGAGCGCCTGACGGAGCGTCTGCTGGAGGCGGACGACTCCGGCGGGTCCGTGCTGCGCGAGGGCGGCCGGATCGTGTGCACCTCCTCCATGAGCGGCATCGCCGGCAACGTGGGGCAGACCAACTACGCGGCGAGCAAGGCCGGTCTGATCGGTCTGGTCCAGGCCCTGGCGCCGACGGTGGCCGAGCGCGGGATCACCGTCAACGCCGTGGCCCCGGGCTTCATCGAGACGAGGATGACGGCGGCGATACCGCTGTTCGTCAGGGAGGCCGGACGCCGTATGAACAGTCTCGGGCAGGGCGGGCAACCCGTCGACGTGGCCGAGGCCGTCGCCTGGTTCGCCTCGCCCGGCAGCGGCGGGATCAACGGCCAGGTGCTGCGGGTGTGCGGCCAGTCCCTGCTGGGAGCGTGAGGGACGTGGCGACCCCGGAGCACGGAGGCGCCGGAGAGCCCGGGACGCGGGAGCTGCGGTCCGCTCCCCGCACGGCCTCCCTGTACGCCCGCGCGCTGCTGTCCCGGCGCGGCGACGGTCCGGTCCCGGCCCGGCGGCTGGTGCTGCGCGACGTGGCGGCCGATCCGAACCGGCTGCGCCGCTACGCCGACGTCTGCGGCTTCGCCGCCTCCTCCCGCCTGCCGGCGACGTACCCGCACATCGTGGCCTTCCCCCTGGCCATGTCGCTGATGACCGCGGCGGACTTCCCCCTGCCGCTGCTCGGCCTGGTCCACATCGCCAACCGGGTCGAGCGGCTGCGGCCGGTGGAGGCCGGGGAGCGGCTCACCTACCGGGTGTGGGCCGACCGGCTCCGTCCGCACCCGAAGGGCACCGCCTTCGACGTGGTGGCCGAGGCCGAGGACGGCGGCGGCGTGGTCTGGCGGTCCGTCAGCACGTACCTGCGCCGCGAGCGCGGCGCGGAGGGCGCCCGGCCGCGCACCGACGTCTCCACCGGCGGCCCCCGGGAGGCGGACGGTCCGGTCCTGGACGAGCGGTGGGAGGTGCCCGGCTCGGTGGGACGCCGCTACGCCGCCGTCTCCGGCGACCGCAACCCCATCCACCTCCACCCGCTCGCCGCCCGGCTCTTCGGCTTTCCCCGCGCCATCGCGCACGGCATGTGGACCAAGGCCCGCTGTCTGGCGGCGCTGGAGGACCGCCTCCCCGACGCCTACCGGGTGGACGTCGCCTTCCGGGCGCCGATCCTGCTGCCCGCGCGGGTGCGCTTCACCGCCGCCCGGTCCGGCTCGGGCTGGGAGTTCGGGGTGCGGAGGGACGACGGGGGGCGCGAGCACCTGCGCGGCGAGGTCTCACCCCTCGACTGACCCCTCGTCCGACGGGGCCTCCGGGGCCCGCGGCGGTTCCGGAGGTTCCCAGAGCTCTCCCCCGAGCACGTTGCGCATGCCCACCCAGACCATGTTCATCAGGCGCCGGGTGACCCTCTCGGGGGTCTCGCCGGGGTGGCGTTCCATCCAGTCGGTGAGCGAGTCCGCCGCGCCCACGAGCACGTGCGCCACGAAGTCGGCCTCCTCGTCGCCGAGTCGGGCCGATCCGCCGGCCTCCGCGAGGCCGTCGCGGACCAGGCCCGCCACCTCCGCCATGACCGCGCGGCGGGCCCGGGCGACCTCCTCGGTGATGGCCTCGCTGAGCTCCGACGCCTGCCGGTGGAGCACCACCCAGCTGTCCCGGTGCTCGGTGACGTAGGCGAAGAACGCCGAGAGCCCCGCCCACAGCCGCATCTCCGGGGAGCCGACGCCGCGCGCCGCCCCCTGGAAGGCGGCCACCAGCCGCTCCGCCTCGCGGCGCAGACAGGCGAGGAACAGTCCCTCCTTGGAGTCGAGGTAGAGATAGACCATCGGCTTGGAGATCCCGGCCATCTCGGCGATCTCGTCCACCGACGCGGGGTGGTACCCGCGCTTGGCGAAGACCTGGACCGCCATGTCGATGATCTGCTGCTCCCGGACCTGCCGGGGGACCCTCCGCCTGCGCTTGTCGCTCACCTTGCCAGCCTACCTACCATGACGTAATCTTACCCATCAGTAAACTTACTCTAGAGTAAGAAGTGAGGGGTGCCCCATGGCCAACAGCGTCAGGGACGAGCTGGCCGGCCTCGACTTCGCGGCCGTCTCCCCCGAGGAGTTCGCCCGGATCGTCAAGGGCCTGTCCACCAGGGAGATCGACGAGATCATGCGCGGCGAGCTGCGCCGGCGCGTGCTCGGAGAGGTCTTCCGGCGGATGGAGCGGCAGTTCCGCCCGGAGAGCGCCGGCTCGCTCGACGCCCTGATCCGGTGGAAGATCACCGGGGAGAGCGACGTGGTCTACGAGACCACCATCGCCGGCGGGACGTGCACGGTCCGCGAGGGGCGCACCGATGCCGCCCCGCGCACCACGCTGACCATGGGCGACGCCGATTTCCTCAAGCTCGTCTCCGGCAACGCCAACCCGGTGACGATGTTCATCACCCGCAAGCTGAAGCTGGCCGGCGACATCGGCCTGGCCTCCGGCCTGACCCGGTACTTCGACATCCCCAAGGCGTGAGCGGGACCGGGGACACCGACGGCACGGAAGCGAAAAGGGAAACAGCATGAGTGGCTTCTCGCTCGACCTCACCGAGGAACAGAGGGACCTGCGCGACTGGGTGCACGGCTTCGCCGCCGACGTGGTCCGCCCGGCCGCGGCCGAATGGGACGAGAGGGAGGAGACCCCCTGGCCCGTCATCCGGGAGGCCGCCCGGATCGGCCTGTACGGCTTCGAGTCCCTCGCCGACATGTACGGCGACCCCTCCGGCCTCTCCCTCCAGATCGCCAACGAGGAACTGTTCTGGGGCGACGCCGGCATCGGCATGGCGCTGTTCGGCACCTCGCTCGCCGTCGCGGGCATCTTCTCCGCCGGCACCCCCGACCAGCTCGCCGAGTGGGTGCCCCAGTGCTTCGGCGACGAGGACGACCCCCAGGTCGCGGCCTTCTGCGTCTCGGAGCCCGACGCCGGCTCCGACGTCTCGGCCATGCGCACCCGCGCCCGCTGGGACGAGGCCAAGGACGAGTGGGTGATCAGCGGTCAGAAGGCGTGGATCACCAACGGCGGCATCGCGAACGTCCACGTGGTGGTGGCCTCGGTGGAGCCCGAGCTCGGCGCCCGCGGCCAGGCCGCGTTCATCGTCCCGCCCGGCACCCCCGGACTGGAGGGCGGTCGCAAGATCAAGAAGCTGGGCCTGCGGGCCTCGCACACCGCCGACGTCTTCCTGGACGAGGTCCGGGTGCCGGGCCACTGTCTGCTGGGCGGGAAGGAGAAGCTGGACGCGCGCCTCGCCCGCGCCCGGGAGGGCGGACGAGCCAAGGGCCAGGCCGCCATGGCCACCTTCGAGGTCAGCCGCCCCACCGTGGGCGCGCAGGCGCTCGGCATCGCCCGCGCCGCCTACGAGTACGCCCTGGAGTACGCGGGCGAGCGGGTGGCCTTCGGGCGGCCCATCGTCGAGAACCAGGCCGTCGCCTTCGCCCTGGCCGACCTGCGGACCGAGATCGAGGCGGTGCGCCTGCTGATCTGGCAGGCGGCCTGGATGGCCCGCAACGGCCGCGCCTTCGACGCGGGCCAGGGCTCGATGTCCAAGCTGCGCGCCGGGGAACTGGCCGTCACCGCCACGGAGAAGGCCGTCCAGATCCTCGGCGGTGCCGGATACAGCCGGGAGCACCCGGTGGAGCGGATGTACCGGGACGCCAAGATCTACACGATCTTCGAGGGCACCAGCGAGATCCAGCGGCTGGTCATCGCCCGCGCCATCTCCGGCCGGCACATCCGCTGAGCCCGCGCGCCCGCGCCTCCGCGCGCCCGCGCCTCCGTGCGCCCACGCCTCCGCGCCCGGATCGGACGCCTCCGGTCCGGGCGCGGACGTCCCCTCGGCGCCGGGGCCTCCGACGGTGCCGGGTGATCCCGCCGGGCAGGTGCGCGGTCGCGCCCCGGTTCCCGTGCCGGGCCGGCGTCACGTGCGCCCGGCGCGGTGACGGCTCGGAGACGGCGCGCGGCGGTGCGGCAGGATGGCCGGATGGTCGACATGGCGTGCACAGGGGACGTGGAGAGCGGGTTCGACGCGCTGGGCGCACGGGTGCGGCTGCACGCGTGCTGCGTGGACTGCGGGCGCCGGACGGGTGTCCGGCCGGACGAGCCGGCGGTGCTCGCCTCGGTCGTCAAGGTGCCGCTGGTGCTGGAGTTCGCCCGGCAGGCGGCGTACGGCCAACTCGATCCGGCCGAGCGGGTCGTGGTGCGGCGGGAGGACCGGCTGGGCGGGACGGGCACGGCCGGGTGCCGGGACGACGTGGAGATGAGCCTGCGGGACCTGGCGCTGTTCGCCCTGTCGGTCAGCGACAACACCGCCGCCGACGTGCTGTTCCGGAGGGTCGGCGTGGACACCGTGCGGCTGCTGGTGCGGGAGTTGGGCATGGAGCGCACCCGGATCGTCGGATCGCCCCGCGCCCTGCTGGAGAGCGTGCTGGAGGACGTCGGCGCCGCCGATCCGGCCGCGTTCGCCGCCGTCTACCCGACGCTCTCCCCCGAGCGGATACGGGCCCTGCCCACCCTGGACCCGCTCAGGACGAACAGCGGCACCGCCCGGGACGCCACCCGGCTCCTCACCCTGATCTGGACCGACCGCGCGGGCCCCGCGGAGGCCTGCGCCCGCGTGCGGGAGGCGATGGGCTTCCAGGTGAGCCGGCACCGGCTGGAGGCGGCGTTCCCCGAGGAGGTCGCCGTCGCGGCCAAGTCGGGCACCCTGCCCGGCGTCCGCAACGAGATCGGGGTGGTCTCCTACCCGGACGGCGGCCGGTACGCGGTCGCCGTGTTCGCCGAGACCCGCTCCCTGGGCCAACGCCGCCCGGACCTCGACGCGGCGATCGGCGCGGCGGGACGCGTGGCGGTGGAGGAACTGCGCGGCTGCTGCGGTCAGTCGTCGTCCCGCCGCACCGCGTAGACCACGTCCCAGGGGCGCGGTACGCCGTCCGGCTCCGGCGTGCCCGACTCCCCCGAACCACCGTGCGCGCCCGGCGGGTTCGGGGAGACGGCGCCGCCGGGAGAGAGTTCCGCGGCCTCGGCGCGCAGCACCGCGGTGGCGGTGGCCGCCAGGCGACGGGCGGCCGGGTGGGGCGCGGCGGCGGGCCGTACGAAGGAGACCGGCCAGGCGAGCGCGTCCGCCTCCAGCGGGCGCCACAGGACGCGGGGCTCCTTCCGCGCCACGGCGGCGTGCGCGAGGGCGACGCCGCGGCCGGCGATCACCAGCCCCAGCACCACTTCCGGGCTGCCGGCGTGCACCACCCGGGGCGGGTGGTAGCCCCGGGCGCGGCAGGCGCCGAGGGTGGCGTCGTACAGGCCCGGCGCGGCCGGTCGGGGGAAGAGGACCAGGGGGATGCCGTCGAGGGAGGCCAGGGTCAGCGGGCCCGTCCCGGCGAGCGGGGAGTCGCGGGGCAGGACGACCCCCAGCGGCAGGTCGGTGACCGGCTCGCTCACCAATCCGGCCGTTTCCACCGGGTGTTGGAGGAAGCCGGCGTCCAACTCCCGGCCCGTCAGCAGCCGCACCTGCTCGGCGGTGCCGAACTCCCGCAGCTCCACCTGCACGTCGGGGGCCTCGGCGGCGAAGGCCGTCAGGACGCGGGCCAGTACGCGCCCGGGCAGTTCCGGCGGCACGCCGACCCGCAGGACGCCGTACTCGCCGCGGTGGGCACGGGCGACCAGGCTCCGGGCGCGTTCCACCCGGGCCAGCAGCTCCTCCGACTCGGCCAGCAGCACCTCCCCCGCGGGGGTCAGCCGCACACCGCGCGAGGTGCGGTCGAACAGCCGCGCGCCGAGTTCCTCCTCCAGGCCGCGGATGTGCCGGCTCAGCGGCGGCTGTGCCATGCCGAGCCGTTCGGCCGCCCGTCCGAAGTGAAGTTCTTCGGCCACGGCCCGGAAGTACCTCAGGTGTCGCAGCAGGTCCACGCAGGGACGATACCGATTCCGGTATCGCCGGGAGCGGTTTTCGATCTTGGACGGTCCGCCGGTCCGCGTGCTCTGATGCCCCGCATGCGATCCCTTTTCCGATCTTCGCCCTCCTCCTCCGTGTCCCGGCGCGGGCTGCTCGGCGCCTCGGCGGCCGGTCTGTCCGCCGCCGGGCTGACCGCCGCCGGCGTGGCGGTCGCGTCCGACGCGCCGGCCGACCGGGCGCGGCCCCGCTCCGCCCGCACCGAGCCGGGGACCTCGGGCGTGCGGCTGCGCTGGCTGGGCAACAACGGCTGGGAGATCCGCGTCGCGCGGCCGGGCAAGCGCCCCGCCACCGTGCTGATCGACCCCTGGCTGACCCGCTTCCGCACCGGCACGTACACCGAGGCGGGCGCCGACCCGACGACGGAGCTGGTCGTCGACAAGGACGCCATCGACCGCCACCGGCTGCGGGCCGACCAGATCCTGGTCACCCACGGCCACTACGACCACCTGCCCGACGTCCCCCACCTGGCGGCCACCACCGACGCCACCGTCCTCGGCACCGAGAGCCACGCCAACCTGCTGCTCGCGCTGGCCGAGCCCGAGGAGCGGGACGCCCTGGAGGGGCGGCTCTCCGTGGTGAGCGGCGGCGAGCACCTGCAACTGGAGGGCTACTCGATCCGGGTGCTGCGCTCCCTCCACTCCATGACCGGCGCGCGGGCGCGGGTTCCCTTCCCCGGCACCCGGCCCGGCGGCCCGCCGCCCCGGCCGAAGACCATCGCCGACCTCGTCGAGGGCGGGACCCTGGCGTACGCGATCACCTGTGACGCCACCGGTTTCACCGTGGTGAACTTCGGCGGGTCCAACTTCAGCGCCGCCGACCTCGCCGGCCTGTCCCCGGACCTGGCGATGATCCAGCCCGGCGGCGCCACCGTGCACGACTACGTGCCGCGCCTGCTGTCCTGCCTGGACCACCCGCCGTACGTCGTCCCCACGCACTGGGACGACGTCGACGAGCCGCTGGACGAACCCGCCGTGGACTGGGGCGGCCTGACGGGCCTGCGGAACGCGGTGCGGGCGGCGAGCCCGAGCACGCGCTTCGTGGTCGTCGACCACCTGGAGACGTTCACGCCCTGAGGCGCCGCGACGTTCCGCCGTCCGCACCGGGACGGGCCGGTGGTCGCGGCCGTCCGGTCCCCACCGGGCGGTCGCGGCCCCGGGCGCCGGGCGTCAGTCGTGCGGGACGACGGCGACGGGGGCGGGCGAGTGGTGCATGACCGCGTGGGCGACCGGTCCGACGTGGAAGCCCACCGGCGAGCGGCGGTTGCGGCGGCCGACGACCACCAGGGAGGCGTCCTTGGCGGCCTCCAGCAGATGGCGGGCGGGCCTGCCGACCACGGCCTCCGCCCGCACCTCGACGTCGGGGTACTCGCCCCGCCAGGGGCGCAGCGCGTCCTGCAGCGCCCGGGAGCTCTCCCGGGCCAGGTCCGTGGCCATTTTGGGGTCGACGGCGATGGGGTCGATGCCGTAGACCAGCGGCGGGTTCCAGCTGTGGACGACCCGCAGCGCGGCACCGCGCCGGGCGGCGGCCTCGAAGGCGAAGGAGAACAGGTCGTCGCGGGGCCGGTACAGCTCCACCCCCAGGACGACGTCGCGGTAGGGGCCGTGGGCGGCCGCGTCCCCGGTCTCCTTCCGCGCGTGCTCGTCGGTCGTCCCGGCCCGCACCAGGACGACCGGGCACGGGACGCGGGCCACGGTGGTCAGGGCGACGGAACCGATCAGGAAACCGGCGACGACGCCCAGCCCCCGGGTGCCGATGACCAGCAGCTCGGCGTCCTTGGCCACCTCGGCGAGGACCTCGGCCGCGTGGCCGGTGAGCTGCTCGGTGGTGACCTCCAGCGCCGGGTGCAGGGCCGCGAGGTCGTTCGCCGCCTCGCGCGGGATCCGCCGGGCCCAGTGCTCCCGGGTCTCGGGATCGGCGAAGGAGTCCGGAGTGGTGAAGGGGTCGGGTTCCCTCACGTGCACCAGCCGCAGCGGCACCTCGCGCCGCAGCGCCTCCCGGGCCGCCCAATCGGCCGCCGCCAGGCTCTCGCCCGAGCCGTCCACGCCCACGGTGACCGTACGCGCCATCACACACCTCCGTTTCCGGGACGGCTCTCCGCCGCTTCCGTGCCCACGATCGCCCCGGGTACCCAGGAAGAGCAGGGGCCACAAGTCCCGCTCCGCGGGCCGAACGGCTCGCGGCGGTCCCGGGCCGCCCTCCGCAGGGGGCGGGCGGCCCGGAATCAGCCCGCCGTTCGGGCGCATCCCCTCCGTCCCGCGGTGGTACCGCGGGACGGAGGGGCCTGCGGGCCCGGACGCGGGGGCCGAAGGTCCCGCGGCCGGCACCCGTCCGGCCCTGCCCCGTCGGGCGGAGCCGCTCGACGATGACGGTGGGCCCCGCCTCCCACCCGGGACGCGAGCGCCCCCCGCGTACGGCAACCGATCGGACGGGAGGCCCACCATGATCTCCACCCCCACGAGCCTGTTCGGCGCGTTGCCCCCCGAGGGACGCGCGCGGCTGATGGAGTTCGCCCGCGAGGTGTCCTTCCCCGCCGGCGCCCGGATCTTCGAGGAGGGCCGCCGCGCCGACCGGTTCTGGGTGATCCGGACCGGTTCGGTCACGCTCGACCTCCACGTGCCCGGCCGCCGCGCGGCCGTCGTCGAGACCCTCTCGCCCGGCGACCTGCTGGGCTGGTCGTGGCTCTTCCCGCCCTACACCTGGCACCTGGGCGCCGAGGCGCTCAGCCCGGTGCGGGCGGTGGAGTTCGACGCCGCCCGGGTGCGGGAACTGTGCGAGGAGGACCCGGTGCTGGGGCGCGCGATCTCCACCAAGGTGGCCGAGATCGTCGCGCACCGGCTGCAGAGCGCCCGCACCCGGCTGCTGGACCTGTACGGGCCGCACGGCAGCGGCCCGCGTCCGTGAGGCGCGCGGACATCCGGACCGTCCCGGCCGTGACCGGACCCGAGGAGGACACCATGGACGGCACCCCGTGGATCGTCGACGACGTGACGACCCACACCGTCGTCGCCATCGGCCGGAACGCCCCCTTCAAGCAGATCGTGGCGCTCATGGAGCAGTGGGGGATCGGCGCCCTGCCGGTCCTGGAGGGCGGGAGCCGCGTCGTCGGCGTGGTCTCCGAGGCGGACGCTGCCCAAGGAGGCGTGCCGCGGCAGCGCCCCCGGCCGCATGGAGCAGGTGCGGCACCCGCAGGAGCAGGCCCGGGCGGGGGCCGTGACCGCGGGCGAGTCGACGACGGCGCCCGCGGTCTGCGTCCGCGCCGGGGCGACCCTGGCCGAGGCGGCCCGGATCATGGCGCGCAGGCGCGTCAAGCGGCTGCCCGTGGTGGACGCCGGGGGCGCGCTGGTCGGCGTCGTCGGTCGCGGCGACCTGCTCCGGGTCTTCCTGAGGCCCGACGAGGACATCGCCCGGGAGGTGCACCGTGAGGTGTCCGTCCCCCTCTTCCCGGACGGGGAGGTGGGGGTGCGGGTGTCGGAGGGCGTGGTCGTCTTCACCCGCCGCGTCCGCGACACGGCCCTGGTACCGGTGGCGGCCCGGATGGCCCGCGCGGTCGAGGGGTCGTGGACGTCGGGTTCGACCTCGTCCGCCCCTCCGTTCCGGAGCGCCGTCCGGCGCCGCCCGTGGCGGGCCCGCCGTCCTGAGCCCGCGCTTCCGAGGCCCGCCGGTCCCGCGGTTCCGCCGGCTCCGCTCCGGGGCGTTCCGGAACACGCGGGGGACGGGCCGTTCGGCCCTGGCGTCGGACGGACCCCGGAGGGCACGATCGGGGGTCGGGGACGCGTGCGCCCCGACCGACGGCGTGAAGGAACGGTATGACCCAGGCCCGGCAGTTCTCCCCCCGGTCACCGATCCGGGTGTTCCTCCTGGACGACCACGAGGTGGTGCGGCGCGGCGTGCGCGACCTGTTGGACGCCGAGCCCGACATCGAGGTGGTCGGCGAGGCGGGCACGGCCGAGCAGGCACTGACGCGCGGCCCGGCCCTGCGCCCGCACGTCGCCGTGCTGGACGTGCGGCTGCCGGACGGCGACGGGATCACCGTCTGCCGCGAGCTGCGGTCCCGCATGCCCCGGCTGGCCTGCCTGATGCTCACCTCCTTCGACGACGACGACGCCCTGCTGGACGCGATCATGGCCGGCGCCGCCGGCTACGTCCTCAAGCAGATCAAGGGCTCGGACCTGGTGTCCGCCGTCCGCACGGTCGCCTCCGGGCAGTCCATGCTCGATCCGGCCACCACCGCCCGGCTGATGAACAGCCTGCGCGTCCAGGAGACCCAGGGGGCCGCCGAGGAACCGCGGGACGCCGTGCCGGCCTCGCTGACCCCCCGCGAGCGCGACATCCTGGCCCTGATCGGCGAGGGGCTGACCAACCGGCAGATCGGCCAGAGGCTCTACCTGTCGGAGAAGACGGTCAAGAACAACATCTCCCGGCTGCTGGCCAAGCTCGGGGTCGAGCGGCGCGTCCAGGCCGCCGTCATCGCCACCCGGGCCGCCCCGCCGCCGCACGGTCCGTCCTCCGCGCGCCCCTCCCGCTGACGCCCCCGGCCGGCACACCGCCGGCTCCGCTCCGGCACCGCCCTTCCTCGGCGTCCGCGCGGAGGGGCGGTGTCCTCTTTCGTCCCGGATGGGGATTTCCGTCCCGGATGGGGACCGACCGGCCCTATCCGCGCCCTCGGCGGCGTCCGCACCATGGGGACGTGCACCGACACGACGGCTTCCGCGAACTCGCCCGGCGGGAGTGCCTGCGCCTGCTGCCGCAGGTCCCTCTGGGACGTGTGGTCTACACCGAGAACGCGCTGCCCGCCGTCCTTCCCGTCCACTTCTTGGTGGACCACGACCACGCGGTGGTCCTGCGCACCTCGGCCGCCTCCCGGATGGCCCGGGCGGTGGACGGCGGCGTGGTCGCCTTCGAGGTGGACTCCTTCGACGAGGCGACGCGCTCCGGGTGGAGCGTGGTCGTCACCGGACGCGCCGCCCTGGTGACCGACCCCGACGAGGCCGAGCGGCTCGCCCGGCGCGGACCCGTCGCCTGGGCGCCCGTCGAGGACGGGATCCACGTACGGATCGAACCCGAGCTCGTCACCGGACGCGTGCTGCAGGGCGTGGCGGCGGCCCGTCCCGTCTCCCCCGACACGGCCGGGGAGGCCCGGCCCGGCCACCGCCCCGGCGTCCGGGCGTGCGGGAGCGCCGGGTCCGCGACGAGGTCGTAGGCGTCACCGGCCGCGGGGACGGGAGGGGCGGTCCTCCTTCTCCCGGATCTTCTCCCGGGTCCGCTCGTCGAGCCGCTTCTCGAACCAGTGCTCGGCGTACCGCGCGCCGTTGTAGTCCGGGATCTCCGCGTATCCGCTCCGCGCGTACAGGGCGCGGGCCTCGACCAGGTCGCCACGGGTGTCCAGGCGCATCACCCGCGCGCCGAGGACCTCGCGGGCGGCGCGTTCGGCCGCCTCCAGCAACCTCCGCCCCCCGCCGGTGCCCCGCGCCTCGGGGCGTACGAACAGCCTGGTCAGCTCGGCCGTCTCGGCGTCCAGCACGCGCAGCCCGACGCATCCGGCGGGCCGGCCCCCGTACCGGCCCACCAGGAAGTGCCCGGTGGGGGCGGTGAGGTCGTCGCTGGGCTCCTCGGCGAGCACCTCGTCGAGCTCCGCGTCCGTGACCGGGCGGCCGTGATGGCGGCCGACGATGTCGTCGTAGTACGCGCGCAGCAGGGCGGCCGAGTCGGGGTGGCCGACGGGCAGGGGCGCGATGTCCCACGAGGCGTTGTTCCACAGGGCGTCCACGCCCCACATGCTCACAGGCGCGTCCCGGCGTGTCCCCCGGTTTTCTCCGCCGGCCCGTCGTACCCGGCTCCGGTGTCGCACCCCGGCCCTAGGGTGACCGCATGTCACAGCCGAACACACCGCCGCGGGTGCGGATCGAGCCGTGGGGCGAGGACGACCTCCCCCTGCTGCGGCGCACCAACACGCCGGAGATGACGGAGCACCTGGGCGGCCCGGAGACCGAGGCGAAGGTCCTGGACCGCCACCGGCGGTACCTGGCCATGTCCGCCGGCGCCGCCACGGGCGCGGGGTGCATGTTCCGCGTCGTCCTGCTCCCGGAGGGGCGGGCGGAGGGGTGGTCGGTGGGCACCATCGGCTACTGGGAGCGCCCCTGGCGGGGCGGGACGGTCTACGAGACCGGCTGGAAGGTCCTGCCCGAGTTCCAGGGCCGCGGCATCGCGACCGCCGCCGCCCGGGCCGTCGCGTCCCGTGCCGGGGCGGAGCGCAGGCACCGGTTCCTGCACGCCTTCCCCTCGGTGGACAACCCCGCCTCGAACGCGACCTGCCGCAAGGCGGGTTTCTCGCTGGTCGGCGAGTGCGACGTCGAGTTCCCACCGGGCCGCCTCATGCGCGGCAACGACTGGCGTCTGGACCTCGCCGCGCACCGCTGAGGGAGGGCGCCGGTCAGGGTTCGGCGGTGGCTCGGGGCGGTTCAGGCCGACAGCGCCCGTTGTTCGTCGTGGCCGGTGTCCTCCGGCACGCAGGCGGCGGCCAGTTCGTCCAGGGACGTCCCCAGCACGGCGGCCAGGGCGGCCACGGTGAAGAAGGCCGGGGTGGGCGCCCGGCCGGTCTCGATCTTCCGCAGGGTCTCCGCCGACACCCCGGCCGCCGCGGCGACCTCGATCATGCTGCGTTCACCGCGGGCCCGGCGCAGCAGCGCGCCCAGGCGTTCCCCCCGCGCGCGTTCCCACGGGGTCAGGGGAGTTCTCACCATGACCGTGATACTAATACCGGTATAAGAATTGGATTCCGTCGCGGGTGCGGCGGCGAGGGACGCGGGGAGCGCGGCACATGGTGGAGATCAAGACCGACACGGCACTGGAGACCATGCGGGAGGCCGGGCGCGTCGTGGCCCGCGCGCTGGCCGCCGCGCGGGACGCGGCCGGCGTCGGGGTGTCCCTGCTGGAGTTGGACGAGGCGGCGCGCGCCGTCCTGGACGAGGCCGGCGCGCGTTCGCCCTTCCTGGGCTACCGGCCCTCCTTCGCCCCCACCCCGTTCCCCGCGGTGATCTGCGCGTCGGTCAACGACGCGATCGTCCACGGCGTCCCCGACGGCCGCCGCCTGCGCGACGGCGACCTGGTGAGCATCGACTGCGGCGCGGAGCTGGACGGCTGGACGGGCGACGCCGCCGTCAGCTTCGTCGTCGGCACCCCGCGCCCCGCCGACCTGGAGCTGATCAAGGCCACCCGGGAGGCCCTCGACGCGGGCATCGCCGCGGCGACCGTCGGCAACCGCGTCGGCGACATCTCCCACGCCATCGGCTCCGTCGTCCGGGCGGCCGGCTGCGGCACGCCACGGGACTTCGGCGGTCACGGCATCGGCCGCCGCATGCACGAGGACCCCTCCGTGCCCAACCGGGGGCGTCCCGGCCGGGGTTTCCCGCTGCGCCACGGCCTGGTCCTGGCCATCGAGCCGATGCTCATGGCGGGCGGGAGCGACGACTACCGCACGGACGCCGACGGCTGGACGCTGCGGACGGTCGACGGCAGCAGGGCGGCCCACTTCGAGCACACCGTGGCGATCACCGAGGAGGGCCCGCGCGTCCTCACCCTGCCCTGAGCCCCGTCTCGGGCCGGGCTCGCTCCTCGCCGGGGCGGGCCGGGGACCTCGCGGACGACCGCCCGGAGCGGTCGGGCGGTGTGCTCGTGGGCGCGGGCCGGACGGCGCGGGACCTCGGGTACGGGGCGGGTGGACGCCCGGCCGCGGAGAGTCGCCGGGTGTCCACCGGGGAGAACCGTCAGAGGGTGGCCAGGAGTTCGTTGCACGCCTGCTCGCAGCGGCGGCACGCCTCGGCGCAGATCCGGCAGTGCTCGTGCATGTCGGCGTGGCGCTCGCACTCCTCCGCGCAGGACTTGCAGACCATGGCGCAGGCCTGGAGCTGGGTGCGGGTGATGTTGGCGTCGTAGCCGGTGTGCCGGGAGAGGATCTTGCCGGTGGCCTCGCAGATGTCCGAGCAGTCCATGTTGGTGCGGATGCACTTGCGCAGCTCGGCGACCATGTCCTCGGACAGACAGGCGTCCGCGCAGGCCGTGCAGGCCTGCGAGCAGTCGAAGCACTCGGAGATGCAGCGCTCCATGGCCCCGCGGTTGACGCCGCCGAGATCGGCCGGATAGGTCCGCAGCATGTCCTTGACCATCGTGGTCATCGCCATCGCCTCTCTTCCGTCCACCGGGCCGGCGACCGTGCCGCACCGGCCCGTGCGTGTTACGCCCCCCCGGGTGACCCGGCCTCCGCGTGGACAAACACGTCACCGGCCGGAGTCCGCGACCGACGTCGTACCGGGGCCGCGGCAGCGGGCGTGAGCCCCGCCCGGACCGCTCCGCGCCCCCCCGGACCGCCCGGGTGCGCGGACGGCCCGTGCGCCGGCCCGGTCTACGAGGCCTCCCGGTAGGCGTGCGGCGCGATGCCGGTGACCTTGCGGAAGACGCGGCTGAAGTAGGCGCGGTCGTGGAAGCCGACCGCGCGGGCGACGGCCTGGACGCTGTCGCCGCTGTGCCGCAGCCGCTCCTTGGCCCGTTGGACGCGCAGCCGGGTCAGGTACTCCCACAGGGGCACCCCCAGTTCGCGGTGGAAGAGCCTGCTGAGGTGGTCCTCGCTGATTCCGACGGCCCGGGCGACCTGCCAGCGCGAGATGCGGTGGCGGTAGTGCTGCTCCAGGTAGGCCAGGGCGTGGCGGACCGGGGCGCGGGTGCGGGAGGTCGCCGGTTCGGGGCGCCGCACCATGGCGGTCAGCAGGGCGGCGGTCTCCGCCTCGGTCAGGATGTCCCGGCCGAGGAAGACCATGCCCGGGTGCGGCTCCGCGCGGCGGACGTCGTCGTCGGTGAAGCCCCGGTCGCCGACCATCAGGACGGGCAGGTCCGAGCGGCCCGCGCCGTCGCACATCCCCTCGACCGTCCCCTCCACGACGTCGAAGCCGTCCATGTCCGGCAGGTCCCGGGAGACCACGAGCAGGCAGGGGGCGTCCTCCGCCAGCAGGGCCAGGGCGGCGGTGCCGTCCGCGGCGGTGCGCACCGTGCGGCCCGGCAGCACCCCGGCCAGCAGCCGCCGCCACCGTTCGCGGCCGGCGGCGGAGGCGTCCACGACCACCGCGGGCCGGGTCGGGCCCGGCGGCCGCAGGGCGCGCAGCGCCTGGTCCAGGTCCGGGCCGGAGACGGGGCCGTAGAGGAGGAAGGGCGTGTGCCGCAGCGCCGGGTGGTCGTGCAGCCGCTGGACGGACGCCCACTCCTGCGGACGGGCCCCGTCGGCGTCCCAGACGACGGCGCAGGGCCTGCTCCGCGCGACCAGGGAGGCCAGGTCGTCGTCCGGGCCCAGCCGGCGCAGCCGCAGCCCCTGCCGCCGGGCGAAGGCGGTGACCTCCGGGGGCGGCGCGGTGGTGGCGGCGACCAGCACGGTGCGGGCGCCCGGATCGTTCCCGGCGGCGGGGCCGGTGGGCTCCACCGGCGTGGGCAGCGGCAGGTCGAGCCGGAAACCGCCGCCGGCGGGGCCGCGGTCGAGGGTGACCGATCCGCCGTGGAGGACGGCGAGGCGCCGGGCGATGGCCAGGCCGAGCCGCGATCCGGGCTCGCCGGAGGCGAAGGGCTGGAAGAGGTGCTCGGCCTCCGCCGGCGGCACGGACAGTCCCCCGGCGACGACGCGGACGCGCAGCAGCGTGGGCAGGACCTCGGCGGTCAGCCGCAGCCGTCCGCCGTCGGCGAGGTGTCCGGCGGCGGTCAGCAGGTTGAGGACGATCTGGCGCAGCCGGGGGGCGTCGGCCCGGATCGCGGGGAGGCGACCGGGCAGCGCCAGGTGCCAGTCGGCGCCGGCGGGACGGTTCCAGGCGGCGTTGTGGAACGCCTCGGCGAGCACCGGGCGGGGGTCCAGCAGCCGCCGGGACAGGTCGAGGGCGTCGATCTCGGAGCGGGACAGGTCCAGCAGGTCGTCGATCAGCCGCAGCAGGCGCGAGGCGTCCTCGTGCGCGCGGCGCAGCGCGGCGGCCCCCGCGTCGGCGCCCGCGTCGGCACCCGCGTCAACGCCGGGGGCGGGATCGTGGGCGGGGTCGGGGGGCCGGGTGTGCCGCAGGATCGCCTCGACCGGTGTGCGCAGTTCGTCGGTGGCGTTGTCCAGCAGTCGGGTCTTGAGCCGGCTGGCCTGCTCGGCGGCGTCACGGGCGCGGCGCACCTCGTCGAACAGCCGGATGCCCTTGAGCGCGGCGCTGATCTGGTCGCCCAACGCCCGGTAGAGGGCGCCCCGGTGCGCGGCGCTTCCCCCGGTCCCCCCGTCGAAGAGGGCGACGCCGAGGTGCTCGTCGCCGATGTGGAGCGGTTCGGCGATCAGGGTGAATCGGCGGTCCTCGGGCAACAGCCCGTCCGGTAACAGCAGTTCGGCCGGGTAGGGGACGGCGTACGGGTCGTCGGGGGCCGTGCCGTACGGGCCCGGCCGGGGCCGTGGGCGCTCGCCGGGCGCGGGCACCGGCCGGGCGAGCGGACGGCCCTCGCCGCCCGCGGCGGGCCGACCGTCCTCGTAGAGCACCAGGCGGCACCCGGGCACGCCGGTGCCGGGCAGGTGGCGGGCCAGCGCCCCGGTGAGGTCGTCCAGGTCCACGGCGGTGGTCAGCGCGGTGCCCAGCTCGCGCAGTCGGCGGGAGTTCTGCTGGTCGGTCCAGCGGTCGTACTCCAGCAGCCGGTGGGACTTGTCGGCCACCATCAACCGGGCCTGGCCCAGCAGCCGCTCGGCCCGGACCCGCGCTCCGGGGGGCAGGGCGGGGACGGCCAGGTCCCGGGCGCGCAGCAGCGAGCGGTCCCAGTCGGCCGCGTCCTCGGCCGTCCGCACCCGGTTCCCCACCAGGCGTTCGACCAGGCAGAGGAAGGCGCTGCCGGACCTCCCGCCCGGGTCGGCCGCGCCGGCGAGGTCCGCGCGCAGCGCCGCGGAGAGCGCCGGGCCGTGCCGCGGCAGGTCCGGGAACAGCTCCTCGGGCAGGGTGCCGTCGCCGGGCGGCGCCTCCGGTCCGGCCCCCTGGGCGACCAGGGGCGAGTGGCAGCCGCAGGAGCGGCGGACGACCAGGGTGCCCGACACCGCGCTCCGCGCGGGCGGCGGGGTGCCCCGCAGCCGGGCGAGGAGGGTGTCCACGGCGAGCGCGCCGAGTTCGGCGAAGGGCAGCGCGACCGAGGTCAGCGGCGGGTCGGCCAGCCGTGCCTCCAGCGAGTCGTTGAAGCCGACGACCGCCACGTCCTCGGGCACCCGCACCCCGCGCCCGGTCAGGAACCGCAGGGCGTCGGCGGCCAGGACGTCGCTGCAGGCGACCACCGCGTCGAAGTCGCGGCCCGGCAGCAGCCCGCGGACGTCGACCAGGACCCGCATCGCGGCGGCGCCGGCCCCGCCGCCGAAGTCCGCCGAGGCGACGACCAGCGACCGGTCCTTGGGGATGCGGTGCCGGGCCAGGGCCTCGGTGTAGGCGCGGTGGCGGTCGCGGGAGACGGGGTTGGCCAGCGGTCCCCGCACGCAGGCGAGTCGGCGGCGGCCGTGGTCCTTCACCAGGTGGCTGACGGCCGCCCGCATGCCCGCGTAGCTGTCGAGTTGCAGCGTCTCGTGGCCCTCCAGGGCCCGGTTGAGGCTGACGACCGGTAACTCCCCCAGCCGTGCCACCAGCCGCGCGGCCCGCTCGTCGTCCGCGGCGGGCAGGCCCAGGGTGGAGGTCCAGCAGATGACGCCGTCCAGCCGCTCGGGGCCGACCAGGTCGTACAGCGCGGTGCGCGGCGCCCCGGCGGGCCGCAGCGGCCCGCCGGGGAAGCACACCAGGTTGACGTCGTTGCGTTCGGCCGCCGCCAGGACCCCGGACCACAGGGTGGCGCCGACGCCCAGGTGGATGTTGGCCGTGACCAGCCCGATGGTGGGCCGGTCCCGCTCCGCTTCGTCCCGCCACGCCGGTGCGGGTCCGCGTTCCGCCATGGACAGCCTCGTTCGTCGGTCGGAGACGGCCCCCCTGCCGCGTCGGTACGTGCCCGTCGGGTCGCAGGACGATAGCGGCGGGTACGCGTTCGGGCAAGACAGACGGCACGTCTGCCTTGCCCGAGCGGTGTGGGGGGAATCCGGTCAGATCTTGCCGACGCCCGCCCCCGCGGTCACGATCGACTTCACGCCGGACGCCGCGTCGGGCGTGTAGCCGTAGGGGATGGGGGCGACGGAGCCACCGGTCTCGCCCGAGCCGGAGTTGACGAAGTGGTTGTTCTTCGCCTGGAGTCCGCCGACGTCCGAGGAGCCCTCACCGCGGTGGAAGGGGTCCTCGACGTTCTCGAAGTAGTTCCCCTCGACCAGCACGCCGGCGTTCTCGGTGGAGGCCACGCCGTAGCTGCCGATGTTGCTGTAGTAGTTGTTCAGCACGTGGACCGGGTTGCCGAAGCGGACCCGCGGGTGACGCTGGTTCGTCCCGTCGAACCAGTTGTGGTGGTAGGTCACCCGCAGCTTGCCGGTGTCCTCGCCGCCGTTGCTGTCGGAGTGCCCCAGCAGGAAGGTCTTGTCGTGGTCGTGGACCCGGTTCCACGACACGGTGATGTTGTCCGACGCGCGCTTGATGTCGAGCGCGCCGTCGTTGGCGTCGGAGATGTCGTTGTGGTCGATCCAGACCTTGGTGGAGTACTCGACGTTGATCGCGTCGTCGTTCGACCCCGAGAACGTGAGGTTCCGGATGATCACGTTGTTGACCTTGCTGACGTTGAGGCCGCTTCCGGTGATCCTCCCGGAGGTGCCCACGCCGATGATGGTCTTGTTCGACGTCACCTTCGTCATGCTGCTCAGGTTGACGGTCCCGTTGACCTGGATCACCAGCGGCTCGGTGCGCTTCACGGCCTCGGTGAACTGACTGGCGTTCGACACGGTGACGGTGGCACCGCCCGCGCCTCCGGTGGTGCCGGCGCCGAAGCCGATGGGCTGGTTGGCCGCCAGGGGACGCGGCGACTCGGCCTCCGCGGCCACACCGTTGAGAGCGTTGACGCCGGTGAGGGTCAGCGCGGCGGCCGTGGCGGCCAGGGCGCTGGCGATCTTGACCCGTGCGCTCGTCCTGCGCATGGCAATCTCCGTCCGAAGAGGGGGGTGGGGGACTCGCATGCATGCGTCTGTGCCGGTACCGCGCGGCGACTCGAGACGATGCTAGGAAGCCCCCTGTGGACGATGACGGGGACCGTGTGGACTATGGCGCGCACACGACGGAACGCGCTCCGCCGACCGAACTCTCGGCGAACACGGCGGAGTACACACCCCTCCGCGTCCGCCGCTCCGGCGGAGGCGGCGGTTTCTCCGTGTCGGTGACGGTGTCTCCCCGGCCGCACCGGGCCGCGCACCGGCCGGTCTCGGACCGGTGGGATCGCCGGGATGTCGGCGACCGTCCTCACGAGGCGGCCGCGACATCCCGGCGGGCGAGGACGGACGCTCGGGACGCCCGGCCACCGGCGGTCACGGTCCGCCGGGACCGCTCACGCCACGGACGTCGGGGCGTCCGGCGCCGGCCCCGCGTCCGACCGGGCTCCGGCCACGGCTCGTGGCCGCCTCGGGTCGGGGATCGGGTCAGGCCCAGAACTCGTCGAGCTCGTCGAGGTCCTCGACGCACTCGTCCAGGTCGGTGATCTTGTCGCCCACGACGCGGAAGACGATCCCGCCCGTCGCGTCGAGGGTCCTGCCGTTGCGCTCGCCGGTCATGCGGTGGTGGGAGACCACGTGCCCGCGGCCGTCGACCAGCAGGTGGCGCAGTTCCACCCGGAACGTGCCGTCGGTCTCCTCGCCCAGACGTCGGTACATCCGCAGGATGGCGTCCTGCCCCTTGAAGTCGCCGGACAGCGAGTTGTTCCCCGGGACGTGGTGCGTGGCGTCCTTCGCCATGATGTCGCGCAGGGTGTCCATGTCCTGTCGGCCGAAGGCCTCGTACCCCCTGCGGACCAGCGCGGCGTGCGGGTGCTCTGCCATGATCGTCGCCACCCCTCGCACATCGATCACGTGTGCCCTGACACGTCCCATTCTCCCTCTTCGGTCGCGCCCCGCACAGCGCGACCGCGGCGCGGGCCGTGTACGGCGGTGCTCCGGGGCGAGGACGCCGTCGACCCCGTCGAACGCCCGGAGACCTGCCGGTCGACCTCGGCCGCCCCCTTCCGGTGGGCCGGTGCCGGCCCACCGGAAGGGGGGCGACCCTACGTCCGGTCCCCCGCCTCCTCCGCCTCCTCCGCCGGCGGGCGAGTGCGGCGGGAGAACCAGGCCGCGGCCAGGGCGCCCGAGACGTTGTGCCAGACCGAGAAGACCGCGGCGGGCAGGGCCGCCGCCGGGCTGAAGTGCGCCGACGCCAGGGAGGCGGCCAGGCCGGAGTTCTGCATCCCGACCTCGAAGGTCAGGGCCCGGCTCGCCGGATCGCCGAGCCGGCCGAGCCTGCCCACCGCGTAGCCGAGGGCCAGGCCGAGACCGTTGTGCAGGACGACGGCGAGGAACACCGTCCCCGCCGCCGATCCGAGGGCGTCGGCGCTGCCCGCCACCACGATCGCGACGATGACCCCGATGGCCAGCACCGACAGCCACGGCAGCGCGGCCTGCGCGCGGGTGACGAGCCGGCCGGCCGACAGCCGTACGAGCAGGCCGGCGAGGACGGGCAGCAGCACGGTCTTGAGGATGGAACCCACCATCGACCCGGTGTCCACGGGCAGGTACTCGCCGGCCAGCACGAGCGTCAGCGCGGGCGTGAGGAGCGGCGAGACGACGGTGGAGACGCTGGTCAGCGACACCGACAGGGCCACGTCCCCCCGCGCCAGGTACGTCACCACGTTCGACGCCGTGCCACCGGGGGCGCAGCCCACCAGGATCACCCCGGCGGCCAGTTCGGGAGGGAGGCCGAGCGCCTTGGCGACCAGCCAGCCGGTCCCCGGCATGATCACGTACTGGGCGGCCAGGCCCAGCGCGACCGCCCCGGGGCGCCGCAGCACCTCCTTGAAGTCCGGCGGCGTCATGGTCAGCCCCATGAAGAACATCACCACGCCCAGCAGGTACGGCACCGAGGGCGCCCATCCGACGAAGGACGACGGGCTCAGCAGTCCGGCCACGCCCGCGAGCAGCACGAACAGCGGGAAGAGGGTGACGGCCCGGCGGGCGCCGCGGTCCTCGGCGGCGGTGGGGGCGGTGGCGCCGCGGTCCGCGGCGGGGGCGGTGGTGTCGAGGGTCGGGGCCGGCTCCGTGCCGGCGCCCCGACCGTCCTGGTCCTCTGATCGCATTCGCTCGATGGAACTCCCCCGGCGTGTTCTCCGCAAGCGCCGTTCTCCGCGAGCGCATTCCGCACCCCGCCCCGTCCCGTCCGTCGAGGTCCTGTGCCAGGGTGGCGGGTGTGAACACGACACCGGACGGCCGCCCCGTCCCGCCCCCGCGCGCCGACGAGCGCACCATGCTGGAGAGTTGGTTGGACTTCCACCGCGCGACGCTGGAACTCAAGTGCTCGGGGCTCGACGACCAGCGGCTGCGCCAGGCCTCGGTGCCGCCGTCGTCGATGACGTTGCTGGGGCTGGTCCAGCACCTGGCGGAGATCGAACGCAACTGGTTCCAGCGGGTGTTCGCCGGCCTCGACGTGCCACCGGTGTTCGAGGAGGGCGGGCGGGACGGCTTCACGCTCGTCCCGGACCGCGGGATCGACGAGGCGCTGGCCGCCTGGCGCGCGGAGGTCGCGCGGAGCCGCGAACTGATCGCCGACGCCTCGCCGGAGGACTCCGGCCGGCTCTCGGAGCAGGAGGCGGAGCACGTCGGCGGCCGGGAGGTCTCCCTGCGCTGGATCCTGATCCACGTGATCGAGGAGTACGCGCGTCACAACGGCCACGCGGACCTGCTCCGGGAACGTCTCGACGGCGCCACGGGGCCGTGAGGCGCGGCGCCCGGCGTGCGCGGGGCTCCGGACCGCCGGGCGCCACGGCACCCAAATCGCACAGAAGCGCGCTTTTGATCAACCCCTAGGCAGCAGGGACATTGGCCGGTATTTTTCGCTCTCTGCCGCCTGGACGCGGCACGGCGGAGTACGTCGATGGGGGTGCCGTGCGCGACTTCAGTCTTCCTCCTCTGGTGGAGCCCATGCGAGCGGGAGGTCTCGCGGACTCGGTCTACGACAGGGCCGAACGCGAGCCGGGGTTCGCTCAACTCGCCCGGCGCGACGGTCCGGGCGACGAGTGGACCACGGTCACCGCGTCCGCCTTCCGTGACGAGGTGTTGGCCCTCGCCAAGGGCCTGCTGGCCGACGGCGTGCGGTTCGGCGACCGGGTCGCCGTGATGGCGCGGACCCGCTACGAGTGGACGCTGTTCGGCTATGCGCTGTGGTCGATCGGCGCGCAGGTCGTGCCCGTCTACCCCACCTCCTCCCCCGAGCAGGTGCGCTGGATCCTCTCCGACGCGCGGGTGGTGGCGATCGTGGTCGAGCACGAGGACCACGCCATGACGGTGGGCGCGGTGTGCGACGCGGCGCCGTCGCTGCAGCGCATCTGGCAGCTCGACACCGGTTGCATACGGCACCTGGTCGAGCAGGGGCGGGAGGTTCCCGACGATCTGGTGGACGGTCACCGCCGCGCGGTGACACCGCGGACGGTCGCCACCGTCACCTACACCTCCGGCACCACCGGGCGGCCCAAGGGGTGCGTGATCACCCACGCCAACCTCGCGGCCGAGTGCGACATCCTGTTCGCCGGGTGGTCCGACATCCTCGCCGAGCCGGGCGAGCGGCCGTCGATCCTCGCCTTCCTCCCGCTGTCGCACGTCTACGGCCTGATGGTGCAGGTGTTCTGCATCCGCTGCGGGGTGCTGCTGGGGCACCAGCCGGACATCACCCCCACCGAGCTGCTGCCCGCCCTGGCGTCCTTCCGTCCGACCTTCGTCTTCGCGGTGCCGTACGTCTTCGAGAAGATCTTCCGCAAGGCGCGGCAGGTCGCCGTGGAGGCCGGCAAGGGCGACCTCTTCGACCGCGCGGCGGACGTCGCGGTGCGCTACGCCGAGGCCGTGGAGCGGCGGGACCTGGGCGAGGGCTCCGGCCCGGGCGCGGGGCTCCGGGCCTCGCACGCGTTCTTCGACCGTCTGGTGTACCGGAAGCTGCGGGCGGTGCTGGGCGGGCGGGTGCGGTACGCCGTGTCGGGCGGGTCGACGCTCCGGCGCGAGCTCGGCCTGGTCTTCGCGGGGGCCGGGGTCACGGTCTACGACGGCTACGGCCTCACCGAGACCACCGCCGCGGTGACCGGTCAGCCGCTGGGGCGCGTCAGGTACGGCACCGTGGGCCGGCCGCTGCCCGGGCACGCCGTCCACATCGCCCGGGACGGGGAGATCTGGGTGCGCGGCGACGTGGTCTTCGCCGGGTACCTCGACGACCCCGAGGCGACCGGTGCCGTGTTGCGCGACGGCTGGTTCGCCACCGGCGACGTGGGCTGCCTCGACGACGAGGGGTATCTGGTCATCACCGGGCGCAAGAAGGACATCATCATCACCAGCGGCGGCAAGAGCGTCGCCCCCCAGGTGCTGGAGGAGCGCGTCCGCGCCCATCCCCTGGTGTCGCAGTGCCTGGTGGTCGGCGACAACCGTCCCTACGTCGCGGCGCTGATCACCCTGGACCCCGAGGCGCTGGAGCACTGGTCCCGGCTGAACGACGAGAACCCGTCCGACCCGCGGGGGGCGCTGCGCAACGAGGAGCTGTGCGCGGAGATCCAACGGGCGGTGTCCATGGCGAACAACGCGGTGTCGCGGGCCGAGTCCATCCGGGCGTTCCGCATCCTGCCGGCGGAGTTCAGCATGGAGCAGGGGCTCGTCACGCCGTCGCTGAAGATGCGGCGGGCGGCGATCGTGAAGATGTACGCGGCGGAGATCGAGGAGCTCTACACGTCCTGAGACGTGTGCCGG
>NZ_BAAASZ010000017.1:124523-220160 GCF_039533145.1 Streptomyces macrosporus
GCCGGGAACCGGGAGAAGCGGTCCCGGCCCCGGCCGTACGGGGCCGAGGAGCTCGCGGGAGCGGCTTACGAGGACGGCCGCGAGGCCGTGGCGGAGGGGGCCACCGGGTCCTGGTCGACGCTCCCCGCGTTCGCGTCGCCCGGCACCGCCGGCTCGACCGGCGCCGCCGACGCCGCGCGCGACCGCAGCCGCTGCCGCACCAGCGCGATCGCCAGGACCACCGCGCCCACCGCCAGCGACAGCAGCAGGGTGTCGCGGTTGCCGTGCTCGGTGTCGGTCAGCATGTAGCCGATCACCGCCACGATCAGCCCGATGGTCGCCCAGGTGAGGTAGGGGTACAGCCACATGCGCACGGTGAGCTTCTCCGGCGACTCCCGCTCGATGATCCTGCGCAGGCGCAGCTGCGAGAAGCAGATCACCAGCCACACGAACAGGGCCACGGCGCCGGAGGAGTTGACCAGGAAGAGGAAGACCGTGTCCGGATAGGCGTAGTTGAAGAACACCGCGACGAATCCGAAGACGACCGAGGCGAGGATCGCCGTCCTGGGCACGCCGCGCGAGGTGACCCGTGCGAACGCCTTCGGCGCCTCGCCCCGCTCGCCGAGCGAGAACGCCATCCTGGAGGCGGTGTAGAGCCCGGAGTTCAGGCAGGACAGCACCGAGGTCAGCACGATGAAGTTCATGATCTGACCGGCGTGCGGGATGCCGAGCGAGTCCAGCGCGGCGACGTAGGAGCCCTTCTCCACGATCGCCGGGTCGTTCCACGGCAGCAGCGTGACGACGACGAGGATGGAGCCGAGGTAGAAGACCGCGACCCGCCAGATGACGCTGTTGGTCGCCTTGGCGACCGCCCGCTGCGGGTCGGCCGACTCGCCGGCCGCGAGGGTGACGATCTCGCTGCCCATGAAGGAGAAGACGACCAGCAGCACGCCGATGAGGATCGCGCCGGGCCCGTTGGGCAGGAACCCGCCGTGGTCGGTCAGGTTGCCCAGGCTCGCGCTGCCGCTGTCGACGCCCGGCAGCACGCCCAGGACCGCCAGGCCGCCGAGGACGATGAACCCGGCGATCGCCACGACCTTGATCCCGGCGAACCAGAACTCGAACTCGCCGTAGGAGCCGACCGAGACGAGGTTGGTGGCGGTGAGCACGATCATGACGATCAGGGCCCAGGCCCACTGGGGCACGGCCGGGATCCAGCCTTCGAGGATCACCGCTCCCGCGGTCGCCTCGACGGCCAGCACCACCACCCAGAAGAACCAGTACAGCCAGCCGATCGTGAATCCGGCCCAGGGGCCGAGCGCCCGGTCCGCGTGGGCGGAGAACGATCCGGAGGTGGGGTTGGCCGCGGACATCTCGCCGAGCATCCGCATCACGAGGACGACCATCAGGCCGACCAGCGCGTAGGAGAGCAGGATGCCGGGGCCCGCGGCCGCGATGCCCGATCCGGATCCGACGAAGAGGCCGGCGCCGATGACGCCGCCGATGGCGATCATCGACAGGTGACGGTTCTTGAGTCCGGCCTGAAGGCCGCCATCGGGATCTCCGTGGCTGCCTCGGGCCTTCACCGCTGTCGGCTGCGAAGTCATGGGAGACGGATTCCTTTGTGCCGGTTGTGCGATGTGCCGTTGTACGGGTCGCGTACGAGCGGTTCACGACGTGGAGGCAGTGAATCCCAGGCCGGAGACCGAGCTGAATCCTTGATTCCGTATCTTTATGTGGATTTTCCCCCGTCTTTACAAGGCATCGACGTGGAGTTTTCGGTCCGATACCTTGCGCAGTCGTCCGGGGAGCGGCCGCGTCCCGCTCGTGAGGCGTACTCGTGTCCCCGGCTCCGGCGACACGGCCGCGATCGCGGGAAACGTCCGGGAGGACCGTAAAGAGGAACATGCCGCTCCGCGGCCCGGCCGCGCGGGTCCGGCGGGCCGCGCGGCCGGGCCTTCCCGCCCCCCGCCGGCGCACGGACGCGGACGCGATCCGGCGGGTCCTCCGCCGCGATCACGCGCCCGGTTCCCTTCCGGACGGGGGCCGGGGCTCCGTGGTCACCTCCGCCCAGACCGTCTTGCCGACCGGGTCGCGGGGGACCGTGCCCCAGCGGGCGGCGAAGGTCTCCACCAGGAGCAGGCCGCGGCCCGAATCGTCGTCGACCGACGGCGGGGGCGGGGCGGCGGGGGGCCGGGCCGGGGAGGCGTCCGAGACCTCGATGCGGACGACACGCGTCCGCGCCTCACAGGCGAGGCGGAGGCGGAAGTCGCGTCCCGGCACGCGGCCGTGCCGCACGGCGTTGGCGGCCAGCTCGCCGACCAGCAGGGAGACGGTCCGGGAGGCGTCCGACGCGGGCGGCCACCCCCACTCCTCCATGCGCCGCGCCGCCAGCTTCCGGGCGAGCCGCGCGCCCTTGGGCGACGAGGTGAACCGCTGCGTGTACACGAGCGGTTCGGGCTCGGCGTCGTCCGCCTTCTCCGGTTTCGGGTCGTCGTCCGGCGTGGTCGTCGTCGGCACGGCTGTGTTCCCCCGCTCCTCCGCGTGGTCCGCAACGTATGTGAATCATCACGTTCCGTACTCGAGGATCGGCGAACGCGCCTACGCTCGAAAGGGGTTACCGCCTTACCTTCCGATCCGTAAGGACGTGACGCCATGGCCAAGGAGATCGATCCCCACGCGTCGATGGCGGCGCTGTTCGGCTCCCGGGTCCGGAGACTCCGGATCGCCGCCGGGCTGACCCAGGCCGAACTGGGCGAGAAGGCGTACGTGGTCGGCAGCCGGATCACCCAGATCGAGCGGGCCTCCGGCGCCCGGCCCACGCTCGAACTGGCCCGCGCGCTCGACGAGGCGCTCGGCGCGGACGACCTGCTGGTCGACCTGTGGCCGTACGTCTACCGCGAGGCGTTCCCGGACTGGTCGCGGGCGTTCATCGCCCACTCGGAGCGGGCGGTGTCCATCCGCGAGTACGCGGCGCACGTGGTGCCCGGCCTCCTGCAGACCGAGGAGTACGCGCGGGCCGTGCTGAGCCTCGATGTCATGCTCAGCGGCGAGGAGCAGTTGGAGGAGCGGGTCGCCGCGCGCCTGGGCCGGCAGGACCGGCTCCGTTCGCCCGACCGTCCCGAGCTGTGGGTCGTCCTGGACGAGGCGGTGTTGCGGCGTCCGGTCGGCGGCTGGGCCGTCATGCGGGGCCAGTTGGCCGGACTGCTGGACGCCGCCGCCGAACCCCACATCACCGTGCAGGTGTTGCCGTTCGACGAGGGCGGGCACGGCGCGATGGGCGGTTCCCTGACGGTGCTGACCCTGCCGGACGGCACCGACGTCGCCTATACGGAAGGCGCCGACTACGGCCAACTCATCGAAGAACCGACCGAGGTCGAGCGGTACGCGGATATCTACGATCGGCTGCGGGCGGCGGCCCTGCCCCCGCTCATGTCGCTCGACATGATTCGATCCGTGCTGGAGGGCAACCGTGGAGCGAGTGTTCCGTCCCGATCCCAACGGCGCCGCCTGGCGCACAAGCAGTTACAGCAATCAAGCGGGTGGCAACTGCGTCGAGGTGGCCGACGGCTTCCTCGGCCTCGTCCCCGTCCGTGACAGCAAGGCTCCCGACGGCCCGGTGCTGGCCTTTCCCGCGGCGTCCTGGGCGTCCTTCATCGGCGAGTTGAGGAACGACCACCGTCTCTGAGCCGGCCGGGCACCGGTCGGCATCGGCTTCTCCGTCCCGCCGGGCCCTCGTCCGCGAGGGTCCGGCGGGCCACGGACTCCCCTGAAGAACCGGGTAAAGAACCTCCCACCCACCCTCCCCACCCCTCGTCACCCGGACGAGTGACAGGCTTGCAGGTTTGGAATGCGGGCGGTTACGTTCGCCGCGACAACCACAGAAAGACGCGGCCCCCGGCCGGGACGGCCATCCCGTTCCGAGGGCCTCACCGATCAGGAAGAAACGGCCCTTCCCGATGGCTGACCCGCAGTCTAGCGCGCCCTCGCGCGCCGACGCCGGAGTACCGACCTCCGGCGTGATCCACGTCCGCACCCGGCTCACCGCCGACTTCACCGTCCTCGCCAACGCCCTCGTACAGCGGTCCGGAAGCGCGGTCACCATCGGCGTCGCGGCCTACATCGCCTCGCTGCCGGACGGCGCTCCCGTGAGCATCGCCGCCCTGTGCGAGCACTTCACCGAGGGCGAGATCCTGATCTCACGGGCCCTCAGGGAGTTGGAGGCGGCCGGCTACCTGGAACGACGGCGCGAGCGGGGGCCGAAGGGGCGGGTCCGCACGCGCACGTACTTCCGCGACGTGCCGCGCGGGGACGACCCGAACCCCACGCCACCGTTCCGACCGCGGCGCCCCGGGCCGGAAGCGGCGCCGAAGCCCGCCACCACGTCCTTCCCCGCGCCCGCGTCTCCACCCACTCCCGCGTCTCCACCCACTCCCGCGTCTCCACCCGCTCCCGCGCCCTCGCTCGCCGAGGCCGATCCACGGGCGGTCGCGCTCCTCGCCTCGCTCCGCACGGTCGATCCCCGGCTGATCCTGTCCGGATCGGAGGTCGCCCGGCTCGCCCCGGCCGTCACGCGGTGGCTCGCGTCCGGCGTCGAGCCCGCCCGGATCACCGAGTCGCTCACCACCGGGCTCCCCGACCGCCTGCGCGCCCGGCCGTCCGGCATCCTGGCCTTCCGCCTCGCCGAACCACCGCTCCCCGTGCCCGCCCCGACCCCGCCGCCCGCCAAACCGGTCGTCCTGCCCTTCCAGACCTGCGACGGCTGCGAACGCGCCTTCCGCGCGGCCGATCCCGGCCTCTGCCGCGACTGCCGCTCCGAGGGGACCCCGCGGGCGGCGTGACCGCCCCGAGCGGGCGGGGTTCGGCGAGGTGCGCGGTCACCACCACCGCGCCGCGGGGCGGGCCCCGGCCGACGGCCCGGCGAACACGCGGTCCCCTCGGTCCAGGACGTGCCGCAGGTAGGACCGCGGGTCGGCGAGGCAGCGGCGCCAGTGGTCGACCAGGGCGAGTTCGTGCCACGCCACCCGGCGCATGCCGTGCTCGCCGACCTCGACGATGTCCGCGCCCGGCAGCGCGGTCGGCAGCGGGGAGTGGGTGGCGCGGACGACCTGACCGCCGTCCTTCGCCAACCGGTCGATGTGCCGAGCAGTTCGAGGCAGGAGGAGAACGAGAGCGCCGCCTCCGGTTCGTCCATCACATACAGCCCGGGCCGGAGGAACTTCTCCCGGAACACGGCGAGGAAGCCCTCGCCGTGGCTGACCGAGTCCGGTGCGAACCCTTCGCGGTCCAGCGCGTCCAGCGCGGCGATGGCCGCGCGGGTCGCGGGAGGGTCGAAGGCGCCGGGGGCGGCGTAGAGGTCGGCACGGCGTCATCCTCGCCACCGCGCGACGATCACGGCCGGCGGTGTGCGCCGCCGCCTGCCGGGCGTCCGACGCCGGTACGGGAACCCCTCGCGCACGGCGCGGAACGGCCTCCGGCGCGGACCTCAGAGCGTCGCGGTGTCGCGGGCGGGGGCGGCGGTGCTGCCGCGGACGGTGAGGGTGTGGTCGGGGGCCCGGCGGTGCCGGACGGCGCGTCCGCCCACCACGTCGCGGAGTTGGCGGGCCGCCAGGGCCCCGTAGGCGGCGATGTCGCGGCGCAGCGCGGTCAGGGCGGGGCGGACCAGCTCGCACAGCGGGGAGTCGTCCCACGCCACCAGGGAGACGTCGTCGGGGACGCGGACGCCCAGGCTCTGGGCGGCGCTCAGCCCGGAGACGGCCATCACGTCGTTGTCGTACAGGATCGCGGTGGGCCGCTCCGCGCCCTCCAGCAGGGCGCGGGTGACGGCGAACCCCCGCTCGCCGCTGTAGTCGGCCTCCACGTTCCGCCCGGTGACGCCCCGTTCGGCGGTGGCGGCGGTGAAGGCCTCGGCGCGTATGGCGGAGTGCCGCAGGGTGGCGGGGCCGGTGACGTGCGCGATCGAGCGGTGCCCGAGGTCGGCCAGGTGGGCCACGGCGGTCCGCACCGCCGCCGCCTCGTCGCTCCACACCGCGGGCAGGTCCCCGGAGTCGACGGGCGAACCGATCACCACGGCGGGCAGGCGCAGTTCCTCCAGGGCGCGGACCCTGGGGTCGTCGATCCGCAGGTCGAGGAGGAAGACACCGTCGACCTTGCGCTGCGCCCACCAGGCCCGGTGGGTGGCCGTCTCCGCGTCGGCGCCGGAGGCGACGGTGAACAGCAGGGAGGTGCCGTCCTCGGACAGCTCCTCCTGGATTCCCGAGACGAGCTGCATGAAGAACGGTTCGACGCCCAGGGAGCGAGCCGGACGGCCCACCACCAGGCCGAAGGCGCCGGCTCTGCCGTCCGACAGGGCACGGGCCGCGCTGTTGGGCTGCCAGCCCAGTTCGTCCGCGATGGCCAGCACCCTGGCCCGGGTGGCCTCCGACACTCCCGGCCGACCGTTGAGCGCGAAGGACACCGCGCTCTTGGTCACCCCCGCACGGCGGGCGATGTCCACCATCGTGGGACGCTTCACCGCTCCTCCCTCCCGCCCGCGGTCATGGCACGACCATCGCGGACTGCCGCCTCATCCTAGAGCGGGCCACCACGCCCCGGAACAGTGCTGGAAGGGCCGGAGGAAGGCCCCCGGGCGCCGCCCGGCCACGGCCGTCGCCCGCGGACGGCCGGCGAGCCGACATCAGCCGCGTCCGCGGGGGTAGGAGGCAGAAGAGCACAGTCCGCTGCCCGCGCGCCCGACCCGCCGGGCACACGCGATCACCTGGAGGAACCGTGCCGGGCATTCTGAGCAAGATCACCGCGTTCGCCCGCAGCCCGCAGGGGCGCCGGCTGACCCAGCAGGCCAAGCGAGCCGCCTCCGACCCCCGTAAGCGTGCCGAGGCCAAGCGCGCTCTGAGCAGGCTGCGCGGACGCCGCTGAGGCGCCCTTCGTCGCTCCCCCGTCCGTCGTCGCCGAAACAGTGACGGACGGGGGCGTGTGCTGTCAGGATGGCGCGCATGACCGAGGTCCGCACCACCAGTACCAGCGAAAACACCGGAAACGCCGGAAACACGCGAACCGTCCAGACCCTCCATACGGCCGATCTGGACACGGCCGCCCGCGAGGCGGTCCGGAAACTGCTCGACGAGGCGTTCGAGGGAGACTTCGACGACCGGGACTGGGAGCACGCCCTGGGCGGCGTGCACGCCCTGGTGTGGGAGGGCACCGAGCTGGTCGGGCACGCCTCACTGGTCCAGCGGCGGCTGCTGCACGGCGGACGGGCGCTGCGCGCGGGATACGTCGAGGGGGTCGGGGTCCGTTCCGACCGACGGGGGCTCGGGCACGGCAGGGCCATGCTGGAGGCGCTGGAGCGGGTGATCCGCGGCGCGTACGAGCTGGGGGCGCTGAGCTCCTCCGAGGAGGCGCTGGACTTCTACACGGCGCGCGGCTGGCAGCGCTGGGAGGGTCCGACCGCGGTGCTCACGCCCACGGGCGTGGTCCGCACCGAGGGGGACGACGGCGGCGTCTTCGTCCTGCCGGTGACGGCCCGCCTGGATCCGACCCGCGTGCTGGTCTGCGACTGGCGCGACGGCGACGTGTGGTGACCGTCCCGTAGCTCCCCTCCCCCGGCTCTGTCTCTTCCGTCTCTTCCGTCTCCTCGCGACCCCGGGCGGCCCGGCCCGCCCGGGTCGCTCACGCCCCGGACTCCAGTGCGCGCACCGCCGCGACGAGGGGCGCCAGCTCCGGGCGCTTCTCGGCCTCGTCGAGGGCCTCGCGCAACGCGGCGTCGTTGGTCGGCCGCGCCTTCTCCAACAGGGCCCGTCCCTCGTCGGTGACCTCGGTGTAGATGCCGCGCCGATCGGTCGGGCACAGGTAGCGGCTGAGCAGCCCGCGGTCCTCCAGCCGGGTGACCAGGCGGGTGGTGGCGCTCTGGCTGAGCACCACCGCGTCGGCCAGTTCGTTCATGCGCAGGTGCCCGCCCTCTCCGCTGTGCTGGCCGCTGAGCACGTCCAGGACGGAGAACTCGCGCACGCTGAGTCCGTGCTCGGCCTGGAGCGCGCGTTCGATGCGCGCCTCGATGCGGCCGTGCAGGGCGGACAGGGCGCACCAGCCCTGGGCGAGGCCCGGTTCGGGGCGGGTCGTGGTCATGGAGGTCTCTCCTTCGTGTCGCATCCCAGGTTAGCCAGGCGCGAAAACGCGGCGCCCACGCTCGTCGCGCGCGGGCGACGGGGTGCCCACGGCCGTTCCACGGTGTTCTCCGTCGTCCTCCGTCATCCGCCGGCGTCCTCCGCCGGCGGATTGTCCGCGCGCCCCGAGGATGTCATGCTCACATCGTCCACCGGTGAACCGGCGGTAACCCCCCACAGGCGGCACCAGAGCACCGTGAGGAGCGCAGGTGAACGATCCCCGAGCTCTACCGCAGACGTCGTCCGACGAGTCCTCCGAGGCACCGACCCGGCCGCCGGGCAGCAGCCGCCGCGGTGTGCTGCGCGCCGGGGCCGTCGCGGCCGGGCTCGGAATGGCCGGGCTCCCGCTCCCCCCGGCGTCCGCCGCCGGACGCACGCCCGCGCAGGCCCCCACCGGCGCGCGGGGAGCGGACTCGTACCTGGTCGGCCGCGGCATCGCGGACGCCACCGGTGAGGTGGCCGAGGTCGGCCTGATGGGCTACGGCCGCGCCGACCAGCAGGCCGAGGGCCTGCACACGCGTCTGCGGGCCCGCGCCTTCGTCGTCGCCGAACGCGCTCCGGACGGCACCGCGGGCGAACGGGTCGCCCTGGTCGTGGTCGACTCCCCCATGATCTTCTCCAGCGTGCACCAGGCGGTGCTGCGCGCCCTCGCCGAGCGGTACGGCGACCTCTACACCGCCCGGAACGTGATGATCACCGCCACCCACACCCACGCCGGGCCGGGCGGCTACTCCCACCACCTGCTGTACAACCTCACCACACTCGGCTTCCACGCCAAGACCTTCGACGCCGTCGTCCGCGGCGTCGTGGAGGCGGTCGGACGGGCCCACGCCGACCTGGCGCCGGCCGAACTCTCCCTCTCCCGGAGCGAGTTGCGCGACGCGAGCGTCAACCGCTCCCGCGCCGCCTTCGACCGCAACCCCGCCGACGTCCGGGAGCACTTCCCCGACGCCGTCGACCCCCTCACCACGCTGCTGCGCATCGAACGCCAGGGGCGGCTGGTGGGGGCGGTCAACTGGTTCGCCACCCACTGCACCGGCATGTCCGGCGACAACCGACTGGTCAGCGCCGACAACAAGGGCTACGCGGCCTACCACTGGGAGCGCGAGGTCGCCGGCGCGGACTACCTGGCCGCCGCCCCCGAGGTGATCTGCGCCTTCGCGCAGACCAACGCCGGTGACATGTCCCCCAACCTGGACCTGAGACCGCCGACCACGCCGGAGGACTTCGAACGCACCCGGCTCCTCGGCCTGCGCCAGTACGAGGCCGCCGCCCGGCAGGTGGAGCGCCCCGGCACCCGCCTGACCGGAGGCGTGGACTCCCGGCTGGTCTACGTCGACCTCTCCGACGTCACCGTGGAGCCGGAGTTCACCGGCGACGGCCGCTCCCACCGGACCGCCAAGCCGGCGGTCGGCGCGGCCATGGCGGCGGGCAGCCTGGAGGACGGTCCGGCGTTCCCCGGCTTCACCGAGGGCGAGAACCCGCTGTGGGACGCGATATCCCACTCGGTGATCTACACGGTCTCGCCCGAGCTGCGCGACGCCCACGCCCCCAAGGCGATCGCGGTGCCCATCGGGGAGATGAACCGGATCCTCCCCTGGGTGCAGGAGATCGTCCCCGTCCAACTGGTGCGGATCGGCCGGCTGTACCTGATCGGCATTCCGGGCGAGGTCACCATCGCGGCGGGGCTGCGCCTGCGCCGCACCGTCGCCGGCATCGTGGGCGCCGACCTGGACGACGTCCTGGTGGCCGGTTACGCGAACGCCTATGTCCACTACGTCACCACGCCCGAGGAGTACGACGCCCAGCACTACGAGGGCGGCAGCACCCTCTTCGGCCGCTGGCAACTGCCCGCGCTCCAGCAGACGGCGGCGCGGCTGGCGCGGGCCCTGCGCGACGGGCGGGAACTGCCGGCCGGGACGCCGCCGCCCGACCTCTCCGGGCAGGTCCTCTCCCTCCAGCCCCCGATCGTGCTGGACGCGCCACAGCTCGGGCGCTCCTTCGGCGACGTCCTGACCCAGCCGCGGGAGAGCTACCGGGCGGGCGAGCGGGTGACCGCCGTGTTCGCCGGCGCCCATCCCGGCAACGACCTGCGTCGGGGCAGCACCTACCTGCGGGTGGAGCGGGCCGAGGGCGGCGCCTGGCGCACGGTGGCCGACGACGGGGACTGGTCGACGACCTTCCGGTGGCGGCGCGACGGGGTCGCCGCCTCGAAGGTGACCGTCACCTGGGACGTCCCCGAGGGCGCCGAGCCCGGCAGCTACCGCATCCGCTACCACGGCGAGGCCAAACCCCTGGTGGGCGCCACCCGCTCCTTCACCGGCACCACGCGCGCGTTCACGGTCCTGGGCTGAGCGCGCGCCCGGCCGTCGTGCGGCCGGGCGCGGGTCAGTCGGACGGGACGGACTCGGTCTCCGGACCCCGGAAGGAGCCGAGGCACTCCAGGAACTCGTCGCGGTGCAGTTCGGCGATCGGTGCCATCAGGTCCGGGTGGCGCAGCAGGGGCGCGGCCTCCCGGTCGAGCGCGTCGGGCCGGACGAGTCTGCGGAAGTCGACCTGCATCTCGCGCGCGTGCTCGCTCCGCTCCACCGCGGCGACCGCGGCCTCCGCCAGCTCGGGCGAGGTCAGCAGGCAGGCCGCCCAGCTCGCCAGGACCTCGTCCACCCAGGTGCGCCAGGCGCCGTCCGAGTCGCCGGGCTCGCGGGGCGCGGGGATCCAGGAGAGGCCGGCGGACTCGGCGGCCTCCGGGGAGTCCGGGTGCGCCGGGGACTCGGAGGGCTCGGGGGGTTCCGTTCCGGTGATCCGGTCCAGTCGCCGCGCGCCGCCCGGCCCCGCGACCGCGACCAGGGCGGCGTCCATCGGCGTCGGATAGCGCAGCCAGGCGGCGACGGTGACCGCCTGGCGGGCCTGCGCCTCGGCCAGGGACGCGCTGAAGACACCACCGGCGGTCGGGTAGGCCCGGACCAGCCATCGGGTGGTTGCGGCTATGACGGAAGAGAGATCGACAGACACCTTGGTCCCGCAATCGGAGGAGCGGATTCCGGTTCGATGGTAGTACCGAGCCCGCTCAAACCATCGGAGTGAGTTCCGGCAGCGGCTCCGCCGCGGGTACGCGCCGGGCGGGCACCACCGTCGTGGACAGGGTACGGCGGCCGTGGCACAGCGCGCCCACGCCGATCGCGCCGACGACGACCAGACCGCCCGCGACCAGGGCGCCGCGCGCCCCGGCCGCCTCCATCAGCAGGCCCAGCAGCGGAGGCCCGGCGAGTCCCCAGCCGGTGCTCGCGCTGCGCCACACTCCCAGCACCCGGCCGCGCAGGCGGGCGGGCGGATCGGTCTGCAGCACGGTGGAGCCGGCGGTGTCGGAGATCGACTCCACCACCGCCATCGGAGCCACCAGCAGGACCAGCACGGCCAGGGACGGCGAGAGCCCGGCGACGACCTGGAGCAGCGCCCCGCTCGCGGCCATGGCCGCCACCAGGCGGACCGACGGCCTGCGCAGGCGCCCGGCGAGCACGGCGCCGATCGTGCCGCCGACGGCCAGGACGGTGGCGACGGTCCCGAAGTCCTCCGCGTCGCCGGCCAGCGGGCCCGTGACCAGGACCGCCAGGGTCAGCCCGTAGTTCCGCCCGAAGATCGCGCTCACCCCGGTGATCCCGGCCAGGGCCACCAGCCGGGGCCTGCGCAGGAAGAAGGCCAGGCCCTCGCGCGCGCCGCCGCGCGCCGCCGGCTTCCCGGCGGCGCGCGGGCCCCGGGCCGGGGCGGCGGCCGGTGCCTCGCCGTGCGGGGGCCGGGGCACCGGCTTCAGGAAGGGGATGACGGAGGCCACCACCAGGAACGACAGCCCGTTGGCCACGTACGCGGCGGCCGTGCCGAACCAGGCCACCGTCCCGCCGGCGAGGGCGGCCCCGGCCAACCGTCCGACGCTGTGCACCACGGACCCCAGGGCGATGGCGGAGGGGACGTCGCGGGCTTCCACCAGATCGTTGCCCAGCAGCGCGCACGCCGGTCCGTCGACGGTGGCGATCAGGCCGGTGACCGCGGCCAGCGCCATCAGCACGCCCGCGTTCAGCAGGTCGAACGCCACCAGGGCGGCCGTGACGAACGCCACGAATCCCAGCGCGGCCTGGCTCACCGTGGCGGTGATCTTGCGCGGCCAGGAGTCGACCGCCGCACCGCCCGCCACCCCGAGCAGCAGACCCGGCGCGGCCTGCACCGCCACCGACAGACCGGTCATCGCGGCGGAGCCCGTGATCTGGAGCACCAACAGGTTCTGCACCGTGAGCTGCATCCAGGTACCGGCGTTGGAGACCAGGTTGGCCGCCGACCACCACCGCATGCTCGGGCGGCGCAGCGCGCGCCACGGTGTGCGGTCCTCCCCCGTCCCGGTCCGCCGGCGCCGGAGCGCGGTGGAGCGGAGGAGGGAACGGGGAGCGGAGGGCGCGTCGGGAGGCTCGGAGGCCCCGGGAACGCGCGGACAAGAAGAAGGCATGGTGGAAGAGAGGGTGTCGAAGGCCCGGTGGGGGCGTGAACGGTCGGACGCCAGAGGGTGGTCCGACGCTCGGGCGACTCCGCGACGGTGCGGGCCCGGCGGTCCATCATCCTCACAGACCTTCTCCGCCGCCGTGCCCCGCCGGCCGCGTGACGATCCCCACCCGCCGTCAACGGCCGTGGGGGAAAGACGACTTCACCGACGGGTGTCGTTCCTCACAGCGCCTCGCGGCGGATCGCGCGCCACGGTCCGTCGACACCCGGTGGCGGTGCGCGTCGACGGATGTGGCGGGCGTTACGCTGCACCGGTCCGGCCGGCGGGCGACGACTCGGGCCGGTCGGACCGGAGTTGGCCCGTGCGTCGGACGGAGGGCGGCATACCGGAAGGCGCGGCAGGGAAAGCCGGTACGGGCGGAGGCTCTCGCCTCCTCCGCCCGCGCCGGACCGCGGTGGTCCACGGCGACGTGCGCGACGGCACCGACGGGCACCGGAGGACGGGCCCGGGAACACGGACGAACGTGGCGAGAGGCACGGCGGAAGGAGACCTGCCGGTGAACTGCACCACGTGCGGCGCCAAGGTGATCCAGGGCCCCGACGGACGGTGGTCCTGCGGCAACTGTGGAGCGAGCGGATGACGCCCTCCGAGATCCCCGCCCCGGACGTCGCCGTGATGCACTGCGCCCAGTGCGGCTGGGCGGTCCAGGAAGGCCCCCGCGGGGGCTACGTGTGCACCCAGTGCTTCCACACCGTCGAGCCCCCGGAGGTCGGCTCCGGCGAAGGCCGAGCCCACACCCCGTCCGCCGACCGTGCGGCGCGGTCCCGCTCCGACGCCCCGGCCGGCGCGCCGTCCACGGGAGCCGGGGCGCCGGACTCGGGCTCCGTGGCGCCGGACGTGCCGGACGGCAGGAGGCGGTCCCCCGGCGGGGGCAGCAGCGGGCTGCCGTGACGCAGCAGCCAGCGGCGGTAGGCGGTGCTGGCCCAGGCCGCCTCGGTGTAGGAGGCCAGGAGGTCGGCGTAGACGCCGTCGACGTCCACCGCCGCGCCGACGTCCGACCGCCGGACCAGCAACAGCCGGACCGTCAGCGGATCGCCGCGCAGCTGACGGATGACCATGCCCTGACGCGGCTGCGAGATGGGCTGGCACACGCTCACGGCCTCGCCCCCGGCGATCAGCGCCGCGGCCGTGGTGTTGTCGGGGACGTGGATCATGCGCGGGTCCAGCCCCGCCGCCTCCAGGACGCGGCGCGTGGCGACCCATTCGTCGTCGGCCGTGAAGTCGACGATCCACTGGTCTCCGGCGAGGTCCGCCAGGTCCACCACCCGGCGTCCGGCCTGCGGATGGGACGCGGGCAGGGCGACGAACTGCGGCTCCCGGGCGACCAGGACGTGCCGCTCCAGCCCCGGGGGGAAGCGCAGCGGGAACCCCTCCAACTCGTGGACGAAGGCCACGTCCACCAGGCCGTCCGCCACCGCCTGGAGCAGTGAGTTGGAGGAGACGTCGATGTGGAGCGTGACGTCGGTGCCCGGGTGACGGGCGCGGAGCCTGCGGACCCACCCCGCCACGGCCCGGCTGGCCGTGCTGCCGACCCTCAGCCGCGCCTCCCCGGCGAGGGCGGCGGCGCTCCTCGCCTCGCTCACCAAAGCCGCCATGTCCGCGACAATCGGACGCGCGCGGCAGAGCACGGACTGTCCCAGGGCCGTCGGACGACTGCCCGTGCGCTCCCTGGTGAACAGCCGTCCGCCGATGGCGTTCTCGATGCGTCGGAGCTGCGTGGTCAGGGAGGGCTGGCTCATCCCCAGGCGCAGCGCCGCCTTGCGCAGGCTGCCCGCGTCCGCGATGGCGCACAGCACGCGCAGATGCCTCACCTCGAGCTCCACGGCTGGAGGATAACGACGCCCCAACCGAGTGCACCAGACGGCCAAACGCCACTGAAACGGCATGTCACACCTTCCCGGCGGACATGGCCGGAAGAAGGCGATGCCTTGGTGCTATCGCCAGTTGACATCATCCCGAGGACACGGAGGTCGAACAGAATTCTGCCCGTCAAAAGTTCTTGCACAGGACCCGGTCGCTCCCTCACCCCCACACCGGCGCCGGGTTCACGGATGGCAAGGAGATCCCCCCACATGAAGTCCACCAGAGCCGTTCTCCCGGTCACGCTGGGCCTCGGCCTCGCCATGGGCCTGGCCTCGGTGCCGGCGTCCGCGGCCCCGACGGCCGGCGGCCGGGCCGAACTCCCGGCCTCGATCGCGGCGTACTCCGATTCCGCCGAGGACAAGGCCAACACCAGGGCCTTCTTCGAGGCGGTGCTGAAGTCGGCGCTCTCCAAGCAGAAGGCCACGGGCGCGCAGGCGGTCACGGTCGTCTACGACGCCAGCCGAGCCCCCTCGTTCGCCACCGAGATAGCCCGCAGCGCCCAGATCTGGAACTCCTCCGTCACCAGCGTGCGGCTGGTGTCGGGCAGCAACGCCGACTTCCGGTACTACGAGGGCAACGACTCCCGCGGCTCCTACGCCAGCACCGACGGCCGCGGCAACGGCTACATCTTCCTGGACTACCGGCAGAACCAGATCTACAACTCCACCCGCGTCACCTCGCACGAGACCGGTCACGTCCTCGGTCTGCCGGACCACTACTCCGGTCCGTGCAGCGAGCTGATGTCCGGTGGCGGGCCCGGCCCGTCGTGCACCAACGCCTACCCGAACGCCGCCGAGCGCAGCCGGGTGAACCAGCTGTGGGCCTCCGGCCTGAGCGCCTTCGAGAAGGAACTCTCCGTCAAGGTCCGCTGATCCGCCCGCGGTCCTCGGTGGTTCCCCGTCGGTCCGGCATCTCCCCCCACGGTTGCCGGGCCGACGGCCTTCTCGTCCGCTCCGCCCTCTCCTCGCTCTCCGCGCCTTCCCGCGCCTTCCGACCTTCCGCCTTCCGGTGCCCGGTGGCGGCGCGTCAGGGTTTGAGGATCAGCCGGACCGGGTTGCCCTCCTTGCGCAGCAGCCGGTCCACCGCCTCCTGGGCCTCGGCCAACGGGAACGTGCCGCCGACCGACCGGGAGAACTCCACGCGGTGCCGCCGCACCAGCTCCACGAGTTGCGCGACGTGCTCCTCGGAGGAGCCGTAGTGGCCCAGCACCTGCTGCTGGAAGTAGCTGAAGGCGGTGCCGTCGCTGATGGTCAACGGCCGGTCGGTGAGGCCGACCAGCACCAGCTTGCCGCCCCGGTCCAGACAGGCCACCGCCTGCTCCCGCACCGCCGGGACCCCGGCGAAGTCGAACGCGACGGCCAGCCCCGCACCGCCGGTCTCGGCCCGCACCAGAGCGGGCAGCTCCAGCTCGTCCGGGTCCAGGGCCAGGTCGGCGCCGAACGCCAGGGCCCGCTTCCGCGCCTCGGGCAGGGGGTCGACCGCGATGACCGGAGCGGCGCCGACGACGCGCAGCAACTGGACGGCGTGCGCCCCCAGTCCGCCCACGCCCCAGACGCCGACCGGGCGCCCGGGCTCGACGCGGGCGGTGGTGGTGATGGCGGCCCAGGGGGTGGACACCGCGTCCGGGATGATCGCGGCCTGTTCGAACGGCAGGTCGTCCGGCAGTTCCACCAGCGTGGACTCGTGCGCCACCGCGTACTCCGCCCAGCCGCCGTCGTAGTCCACGCCGCGCGTCCACACCGCGCCCCCGCGGTCCTCCCCGGCCTGGAGGAGGACGCGCTGCCCCGGCCGCCAGCGCGTCGTGCCCGGACCCGGCTCGGCGACGACGCCCGAGACCTCGTGGCCGAGGGTGACGGTGTCCCCGGGCAGGTAGAGCGGGGTGAGCGTGCCGTCGATCAGATGCGCGTCCGACAGACAGACGCCCGCGGCCTCGACCTTGACCAGCACCTCGTCCGGCCCGGGCCGCGGGGTGGGCACCTCCTCCACCGAGAAGGTGCGGGTCTTCACGTTGAGTCGTCCGGCGAGCACGGCGATCACCTGCTTCCGCGTCGGGGCCCGCGGTCTCCACGCACCCTTCGGGTACCCACCGGCCCGTCCGGGCACCCCGGGACGCCGGGGCCCGGTGGCGGGCGACCGCGTCAGGCGGCCCGGCCCTCGGGCGGCACCTCCTCCCCCGCGGCCGGCGGGCCGGGGGGCGTGCCGTCGCCGAAGGGGCGTCCGCCCAGCTCCTCGCGGTGGTGCGGGGTCGACCAGGAGGAGAGGTCCGGGCCGAGCGGCACGATCTGCGTCGGGTTGATGTCGGTGTGGACCTGGTGGTAGTGCCGCTTGATGTGGTCGAAGTCGACGGTGTCGCCGAAGCCGGGAGTCTGGAAGAGGTCGCGGGCGTAGGCCCACAGCACCGGGTCCTCGGCGAGCTTGTTGCGGTTGCACTTGAAGTGACCGTGGTAGACCGCGTCGAAGCGGACCAGGGTGGTGAACAGCCGCACGTCGGCCTCGGTGATGGTGTCCCCGACCAGGTAACGCCGGTCGGCCAGGCGCTCGGAGAGCAGGTCCAGACGCTCGAACACCCTGCGGTACGCCCGCTCGTAGGCCCGCTGGGACTTGGCGAACCCGGCCAGGTAGACGCCGTTGTTGACGTCCCGGTAAACGGCGTCCATCACCTCGTCGATCTCGTCGCGCAGCGGCTCGGGGTACAGGTCCGGCGCCCCGTCGCGGTGCAGCGCGGTCCACTCGGTCTCGAAGTCCAGGGTGATCCGCGGGTAGTCGTTGGTGACGAGCTTGCCGCTGGGGACGTCGACGATCGCCGGAACGCTGATCCCGCCGTCGTAGCCGGGCTCGCGGGCGGCGTACGCCTCGCCGAGGAAGGCGATGCCCAGCACCGGGTCCCTGCCGCCCTCGTCCAGGGTGAAGCGCCAGCTCCGCTCGTCCTGGAGGGGGTCGACGACCGCCAACGAGATCGCGTCCTCCAGGCCGAGCAGACGCCGCACGATCACCGCGCGGCTCGCCCAGGGACAGGCCCGGCTGACCACCAGCCGGTACCGTCCCGCCTCGACGGGCCAACCGTCCCTGCCGTCGGCCGTGATGCGGTCGGTGAAGCGGCTGGGGGAACGTTCGTACTCGGGGGTCGTGCTGCCGGGATTGCCCACGGTGGTGGTCATCGGCACCGTCTTTCGTGCAGCGGGTGCGGAACGTCGGTCCGGATCGCCTACCCGCTTCCGCGCCCGGCATCCACGGACCGGCGGCGATCCGCGGATGCCGGGGCGCGCGACCTCAGTCGAGCCCGAGGGACGCGAGCTGCTCCTGGAAGGCGGTGACGGGCGCGGCGCCTCCCGCGGCGTTCCCTCCCGCGTCCCCCGCGACGTCCGCTCCGGCGGGCTCGGGCCGGGTCCGCACCAGGTGGGCCAGCTCCTTCGCGGCCCGCTCGATCCGTGCGGAGAGTTCGCCGTGCCGGGCGTCCCCGCCGCCCCAGTCCTCGGAGGCGGCGTAGACGGCGGTGGGCACCACGATCGCCCGCAGGTAGGCGAACATCGGGCGCAGGGCGTGCTCCAGGGCCAGGGAGTGGCGCGGGGTGCCGCCGGTGGCGGCGATGAGAACGGGCTTGCCGTGCAGCGCGGTGTTGTCGATCACGTCGAAGAAGGACTTGAACAGGCCGCTGTAGGAGGCGGTGAAGATCGGCGTGACCGCGATCAGGCCGTCCGCCTCCGTCACCGTCCCGATCACCTCGCTCAGGGCGGGGGCGGGGAAGCCCGTCACCATGTTGTTGGCGATGTCACCGGCCAGGTCCCGCAGTTCGACCACCCGGATCTCGACCGGGCGTCCGCCGTTCTCCAGCTCCCGCCCGGCGGCCTCGGCCAGCCGGTCGGCCAGCAGGCGGGTGGAGGACGGCCGGCCGAGACCGGCCGAGACGGCCACGATGCGGATGGGCTTCATCTTCTTCTCCTGCGCTTCCTGGGTGTGTCGTCCCGTGGCGGTCGACGGGGTGGCGGGGGGAACGGACGTGCGCGGCACGGCGGTCAGGCCGCGGCGGCCTCGGCGTCGCGGCGGGCGACCAGGGCCTCGTGCGTCGGGCCGTCGGGGACGTCCGCCGGACGGTTGGTCGCGAACTCCTTGCGCAGCACGGGCACGACCTCCTCGCCGAGCATGTCGATCTGCTCCAGCACGGTCTTCAGCGGCAGCCCGGCGTGGTCCATCAGGAAGAGTTGGCGCTGGTAGTCGCCGACGTACTCGCGGAAGGTCAGGGTCCGCTCGATCACCTGCTGCGGGCTGCCCACCGTGAGCGGGGTCTGCGCGGTGAACTCCTCCAGGGAGGGACCGTGGCCGTAGACGGGCGCGTTGTCGAAGTACGGGCGGAACTCGCGCACCGCGTCCTGGGAGTTCTTCCGCATGAACACCTGGCCGCCGAGCCCGACGATCGCCTGCTCGGGGGTGCCGTGGCCGTAGTGGGCGTAGCGCTCCCGGTACAGGGAGACCATGCGCTGGGTGTGCTCCTTGGGCCAGAAGATGTTGTTGTGGAAGAAGCCGTCGCCGTAGTAGGCGGCCTGCTCGGCGATCTCGGGGCTGCGGATCGAGCCGTGCCAGACGAACGGCGGGACGCCGTCCAGCGGCCGGGGGGTGGAGGTGAACCCCTGCAGGGGGGTGCGGAAGCGGCCCTGCCAGTCCACCACGTCCTCGCGCCACAGCTTGTGCAGCAGCGCGTAGTTCTCGATGGCCAGCGGGATGCCCTGCCGGATGTCCTGGCCGAACCAGGGGTAGACCGGCCCGGTGTTGCCGCGGCCCAGCATCACGTCCACGCGCCCGTCGGCGAGGTGCTGGAGCATCGCGAAGTCCTCCGCGATCTTCACCGGGTCGTTGGTGGTGATCAGGGTCGTGGAGGTGGAGAGAATGAGCCGCTCGGTGCGCGCGGCGATCCAGCCCAGCATGGTGGTGGGCGAGGACGGCACGAAGGGCGGGTTGTGGTGCTCGCCGGTGGCGAAGACGTCGAGGCCGACCTCCTCCGCCTTGAGCGCGATGGCGACCATCGCCTTGATCCGCTCGTGCTCGGTCGGCGTTCGGCCCGTGGTGGGGTCGGTGGTGACGTCACCGACGGTGAAGATCCCGAACTGTACTGCGTTCACAGCACTCACATCCCGATAGTTGATTGTTCAATCACTTTCTCGAACACCCCACCGTACGCCCCTATTCCCCCGCCTCGGAGCGCCCCCGCCGCCTCCCCGTCCACCGTGCCGACGGACCGGGAGCCGCGTAGGACGGTATCCACGCAACGGGCGGGTGACGCACGAAGAACGGGGGCGTGCGCGACGGCCGGGCGCCTCGCTCCCCGTGGACACGGAGAGCGAGGCGCCACGACCGAGCGGCACCGGCACGACGAGACGTTCGACGGGAACGACGAGTGCGACGGGGCCGCCGAGAGCGTGTGCGCCGCGCCTGCCGGAAGAGGCCGCGGCGGGCCGGACCGCCGCTCCCGGCGCCTCGGGGCGCGAACCGGTGCGGGAACTAGTGCAGGAGCTTCAGACCCACGACCCCCGCGACGATCAGCAGCAGGCACACCACGCGCCCGACGCTGACCGGATCGCCGAGCGCGACCATCCCGTACAGGGCCGCGCCGGTGGCGCCGATGCCCACCCACACCGCGTACCCGGTGCCGATGGGGATCTCGCGCATGGCATAGGCCAGCCCGCCCATGCTCAGGGCGAGGGTGACGACGAACAGGAGAGAGGGCCCGAGACGGGTCAGACCCCGCGATGCGGACAGCGCGGCGGCCCACACCGCCTCCAGGATTCCCGAAACGACCAGAACGAACCACGCCATGGCGCGACCTCCGCAGTGGTGACGATGCATGACCGCGTATGTCCGCGCCGTCTTGTCCTGACCGGGTACGACGCACTCGTCCGGGGCGCTCGGGCGCCGACGGCCAACGTAACACCACCGCTCTCCGGGCCGGCGCGCGGCCGTCGAGAGCCTCGGTGGGCAGCGGAACGGGCGCGCGGGGGCGTGCACGTGCGACGCGCATCCGTTCCACGGGGGCCGGATTCCCCCGCGAGCCGTTCCCGTCCTCCCTCCCCTTCCCCCCGCCGGGCGCGCGCCGAGCGCCCCGGTCGCCGACGAGGGGAGACGGCCGAGGGGACGGGCCCGGGCCGGCCACGTCCCGCTCATGCCCGCGCCGTACCGGGGCACATGTGAGGCCACGCAGTCGACACTCGGCGGAACGAACCGCCGCGGGAGGTTCCTCCATGCGCCACTACGCCGACCTGCACGTGCACTCCCGGTACAGCAGGGCCTGTAGCCGCGACAGCGACCTCGCGCACCTGGCCTGGTGGGCCCGGCGCAAGGGGATCACCGTGCTGGGCACCGGCGACTTCACCCACCCGGTGTGGGCGCGCACCCTGCGCGAAGCGCTGGTCCCGGCGGAACCGGGCCTGTTCCGGCTGCGGGACGACCTCGACCGCGAGGTCCTGCGGACCCTGCCGCCGACGTGCCACGGGCCCCTGCGGTTCACGCTCCAGGTGGAGGTCTCCACCAACTACCGGCGCGACGGCCGGGGACGCAGGATCCACCACCTGTGCCACGTGCCCGACTTCGACGCGGCGGAGGAACTCGCCCGCCGCCTCTCCCCGTTCGGCGACCTCGCCTCCGACGGACGGCCCGCCCTGGCGATGGACGCGCGGGACCTGCTGGAGGCCGTCCTGGCCAGTGGCGAGGGCTCCTACCTGGTACCGGCCCACGTGTGGACCCCGTGGTTCGGCGTCCTCGGCTCGAAGTCCGGCTTCGACGGCGTGGAGGAGTGCTACGGCGACCTGGCCGAACACGTCTTCGCGGTGGAGACCGGCCTGTCCTCCGACCCGGAGATGAACTGGCGGGTCTCCGCCCTGGACCGCTTCCGGCTGGTCAGCCACTCCGACGCGCACTCGCCGCCCATCCTCGGCCGCAACGCCACCGTGTTCGACACCGGGCTCGACTACTTCGCGCTCCGCCACGCCCTGGAGAGCGGCGAGGGGTACGTCGGCACCGTCGACCTGTATCCCGAGGAGGGCAAGTACCACCTCGACGGGCACCGCGGCTGCGGCGTACGGCTGGAGCCGGCCGAGACCAGGGAGCGCGGGGGGAAGTGTCCGGTGTGCGGCAGGCGTCTGACGGTGGGCGTGCTCCACCGGGTCGAGGAGCTGGGCGACCGCTCCCCGGGACGGCGGCCGGCCACCGGCGGCGAGCCGCTGAAGATCGTGCCGCTGCCGGAGATCATGAGCGAGATCCTCGGGGTGGGGCCGAAGAGCAAACGCGTAGCGCGCGCGGTCGACGCCCTGACCGCCGCGCTGGGACCGGAGCTGCCCCTGCTGCTCGACGTGCCCCTGGACGAGATGCGCGAGGCCGGCGAACCGGAGGTGGCCGAGGCGATCGGACGGCTGCGCGCCCACCGGGTGCGGCGCGAACCGGGCTACGACGGGGTGTTCGGCACGGTCTCCCTGTTCGCACCGGACGAGCCCGCCGCGGCGGCCGGCCGGAGCGGCGGGGAAGCGGACCGGTAGGGCCGCGGCCCGGCGGGGCGCCGGTCAGAGGGCCGGCGCGTCCTGCTCCGGGACGGGCCCCGGGACGAGCGAGGCGCACCGGAGGACGAAGTCGGCCAGGTGGCGCTCTGCGAAGTCCTCGACGCTCCAGGTGCCGGGCAGCACCCTCCCGGCGGACCAGACGTAGGCGCAGCAGTGCCGCCCGTCGGTCAGGGCCAGACGCCGCCGGTCGTACTCGTCGCCCTCGAAGGCGTCCAGCACACGCCACTCGGCGGGCGTCAGATCCTCCAGGAGCAGGCCCGTCACCGTCTCCTCGGCGGGGACGAGGCCGGGGTAGAGGCGCCCTTCGAGGGGCGCGGCACGCCATCCGGCGACGTCGGCCGGGGTCCGGGCGGGCACCCGGCCCAGGAGCGCGCGCAGGACCTCGGGGAACCGCAGGGTCCCGTAGACGAACAGCGGGTCGGCCGCCGCGGTGGGCCGGTCCCGGTCCCCGGCGTCCACGGGGGTCGGAGCCTGGTCGGCGGGGCGGAGCACGGGTTCCTCCTGGGGCGTCGACGGCGGAGCGGGCGCGTCGCGCCGTGGACGGGACGGGCGCCACGGGTTCGGCCCGCTCCCCATGATGGCGCGGCTCCGGTGCCCGCGCGCACCGGGGTGGACCGGTCGGCGGCGGCGCCCCGGGGCGCCGGGCGCGTCCGGCCCTCCCTCCACACGACCCCACCGGAGACACATGCCTCCCGCATGTGCGGACCCGGGTCCGGACCGGACGCTCCGGGCGCGCATACCCCTGCCGGCGGCGGGTACCCCCGGCCGGGCACGGACTCCGCAGCGCGGGAGGTGACCATGCTCCCCGACACCGAGACAGCCCGAATCGCCACCGATTCGGGAGCCGTTCTGACCGGAGACCTCGCCGTGCCCGACGGGGCGCGCGGCGTGGTGGCGTTCGCCCACGGCAGCGGCAGTTCCCGGCACAGCCCGCGCAACCGCGCGGTGGCCGGGGTCCTGCGGGACGCGGGCCTGGGCACGCTGCTGTTCGACCTGCTCACCGAGGACGAGGAGCGCACCGACACGGTCACCGCCGAGCACCGCTTCGACATCCCCCTGCTCGGGCGGCGCCTGGTGGCGGCCGTCGACTGGCTCGCCGACCACCCCTCCACCGCCGGAATGCCGATCGGCCTGTTCGGGGCCAGCACGGGTGCCGCCGCCGCCCTGGTGGCGGCGGCGCAGCGGCCGGAGAAGGTGCGGGCCGTGGTCTCCCGCGGTGGCAGGCCGGACCTCGCCGAGGACGCCCTGGACCGGGTCGGCGCACCCGTCCTGCTGATCGTCGGCGGCGAGGACCGGGACGTCCTGCGGCTGAACGAGCGGGCCGCCGCGCGGCTGACCGCGCCGTGCACGGTGCACGTGGTGCCCGGCGCCACCCATCTGTTCGAGGAGCCCGGCACCCTCGACCAGGCGGCCGCCGCGGCCCGCGACTGGTTCACCCGCATGTCCCACCAGACGTCGCCCGGGTGACCGGCCCGCGGTTCGACACGCGGGGGGCGAAGGGAGGAGAGACCATGCGCTTCCACGACCGCAGGGAGGCGGGCCGCCGCCTCGCCGAACCGCTGCGCGCACTCCGACTCGCCGGGGAGTTGGAGAACCCGCTGGTCCTGGCGCTCCCCCGGGGCGGCGTTCCGGTGGCCGACGAGATCGCCCGCGTGCTGCACGCGCCGCTGGACGTGCTGGTCGCCCGCAAGATCGGCGCCCCGTTCAACCCGGAGCTGGGGGTCGGCGCCATCGCGGGCGAGGGTCCGCCGCTCTTCGACCGGCAGTCGCTGGCCATGCTCGGTCTGACGGCCGAGGGGCTCGCTCCCCAGGTCGAACGGGAGCGGGCGGAGCTGCGCCGCCGCGAGGAGCTGTACCGCGGCGGTCGCTCGGCGCCCGACGTCCACGACCGGACGGTGATCCTCGTCGACGACGGGCTGGCCACCGGCGTCACCGCGCGCGCCGCGCTGCGCGCCGTCCACGCCCTCGGCCCGGCACGGGTGGTCCTGGCCGTCCCGGTGGCCTCGCCCCAGGCCGCCGCCGCGCTGGAGCCGGAGACGGACCGGTTGGTGTGCCTGTCCCGGCCGTCGTCCTTCCAGGGCGTCGGGCAGTGGTACACGGACTTCACGCAGGTGGGCGACGACGAGGTGATCACCACCCTGCGCGCCTCCGCCGGCGCGCGGTGAGGCGCCGGCGGACGTCCGGGGCGGAGCGGGCCCGCCGCGCCGGTCAGGCGGCGTCGAGTCCCAGGTCGGGGCCGAAGGACTCGTAGTGGATGCGGGACGCCGGGACGCCGCGCTCCAGCGGCTGCGTCCGCACCGCGCGCATGAACGGCACCGGTCCGCACAGGTAGGCGCGGACGCCCTCGGGGGTCTCGATGTCGGACAGGTCGACGTATCCGGTGCGTTCGGCGGGCCAGGGTCCCTCGGGGCGCTCGTACCGAACGTGGGCGGAGGCGTCGGGCAGCTTTCCGACCAGGAGTTCCATCCGCTCGCGGTGGGCGTGGGCGGCCTGGCCGCGGTCGCCGTGGACGACGGTCACGGAACGCGGCGAGCCGGCGGCGACGAGGTGGGCCGGCATGCCGATCAGCGGGGTGCAGCCGATGCCCGCGGAGGCCGGCAGCACCGGGCCGTCGCCCTCGTCGAGCACCACGTCGCCGAAGGGCTCCCCGACGGTGAGCACGTCCCCCTCGCGGACGTGCTCGTGGAGCCAGGTGGAGACCTCGCCGGCCGGGTCGCCGGCGATCCGCTTGACGGAGATCGCGCGCTCGTCGTCGGCGGGACGCAGCGTCGCCACCTCGGCGGTCCCCTCCACCCGTTCGGTCACCCGTCAGGGCCGCCACACCCTCCCGTCGTCGACGCCCGCGCCGGCGTACAGCCGCGCCTCCGGCACGCCCAGGTGCCGGAGGCGGCTCACCACCTTGGACACGTGCGTGTACGGCGCGGCCACGGCCGCCGCCACCTCGCGCGAGGTGGCCGTCTCCGGGCCGTCCGTGACCGCCAGGCGCATCACGACACGCAGCGCCAGGTCGGTGAACTTCGTCAACCGCATGTCCTGACGGCATCAATGCGCATGTGTGATGCGAATTCCGGGCTCCCGGGGAGGTTCCGTGCCGGAGACGCGGAGGCGGACCGGTGCCGCCGTCCCGCCTCCGGCGGCCGGGAGCGGTCCGCGCCCCGGGGTGATCGACCCCAGCACGGTGGCGCGGCGCGCTCCGGTGCAGGCCGGGACCGTGCCGGGCAGGCCGTGGACGGTGAGGAAGCCCAGGACCGCGAAGGCGTACGCCTCCTTGGCGTCGGAGGGCAGCCCCAGGTCGTCGGAGGTGCGCACCGGCACGCCGTCCAGGGCCCGGCCGAGCGCGGCCATCAGGGTGGGGTTGCGGGTGCCGCCGCCCGAGGCGATCACCTCGGTGCCGCCCGCGTCGCGCACGGCGTCGGCGACCGTCCGAGCCGTCAGCTCGGTGAGCGTGGCCAGCACGTCCTCGGTGGACAGGTGCTCGAAACCGGCCAACGCGGCCCGCAGATAGGCCGCGTTGAACAGCTCCCGGCCCGTGGTCCTGGGCGCGGGCAGGGAGTAGTACGGCTCGGCCGACAGCCGCTCCAGCAGCGGCGCGTGGACGGTGCCCGCGGCGGCGAGGGCGCCGTCCACGTCGCGGTCCGCCCGGCCGCCGGTCGCCTCCCGGACGGCCGTGTCGAGCAGGACGTTGGCGGGTCCGGTGTCGTACGCCAGCGGACCGCGCCCGCCCACCGCCACCGTGATGTTGGCGATGCCGCCCAGGTTCAGGGCGACGGGGACGCCCGGCCGGTCGCGCAGCCACATCACGTCCACGGCGCTCACCAGCGGCGCCCCCTGCCCTCCGGCGGCGACGTCGCGCGGGCGCAGGTCGGAGACGACGGTGCGTCCGGTGCGCTCGGCGATCCAGGCGGGCTGCCCGAGTTGGAGGGTGCCGCGGACGTGCCCGTCCTCGGTCCAGTGGTGGACGGTCTGCCCGTGCGAGACGATCAACTCGGCCCGTCCCGCGCACAGTTCGCGGTCGGCGCGGTCCGCGGCCGACGCCAGGGCCTGCCCGAGGAGGGTGTCGAGCCGGCACACGTCGGCCATGGTGGTGGACGCGGGCGGCAGCGCGGCGAGCAGGTCGCGGCGCAGCCCGTCGGGGAAGGCGCACTCCAGCGCGCCGAGCGGGGTCAGGACGACGGTGTCGCCCTCGATGGTCAGGTCGGCCGCCGCCGCGTCGATCGCGTCGCAGGACGTGCCCGACATCAGTCCGATCACCCTCATGGTCGCGCCTCCTTCGCTCGGTGGACCCGTTCCGCGTCGGTCGCCGTCAGTCGCGCAGCGCGCGCCGGTGGTCGTCGCCGCGCAGGGAGAGCAGCGCGGGCAGGCCGACGGCGCAGACGATCGCCACGTACCAGGCGGGGATGTCGACGTCGCCGGTCCGCTTGATCAGCTCGGTGACGACGAGCCCGGCCGACCCGGAGAAGACGGCGTTGGACAGCGCGTAGGCCAGGCCGAGTCCGGTGTAGCGGACCGTGGTGGGGAACATCTCGGCGAGCATCGCGGGGCCGGGCCCGGCCAGCAGCCCCACCGCCGCGCCGGCGGCGAACACCGCCGCCGACTTGGCCGCCGTGGAGGCGTCCGGGTCCTGGAGCAGGTTCAGCAGGGGGAAGGCGAGCAGGATCAGCAGGACCGTTCCGGCGGTCATCACCGCCCGCCGCCCGATCCGGTCGCTGAGCGCTCCGGCGGGCAGGATGGCCAGCGCGAAGCCCGCGTTGGCCACGACCGTGGCCACCAGCGCCTGGCGGAAGGACGCCCCCAGGGTGGTCTGGAGGTAGGACGGCATCACGACGAGGAAGGTGTACCCGGCCGCGGACCAGCCCATCAACCGGCCGACGCCCAGCGCGATGGCGCGGGCGGTCGCGGCGGCGCCGGGCGGCGGCACGGCGGCGGGGGCGGGCGCCGGAAGGGTCCGCGGGGCGGACGCGCCCGCCGTCTCGTGGTGCGTCCGGCGGAAGGAGGGGGTCTCCTCCAGCCGCAGCCGCAGCCACAGGGCGACCAGGCCCAGCGGCACCGCCAGCAGGAACGGCAGCCGCCAGCCCCAGTCGCCCAGGGCCTCCTCGCTCAGCACCGTGGCCAGCAGCGCGGCCAGACCGGCACCGGCGAGCAGGCCCAGCGCCACCGTGAACGACTGCCACGCCCCGTACAGCCCGCGCCGGCCGGGCGGCGCGAACTCCGTCATCACCGACACCGCGCCGCCGAACTCCCCGCCCGCCGACAGCCCCTGGACGACGCGGACGAGGGTCAGCAGCCACGGCGCGGCGGCGCCCACGGTGGCGTACGTGGGCAGCAGGCCGATCGCCGCGGTGGCCGCGGTCATCAGCAGGACCACCAGGATCAGCGTGGGACGGCGGCCGATCCGGTCGCCCACCCGGCCGAAGAGGGCGGCCCCCACCGGACGGAAGAAGAAGGCCAGGGCGAAGGAGGCGTAGGTCTTCACCAGGGCCTCGATGTCGCTCGCGCCCTCGGGGGTGAAGAACCGCGCGGCGATGATCGTGGCGAAGTAGCCGTAGACCCCGAACTCGTACCACTCGATGAAGTTCCCGACCGATCCCGCCACCAGCGCGCGGCGCGACGCGGGTGGTGCGCCGCCCTCGGTCCGGGTCCCCGCGGTCGCCGTCATCCCTGTCCTCCCGGTCGTCGTGTCCCTGCCATGCCGTTCATGCCCCGCCGGGAGGAAATGAATGTCCGCACTCCGGATCGGATTGTCGGGGGCACGTCACGCCGTTCGGCGGCTCCCCGCCCGGACCCCTCGGCCGGGCGGGTGATCGCGCTGCGCCGGTCGGAGACCGGGGCCGCGTCGCGGAGGAGGGTCGGCGGACGTCCGCTCCATCCTTGCGGCTGACCGACCCAGCGGAGGAGGAACGTTTCATGAGCGTGTGCGAGGTGTGCGGCAACGACTACGAGATGGCGTTCGAGGTGCACGCGGCGGGAGCCGTCCACGTCTTCGACAGCCTGGAGTGCGCGGCCCAGCGGATGGCGCCCATCTGCGAGAACTGCCAGTGCCGCATCCTGGGCCACGGGGTGGAGGCGGACGGGCACTTCTACTGCTGTGCCCACTGCGCGCGCACGCAGGGGCACGCGCAGCTGGTCGACCACGTCTGAGCCCGCCCCCCGCGTCCCGGACGGGCCCCTCGGCCACCCGGGCCCGTCCGGGACACGGAGGTGTGCGACCATCTCAGCCTGCCTCGCCGAGTCCCGCGGGGCGCGAAGGGTTCGAGACCGTCGACGGACCGTCGACGGACCGTCGACAGACCGGGGACAGACCGTGGACGCTGTGACGACCGGGGCGGACACCGGACGGGAGGTGGCCGCACGATGAGGCTCACCGTGCTGGGCGGTGGCGGTTTCCGGGTGCCGCTGGTGCACCGGGCACTGCTCGACGACGCGGGGGGCTCCCCCGCCCACGACGGCGTCCGCTGCACCGAACTCGTCCTGTACGACACCGACCGCGCCCGGCTGGACGCGATCGGCGCGGTCCTCGCCCACCAGCGGGAACACCACACCGGACCGGCCCCCGCGCTGCGGGCCACCACCGACCTCGACGAGGCGCTGCGCGGCGCCGACTTCGTGTTCTCCGCGATCCGGGTGGGCGGCCTCGCCGGCCGCGTCCGCGACGAGCGGATCCCCCTCGCCGAGGGCGTCCTGGGGCAGGAGACCGTGGGCGCGGGCGGGGTGCTGTACGGCCTGCGCACCGTGCCGGTGGCGGTGCGGATCGCCGAGCGGATCGCCGCCCTCGCCCCCGACGCCTGGGTGATCGACTTCACCAACCCCGCGGGCATGGTGACCGAGGCGATGGGCCGCGTCTTCCGGGAGCGGGGCCTGCCCGACCGCGTGATCGGCATCTGCGACTCCCCGGTCGGACTCTGCCGCCGCGCGGCGCGCGCCCTGGGCGTCGACCCGGACCGCGCCGGCTACGACTACGTGGGCCTGAACCATCTGGGCTGGCTGCGCCGCCTCACGGTGGACGGCGTGGACCGGCTGCCCGAGCTGCTGGCCGACACCGCCGCGCTGGAGTCCTTCGAGGAGGGCCGGCTGTTCGGCGCCGACTGGCTGCGGACGCTGGGCGCGCTGCCCAACGAGTACCTGCACTACTACTACTTCAACCGGGAGGCGCTGGCCTCCGTCCGCTCCGCCGCGGCCACCCGCGGGGAGTTCCTCCTCGACCAGCAGTCCCGCTTCTACGAGCGGGCGCGGCCGGACGACCCCGCGCAGGCGCACCGGGAGTGGGAGCGCACCCGCCGCGAGCGCGAGGAGACCTACATGGCCGAGAGCCGCGAGGCGTCCGGCGGCTGGGAGCGCGACGGCTGCGACCTGGAGGGCGGCGGCTACGACCGGGTCGCGCTCGCCCTGATGCGGGCGATCGCCCGGGGCGAGCGCACCACCCTGATCCTGAACGTCCCCGGTCGCGGCGCCGTGCCGGGGATGGACGGCGACGCGGTGGTCGAGGTGCCGTGCCTGGTGGACGCCGCCGGGGCCCACCCGCTGGCGACCGGCCCCGTCGCCCCCGACCAGCTCGGGCTGATGCTCACCCTCAAGGCCGTCGAGCGGTCCACGATCGAGGCGGCGCGCGACGGCTCGCGCCGCGCGGCGCTGCGGGCCCTGGCGCTGCATCCCCTGGTGGACTCCGTGCGGGTGGCCGAGCGGATCCTGGACGCGGCGGGCGGGTTCTGAGCCGTCCCGCCCAAGCCGGCGGGCGCCGGCGTGGATGCCCGGCCCGGACGTGGGTACGCCGTTCTGCGTCCCGTGACACACCGACCTTCGGGAGTGAGATCCGGTGAGCGAATACGAGCGTTCCCGCACCATGCCCGCTCTGCCCGAGCTGGTCTTCAACGAGGTGTCCGACCTGGACGGCCTGAATCGCTGGCTGCCGATGGACCTCCACGCCCGTGTGGAGGACCCCCCGGCCGTGACCGTGCACGAGGACCGCACCGGGCACGACGTCCGGGCCCTGTTCCGCACCCGGCCCGATCAGATGCGCGCCGAGTGGGGCACCCGGGACGAGGGCTCGTACGCGGGCTGGCTCCAGGTGGCGGGCATCGGCAGCGGCGCGAGCGAGGTGACCGTGCACCTGTCCTTCTTCGACGAGGAGCACGCTCCCCCGCGGGACGCCGTCCACGTCTCCCTCGACCAGAGTCTGGAGCGGCTGGCCGAGCGGGTCAGGATGCGCACCGAGCACGCCGACTGACGGCGGGGAAGGGCGGGGAGGAGCGCGCCGGCGGACGCCGTCAGTCGATTGGAGGCGCCTCGCCGGGAGGGGGCGCGGGTAGACCTTCCCCATGTCCCCTTCCGAACAGGATCTGTACAGGGCCCAGGCCCGCTCCCGGCACGGCACCGGCCGCGTGGACATCCCCGGGAGGGCCGGCATTCCGGTCGGTGCCCCCAGCGAACTGGGCGGCAGCGGGCAGGGGTACGACCCCGAGCAGTTGTACGCGGCGGCCCTGGCCACCTGTCTGCACCAGGCCCTGGTCATCGCCGCCACCGAGACCGGCGTCGACCCCGCCGGCAGCGAGGTGACCGCCCGGGTCCGCCTGAGCGACGGCGGCGCCCAGCACTACGCCTTCGACGCCACGGCCGAGGTCTCCCTGCCCTCCGCCGAGGGCGACCGGCGGGAGCGCGTCATCGCCCAGGCCCTGCGCATCTGTCCGATCACCGACCAGCTGAACCCGCCGCCGACCTGAGCCGGCCGGCCGCGGCGGGAGCCGTCCCCGGGAACTCACCCCCGGGGGAAGACCACTTCGACGAAGACCGGGTTCCCGTCGGGCCTCAACTCCAGGATCGGGACGGCCCTCTCCGCCGGATTGCCGTCGTTCCGGAAGGACAGGAAACCGCTCGTGCCCGGCACCCTCTGCTCGCCGTGCATCTGGCGGAACATGGTGCCGACCGTCTCGCCCGTCACCTCGCTCTCGCCGCCGGCCGCCATCTGCGCCCCGACGGCGGCCGTCAGCACCGCGTCGTGGGCCATCATCGCCTGGCCGTCCCCGTGCCGGTCGCTGGGGAACCACCGGTCCATCAGGTCGCCCTCGCGGAAGGCGCGGATCGAGGGTTGGGAGACCCGGTCGGGATGGTCGCTCCACATGTCCGGGTGGGCCAGCCCGGTGTAGAGCACCCGGATGCCGCTCCTGGCGGCGTCGGTGAGCTGCTCCTTGGTGAGGTTGGTGGTGTCGTCGCCGGTCATCACCGTGACGTTCCAGTCGGTGCAGGGGCGGTTGGCCAGCCGGTCGAGGAAGTGGGTGAGGTGCTTGCCGCGGCCGGCGAAGTAGACCGCCGCGGGCTCGTGGTGGCACAACTGCTGCGCGATGAACGCCAGTTCCGTCTCCCACGCGGCCTTCGAGGAGTCGAACGTCCTGGCCTCGGTGACCAGTTCGTGCCTGCCCTTCCGGGGGAACTCCGCGGCGAAGTCCTCGCTCAGCGTCTCGGCGTACAGGTTGTGCCGTGCCGCGTCCTTGACCACCACGGCGGTCGCGATCCGCTCGCGCCTGAGGTACCTCGCCGCAGCCCGGGCCTCGTCCCGGTTGGTGGGGGCGACCCGGACGAAGCCCTCCTCGTCGCCGATGCTGGTGGCCGTCATCGCGCCGGCGACCGTGGCCAGGCCCTGCTCCGACAGCTCCCTCAGGGCCGCCAGGTTGCGGGTGGTGCTCGGACCGAGGCCGGTCACCGCCACCAGCCGCTCCTTCTCCTTGCGGGCCACCAGCTCGCGGACGGTGTGCTCCCAGTACCGCGACTCGCTGCCCACGTTGGCGATCAGCAGCCTGACCCGGGGCACGCCCCTCAGATCGCCCCGGTTGCCGCGGTACTGGGCCAGGTAGGCGCCCTGGAGCTCGTGCCGCACCGACTCCTTCGAGTTGCTGTCGCTCCCCCGGAGCGTGAAGGAGGTCATGTAGGCGATGCTCACGTACGGCTCGCCGCTCTCCACGAGCTTCTCGTTCTCCGCCGCGATCTTCTCGGTCACCTCCTTCAGGTGGCCCTCGAAGACGTGCGACCCGTCGGTCACCCCGACGCACTCGCCGGTCGCCTCCATCCTCGTCACGCCGTCCGCGCACCGGGAGCGGCGTTCGGCGTACCAGTCCCACAGGACGATCGACACCCCCGCCAGGACGGCCAGCACCACGGCCGCGGTGACGGCGCGTTTGACGGCCAGCAGGGAGATCCGGCGTCCGGGCACGCGCCTCACCCCTCGTCCGGGGCGCTCAGCGGGTGGCGCCAGCGGCGGTAGCGTTCGGCCTCGTCGTACAGGGCCACGATGTCACTCCCCCTCATCTCGGACAGCCGGTCGTACTTGGCCGCTATCACGCTGTTCAGCCGCAGCCCGGGGTCGCCGAGCGGATCGCTCCACAGCCAGCGCGCGCACACCAGCCCGCGGATCACCGAGGTGTCGGTGATCGACTGTGCGGGCTCCTCGGGGGCGAGGTCGCCCAGCAGCGCCAGCGACGGGCGGTCGGACGGGAGCCGGTTGGGCGCGGAGGTGACGGCGTTGACCAGGGCGATCCACTCCGTGGCGCTCCGTTCGCGGAAGCGGTCGGTCAGGTGGGCGACCACCTCGTCGACGCGGTGCGCCGCCAGCCGGTGGTACAGCGCCTCCACCCACCGGCCCTCCGCCTCGAAGTGGTCGCTCAGCAGTTCGTGGACGGCGTCCCACTCCCCCCGGTCGGCGGCCAGCCGCCACAGCAGCAGCCTGCGCAGCCACGGGTGCAGGCGCGGCTCGGCCCGGTCCGACTCCAGCAGCAGGCGCGAGCGCACCTCGTTGAAGAGCGGCTCCCCGGCCCCGCCCGGCGTCACGGCGCCGAGGACGCGGCTGCCCATGGCCAGGTCGCGGGCCGCCGCGCACCGGACGAGCGCGTCGCGCTGCGCCGCGGAGAAGTCCTCCAGCAGGTGGTCCAGCGCCGCGTCGGCCAGGGTGGCGTGCGGGGTGCCGCGCACCCGGTGGCCGGGCAGGGAGCGCAGCCACAGGTCGAACTCCTCGCCGCCGCGGCGGGGCGCGTTGGACAGGTCCAGGGCGTCCATCACCTGCCGCACCGCCACGGGCAGGCCGCGGGTGAGCCGGTAGACGAACGGCGCGAGACCGGAGTGCCGGGGCGAGGCCAGTTCGATGCCGGTGCGCACCTCGTCGAGGGTGAGGTCGCGCAGCCGCAGCGGGTACCACCAGGAGTCGTCGCTGTCGTGGCTCGGCCGGCGCTCGCGCCAGTCGGCGAGCGAGGCCCGGTCGGGACTCCGCAGCCGCCAGGGCCACTGGTCGCCGGAGGACGAACCCCAGTTGTCCAGCCAGCGGTTGGAGCTGCCCACCACCGTCAGGGGGTCGCAGGGGGTGCCGGCCAGGGCGGCGTCGCGGCGCGCGCCGATCAGCAACTCCAGGAACAGCCGCCCGTGGTCGGTGTGGCAGTTGTCCAGCAGCAGCAGGTGGGAACCGGGGGCGAACCAGCGGGCGGTGTCGTGGCGCAGGTCGTCGAGGAACGCGGCGAACAGCACCCGGTCCAGGTTCCGCTTCTCCTGCTCGGTGCCGTTGTGCCGCCACATGTTGAGTTCCAGCAGGGCGTCCCACGGGTCGCGGGAGGGCACCAGCGGGTGGTCGGCGAACCACTGCGGGGCGCCGGCGAAGCGCTGCCCCGGCAGTCTGCGCCCGCCTCCGCGGGCGGCGTCCCGCAGGATCGTGGCGACCACCGCGGGGGCGCCGTTGGGCGCGCCCAGGGCGCTGCCCGCGACCTCCAGGAAGGCGGCGAGGTAGTCGCCGTAGCGGCTCTCCGCCTGCTGCCGGAACTCGTCCAACTGCCGGGCGACGGCGCGCCGTCCCTCCGCGCGGGTGGTCATCCGCAGTTCGCGGTCCGAGGCGAGCAGTCCGAGCGTGAGCCGGGGGAAGCGCGAGACGCGGTACTGCGGGAGCTTGCGCTCCAACTGCCGGGCGATGAGGGCGAGGGCGTAGCGGGGCAACAGCGCCTGGCCGGCGGCGAAGTTGAGGTACGCGAAGGGGTGGTCCACGCCGAACCGGCCCATGATGGCGCCGTGGGCCTCGCTGGCGCCGCTCCCCCGCGGGCCGACGAGCATCGTCACCGGCCGCTCCGTACCGGAGGGCTGGTCGAGACACTCGGCGACGAGGGCCATGATGCCGTTCCGCCCCCGCATGCCCATTCTCGCTCCGGCGTCCTCCACCCGGCCGTCCCCTCCCCCGTGACACCCTGCGGCAACGAAACCGTCGGAACGTCCCAGGATGCCACCTTCGGTTTCCGCGCGACAGCGGTCCGCGACGGTTTTCCGGTGGGGGCGGAGGGCCGGGACGGCGGTCCCCGGCCCTCCGCCGGGTCACTCCCGCCAGGTGTAGAAGCCCTGTCCGGTCTTGCGGCCCAACTCCCCGCGGGCGACCTTCTCCCGCAGCAGCCGCGGCGGCGCGAACCTCTCGCCCAGGGTGACGTGGAGGTACTCGGCGATGGCCAGGCGCACGTCGAGGCCGACCAGGTCGGTCAGGCGCAGCGGCCCCATCGGGTGCTTGTACCCCAGCGTCATCGCGGTGTCGATGGCCTCGGGCTCGGCGACGCCCTCCTCGACCATCCGGATCGCCTCCAGCCCGAGGGCCACGCCCAGCCGGCTGCTGGCGAAGCCGGGCGAGTCCTTGACGACGACGTCCCGCTTGCCCAGGGCGTGGGTCCACTCCAGCGCGGCCCGCACGGTGTCCTCGGCGGTCTGCCCGGTGACGACCACCTCCACCAGCGCGGAGGCCGGTACGGGGTTGAAGAAGTGCATGCCCAGGAACCGCTCCGGGCGGCTCAGGGCGGAGGCGAGCTCGGTGACCGACAGGGAGCTGGTGTTGGTGGCCAGCACCGCCCGGTCGCCCACGGCCTTCTCGGCGGCGGCCAGCATCCGGGCCTTGAGGGCGGCGTCCTCCGGCACGGCCTCCACGACCAGGTCCGCGCCGGCCGGCAGGTCGTCCACCGAGGCGGTGACGGTGACGCGCTCCAGCACCCGCTCGACCGGCTCGTCGAGCCTGCCCCGCTCGGCGGCCCGGCGCAGGCCGCCCGCGACACGCTCCAGGGCGGCCTCGGCCGCCTCCCGTCCGCTCTCCACGACGACCACGTCGGAGCCGGCCGTCGCGAAGGACTGGGCGATGCCCGCGCCCATCCGTCCGCCGCCCACCACGCCGACGGTCCTCGGTGCCGCTGTCATGCCCTCTCCTCGTCCTCTCGTCGTCCACGCGCCGCCCACGCGCCGTCCTCCCGGGCCCGTCCCGCCGGCCGCACCCGGCGGATGCCGGACCCCTTGACAGGTGGTCGGGGTGTTGGGTTACCTGACGTCGCCGCAACGCTAACCGAATGGTCGGTCGGCCTCAAGAGAGGTGCACGGCCGCCCTGCCGGACCGGCGGGCCGCACGAGCGACCCGCGACGGACCACGACGGACCACGACGGAGTGGTGGAGGCACATGACACAGGTCACGGAAACCGGCCGGGGCCCCGCCCATGCGATGTTCGCCGCCGACCGGGCCTCGCGGGGCCTGGGCATCGAGCTGCTCCGCGCCGGCGACGGCACGGCGGCCGTGCGGATGACGGTGACGGAGGCGATGGTCAACGGGCACGGGGTCGCCCACGGCGGCTACCTCTTCCTGCTCGCCGACACCGCCTTCGCCTGCGCCTGCAACAGCCACGGTCCGGTGACCGTCGCGGCCGGCGCGGACGTCACCTTCGTCGCCCCCGCCCACGAGGGCGACGTGCTGGTGGCCGTCGCCGAGGAGCGCACCCGGTTCGGCCGCAGCGGCGTCTACGACGTGACCGTCCTGCGGGGCGAGCAGGTGATCGTCGAGTTCCGCGGACGCAGCCGCACCGTCGGCGACCGCGGCCTCCCCGGACGGAAGGAGACGGCATGATCAGCGATCCGACGGTTCCCACGGGCCCGGCCCGATCCCCCCGACCGCTCCGGGCGCCGGGCGAGGAGTTCACGGACGCGGCCGAGCGCATGAGCCGCGAGGAGCTGAGGGACCTCCAGCTCAACCGTCTCCGCCACACCCTGCGGCACGCCTACGAGAACGTGGAGCACTACCGGCGCGCGTTCGACGAGGCGGGCGTCACCCCGGACGACTGCCGGTCCCTGGAGGACCTGGCGCGGTTCCCGTTCACCACCAAGGCGGACCTGCGCGACACCTACCCCTTCGGCATGTTCGCCGTGCCCATGTCGCGCGTGCGGCGCCTCCACGCCTCCAGCGGCACCACCGGGCTCCCCACCGTGGTCGGCTACACCGAGAACGACCTGTCGGTCTGGGCGGACCTGGTGGCCCGCTCCATCCGGGCGGCGGGCGGCCGGCCCGGGCACAAGGTGCACGTCTCCTACGGCTACGGGCTGTTCACCGGCGGGCTGGGCGCCCACTACGGCGCCGAGCGGGCGGGCTGCACCGTCATCCCGGCCTCCGGCGGCATGACGGCCCGCCAGGTGCGGCTGATCCAGGACTTCCGGCCCGAGATCATCATGGTCACGCCCTCCTACATGCTCACCCTCCTCGACGAGTTCGAGCGCCAGGGCGTCGACCCGCGCACCTCCTCCCTGGAGATCGGCATCTTCGGCGCCGAGCCGTGGACGGAGGAGATGCGCCGCGAGATCGAGGAGCGCGGCGGTCTGCACGCGGTGGACATCTACGGCCTGTCGGAGGTGATGGGCCCCGGTGTCGCGCAGGAGTGCGTGGAGACCAAGGACGGCCTCCACATCTGGGAGGACCACTTCTACCCGGAGATCGTCGACCCGATCACCGGCGAGGTGCTGCCCGACGGCGAGGAGGGCGAGCTGGTGTTCACCTCCCTGACCAAGGAGGCCCTTCCGGTCGTCCGCTACCGCACCCGCGACCTGACCCGGCTGCTGCCCGGCACCGCGCGGCCCGCCTTCCGCCGCATGGAGAAGGTCACCGGCCGCAGCGACGACATGATCATCCTGCGCGGTGTCAACGTCTTCCCGACCCAGATCGAGGAGATCGTCCTCCGCGTCCCCGGCGTGGCGCCGCACTTCCAGATCCGGCTCACCCGCCGCGACCGGATGGACCACATGACGGTGCGGGTCGAGGCCCGCCCCGGCGCCGGTCCCGAGCAGCGCGAGGCCGCGGCCGCCGCGATCGCGCGGGGCGTCAAGGACGGGATCGGCATCACCGTCGAGGTCGAGGTCGTGGAGCCGGAGACGCTGGAACGCTCGGTGGGCAAGATCCGCCGGGTCGTCGACGAACGGGGGGCATGACCGCGGCCGGTCCGGGGAGCACCCGTCCGGCACCGCCCGGGCTGCGGGAGCCGGCACGGACTGCGATGATCGCAGTCCGTGCCGAGAGGACCGGAGAAACGGATCGGACACCGTGCAGACGTTCCTGCCGCTCCCGGACTTCGCCGGGACGGCCCGCGTGCTCGACTGGCGGCGCCTGGGGAAACAGCGGGTCGAGGCCCTCCAGGTACTGCGCGCCCTGACCGTGCCCGGCTACGGCTGGGCACGGCATCCGGCCGTCCGCATGTGGACGGGGTACGAGGAGGCCCTCGTCCGCTACGGCATGGAGATCTGCCGCCACTGGCGCCTGGCCGGACGCAGCGACACCTGCGAGGTGACGATGCTGACCGATCTGCGGCACGCGACCGGCGTCTCCTCCCCGCGCTCCCAGGAGGAGCTGGCGCGGGCGGGCGAGCTGCCTCCCTGGCTCGGGGACCCGTCCTTCCACCTCAGCCACCGGTCCGCGCTGGTCCGCAAGGACCCCGAACACTACGGGCCCCTCTTCCCTGACGTCCCGGACGACCTGCCGTACGTGTGGCCGGCCTCCGACCGCGACACCGGCGCTCCCGGGGCCGGCCGGGCGCGGTGAGGCGTGGGGCGCGCCCGCGGGAGGACGCGTCCCGCCGGGGTGGCGGTGGACGGAGCCCCGCCGGGTCAGGAGGACGGGCGGTCGTCGCCGCGCGAAGGATGCGTGCGGTCGTCACCGCGGGGGGCGTCCGTGAAGACGTCGTCGGCGCCGAGCGCCTCGGCCCCGGGAGCCGACCGGTTGTGGGCGGCCGGGCTGTGGGCACGGCCGCGGGGCGGCGGGGTGTCGTCGCCCTCGGCACCCGCCCCGTACGGCGGCAGTCGCAGGGCGAGCAGGGCCACGTCGTCGCCGCGGGGGTCCATGCGCTCCAGGAGTTCGTCGCAGAAGTCCTCCACGTCGCGGCGGGCCAGGGCGGCGGCGTGGCGGCACAGCAGGTCCATGCCGGTGTCGATGGGCCGGGTGCGGCTCTCCACGAGGCCGTCGGTGTAGAACAGCACCGTCGACCGGGGCGGGAGCTGCTCGCGGGCGTCGGGCCAGGAGGTCCCCAGGTTCAGGGTGGAGCTCATGCCCAGCAGGGGGCCGTGGCTCCGCTCCAGGTAGCGGGTGCGGCCGTCGTGGGTGACCAGGAGCGGCGGGGGGTGCCCGGCGTTGACCCAGTGCAGCCACCAGGGGCCGCCCTCGGTGCCCTCGATGCGGGCGAAGACGACCGTGGCCATGGGGGCGTCGCTGGTGTTGGTCATCGCCTCGTCCAGCCGGCGCATGATCAGGCTGGGGGGTTCCTGACGGTCCCAGGCCAGGGCGCGCAGCATGTTGCGGACCTCGGCCATGTGGGCCGCCGCCTGCAGGTCGTGCCCGACCACGTCCCCGATGACCATGGTGGTGGACCCGTCGGCCAGCAGGAAGGCGTCGTACCAGTCCCCGCCGATCTCGGCGGCCGCCTGGGCCGGCCGGTAGCGGGCCGCCATCCGCAGGTGGTCGGTCTGCGGCAGCGGGGTGAGGAGCTGGCGCTGCATGGTCTCGGCGACGTGGCGCTGCTGGTCGAAGAGGCGGGCGTTGTCCATCGCCAGCCCGGCCCGGCGGCCGATGTCGTCGAGCACCATCGCCTCGTCGTCGCCGTACTCCGGGGAGTCCTTGCCGCGTGCCGCCGTCAGCACGCCGAAGACCTGTCGGCGGCCGAGCAGCGGCACCACGACGGCACTGCGCCCGCCGAGGCGTTCGAACATCCTCCGGTGGGCGGTGTCGAGCGGTGTGCCGGGTCCGTGTTCGAGCTCGTCGGCGTCCAGCACCACCGGTCCGGAGCCGCGCAGCGCGCGGGCCAGGAGCGAGCCGGAGAACTCCGGCAGCGGTGGCAGCGGCCCCTCCAACGCCCTGGCCGTCACCGGGTCGTCCTCGCTGTGGACGGCGAGGCGCCGCAGCTCCCCCGACTGTCCGGTGTAGACGTCCACCGCGGTCCAGTCGGCCAGTTCCGGCACCAGCAGCCGGCCCAGCCGCCGCAGCACCTGGGAGATGTCCAGGCTGGAGATGAGCACGGAGGAGATCTCCGACACCAGCGTCAGCCGCGCGGTCAGGGACTCCAGGGCCGCCAGGTGGGCCTCGGTCTGCTCCTCGGCGGCCTTGCGGACGCTGAAGTCGTGGAAGACGAAGACCACACCGTCCGGCTCCCCCTCCAGCCGCAGGGGCGCCGCCGCCCAGATGATCGGGACGGTGGTGCCGTCGCCGCGCAGCAGGAACTCGTCGCTGCCCTCGGCCGGACGGCCTCCGGCGAGCACCGCGACCGTTCGGCACCGCTCCCGGGGGAACGGGCTGCCGTCCGCGTTGCGGTGCAGCAGGTCGTGCATGTCGCGGCCGAGCATCTCCTCCACCGGGCGCGCCACGATCTGCACGGCCCGCGGGTTGGCGGCGATGATGCGGCCCTCGGAGTCGGCGGCGAACACGCCGGACCCCAGGCCGTCGAAGACCGCTCGTAGGACACCGGGCTCCCGTGCCCGGTCGATCGCGTTCATCGCCTCGCTGCCCTCTCGCCGCGCGAGCCGGAGCCGTGCCCGGCCGACCGTGGCGGACCGTATCCCGCCACGGTGCCGCCCGGCTTTCTCGCGGGCCCCGCGCCGGCGGCTCCCGCACCCGGCCTGTCGGCACTGCCGTCGGGGAGTGCCGACTACCCCGTACGCGCGATCTCAGACATTCCGCGCCCGTCCGGTGGACGGACGGCCGTGCGGCGCGTCCGGACGCGCCGATCCGGTGGTTCCGGATCCGAGCCGAGTGCGGCACGGCGGTGTCGGTCCGCCGGGACTCCCCCGCTCGGGGGTGGGCTCGACCCGACGCGACGCGACCTCGTGACCGGCGCCTTCGCCGCGCCCCGCGGTTCCGGGCGCCCCGCGACCGCCTCACGCGATCGAGGCCCCGCGCGCCACCAGCAGGGCCACGTCGGCCGCCGCGACCGCGACCACCGCCACGAAGGGTCCCCGGGGCCTCGGCCGGTCCGTCCGTCTCCCGGCGGCGACCGCCCCGCCCAGGACCGCCCCGACGACGAGGGCGACGGCGACCCGGCCGAGGACGCCCTCCGGTCCCGGCGGGACCGGCACCAGCAGGGCCGTGGCCGCCGCGGGCGGCAGCGGCAGCAGCAGCCGCACCCCGGTCGGGCCGATCCGCTGGGGCCCGCCCCGCACCCCGGCGCGCAGGTCCTCGTCGATGTCCGGCAGGGCGTCGGCCAGATGGGCGCCCACCCCCAGCAGGGCGGCGGCGCCGACGGCCCACCAGGCGGGCGGGGGGTGTCCGGGCGATCCGAGGGCGATGAACGCGGGCAGGGCGCCGAAGCCCGCCGCGTACGGCAGCCAGGACCACACGGTGGCCTTCACGCCGAGGTTGTACGCCCACCCCGCCGCCACGAAGACCAGGTGCGCCGCGCCGGCGAGCGCGCCGCAGACCAGCGAGAGCGGCACGCACAGGGCCAGGGCGCTCCAGGCGGCGACCCACGCCGTACGGGCGGAGACCGCGCCGGAGGCCACCGGCTTGTCCGCGCGGCCGGCGCGCAGGTCGCGGCGGGCGTCGACGGCGTCGTTGCTCCAGCCCACGGAGAGCTGACCGGTGAGCACCGCCGCGGCCACCACCGCGCAGTCGGGGCCGGAGCGTCCGGCGGTCACGGCCAGCGCGGTCACCAGCACCGTCACCGCGACGGTGGGAAGCGGATGACAGGCCCTCGCCAGCGCCGCCGGCACCCGTACGACGGCGGGGACGGGCCGACGGGCGCGGGCCGGGACGCGGGGGGCGGGGGTGGGCGACGCGGTGGAGGGGCCGAGGGGGTGCGGCCGGTCCGGGGGGCGCATCCTCCCGAGCGTAGGGCCGCCTCGCCCGCCGGAGCCGTCCGGCGCGTACGAGATGACCCGGACGGGTGGCAGGGGGCGCGGAGGGACATGCGGCACACCCCCGGGAGGTACCCGCAAGGTGTCCCATGCCCTCGATCCGGGAAGCCGATGAGCCGCATCGCAGCCGTGCACTCGGTCCTGGCGCCGCACCGGTACAGCCAGCGCGAGATCACCGATCTGGTGGCCCGCCTCTGCCTGCCCGAGGGCGCCGACCGCCGTCCGCTGGACCGCCTCCACGGGAACGCCCGGGTGCGTTTCCGCCACACGGCGCTGCCGCTGGAGGCGTACGCCTCCCTGGAGGACTTCGGCGCGACGAACGACGTCTACGTCTCCACCGCCGTGGAGCTGGGCGCCGAGGCCGTCTCGGGGGCGCTGCGGGCGGCCGGTCTGTCGCCGCGCGACGTGGACCTGGTGATGTGCGCCTCGGTGACCGGTCTCGCCGTCCCGTCCGTGGACGCCCGGCTCGTCGGACTCCTGGGCCTGCGGCCGGACGTGCGGCGGCTCCCCGTCTTCGGTCTGGGCTGTGTGGCGGGGGCGGCCGGGATCGCCCGGCTGCACGACCACCTCCGCGGCCGGCCCGACCACGTCGCCGTCCTGCTCTGCGTCGAGCTGTGCTCCCTGACCCTGCGACGCGGCGACGCCTCCCCGGCGAACCTGGTGGCCGGCGGGCTGTTCGGCGACGGCGCCGCCGCCGCGGTGCTGTGCGGCGCCCGGCGCCCCGCGCCGCCCGGCCCGGTCGTCGTGGACACCCGCTCCCACCTGTACCCGGACACCGAGCACCTGCTGGGCTGGGACGTCACCGGCTCGGGCTTCCGGGTGGTGCTGGACGCGGCCGTGCCGGAGGTCGTGCGCAAGCACCTGGCCGACGAGGTCGACGGCCTGCTCGACGACCACGGCCTCCGGCGGCGGGACGTGGCCTTCTGGGTGTGCCATCCGGGCGGGCCGAGGGTGCTGGACGCGGTGGAGGAGGCGCTCGGCCTGCCGGACGGAGCGCTGGAGGTCTCCCGGCGCTCACTGGCGCGCGTCGGCAACCTCTCCTCCGCCTCGGTGCTGCACATCCTGCGCGACACCCTCGCCCGGCACCCGCCCGGCGGCGGGGTGCCGGGCGTCCTCCTCGCGATGGGGCCCGGCTTCTGTACGGAGCTGGTGCTGTTGCGCTGGTAGGCGTCGGCGGACGCCGGCGGAAGGACGTCGGGATCGAGGAGGCGGGACGGAAGTGTTCTGGTACGCGGCGCTGGTGCTCGCCGTCGGGGCCGAGCGGGTGGCCGAGTTGGCGGTGGCGCGGCGCAACGCCCGCTGGAGCGCGGCCCGCGGCGGGGTGGAGCACGGTCGGGGCCACTACCCGGCGATGGTGGCCCTCCACACGGCCCTGCTCGTCGGGGCGCCGGTGGAGGTGTGGGTCGCCGGACGGCCCTTCGAGCCCGCGCTGGGGTGGTCGATGCTCGCCGTGGTCCTGGCCGCGCAGGCGCTGCGCTGGTGGTGCGTCGGGACGCTGGGGCCGCGGTGGAACACCCGGGTGATCGTGGTTCCCGGACTCCCCCCGGTGGTCCGCGGCCCGTACCGCCTGCTGCGGCACCCCAACTACGCGGCGGTGGTGGCCGAGGGCGCCGCCCTGCCCCTGGTGCACGGCGCCTGGGTGACCGCCGCGGTCTTCACCGTGCTCAACGCGGCCCTGCTGGCCGTCCGCGTCCGCTGCGAGGACGCCGCCCTGGCCTCGGCGTCCCGCGCGGCCCCGGCGTCCCCCGCCTCCCCGGCGGGCGCGGCGTGATCGACCTGCTGGTGGCGGGCGGCGGACCGGCCGGACTGGCGGCGGCGGTCTGCGGCGCGCTGGCGGGCCTGGAGACGGTGGTGGTCGAGCCGCGCGAGGCGCCGGTGGACAAGGCGTGCGGCGAGGGCGTCATGCCCGGCGGGGTGCGGGCGCTGCGCGAACTCGGCGTGGACCTCGCCCCGGCGGGGGGACGCGAGCTGCGCGGCGTCCACTACACGGACGGCGTCCACAGCGTCCGGGCGGCCTTCCGCGACGGTCCCGGCCTGGGGGTGCGCCGCACCGGACTGCACCGCGCGCTGTGGCTGCGGGCCGGCGAGCTGGGGGTGCGGATCGTGCCCGGCCGGGTCGAGGACGTGCGGCAGGAGGACGACGCGGTGCTCGCCGCCGGCCTGCGGGCCCGCTGGATGATCGCCGCCGACGGCCTCCACTCCCCCGTCCGCCGGGCGCTGGGGCTCCAGGGGCCCGGGCACGGGACGCGGCGGTACGGGCTGCGCCGCCACTACCGCGTCGCGCCGTGGACGGACTTCGTCGAGGTGCACTGGTCGCCGCGCGGGGAGGCGTACGTGACGCCGGTCGGGGAGACGCTGGTGGGGGTCGCGGTGCTCAGCGCGGAACGCCGCGGTTTCGACGCCCATCTGGCGGACTTCCCCCACCTGGCCGCGCTGCTGTCCGGGCCGGCGGCCGGACCGGTGCGGGGCGCCGGTCCCCTGCGGCAGCGGGTGCGCGCCCGGGTGGCGGGCCGGGTGCTGCTGGTGGGCGACGCGGCCGGGTACGTCGACGCGCTCACCGGCGAGGGCGTCGCGCTGGCCGTGGCGTCGGCACGGGCGGCGGTGCGCTGCCTGGTGGCGGGCCGGCCGGCCGCGTACGAGGCCGCCTGGCGTCGCCTGTCGCGGCGCCACCGGCTGCTGACCGGGGCACTGGTGCGCGCGAGCGGCCGGGAGCGCACGGCGCGCCTGGTGGTGCCGGTCGCCTCGCGACTCCCCATGGTGTTCGGCGCGGCCGTTCGGGCACTGCGATAAGGGACGGAAGATCACCCGAACGTTGGGAGGACAACCGGTGTCGATCCGCTCCGCACGGGGAGGGACAGCACGTGCCTGATGTTCCCTCGCCCGTGGCCGAACTCGTCAGGCGGCGCAGGGAGCCCGCGGTCGTCCAGGCTCTCCGTTCCACGGCCGCCGCGACGCTGGCCTACGTGGCCGCCCTGTGGCTGCTCGACGTCCGGGCCCCGCTGCTGGCCCCGCTGACCGCGCTGCTGGTCGTCCAGGTCACCCTCTACGCCACGATCACCAGCGGCATCACCCGGGTCAACTCCGTGGTGGCGGGCGTCACGGTCGCGGTCGTCTTCAGTTCGCTGGTCGGTCTGAGCTGGTGGAGTCTGGGTCTGATCATCCTGGTCTCCCTGGGCATCGGTCATCTGGTGCGGGCGGGCGACTTCATCAACGAGGTCGCGATCAGCGCCATGCTGGTCCTGGGGGTGTCCCACGCGACCGACCTGGCCCTGGCCCGGGTGTTGGAGACCCTGATCGGCGCGGCGGTCGGGCTCCTGTTCAACTTCTTCTTCGTGCCCCCGGTGTGGGTGCAGCCCGCCGAGGAAGCGCTGATGGACCTGGCCGAACGGATGCGGCGGCTGCTGCTGCACCTGGGCGAGTCGCCGGGCTCCCACACGCCGGTGCACCGTGCCGCGGCGCGGCTCCAGGAGGCGCGGCGGCTGGACAACGACATCGTGCAGGTCGACCGCGCCCTCGTCCAGGCGGAGGAGAGTCTGCGCCTCAATCCCCGGGCCAAGGAGCCCCTGCTCTCCCGGGTCGTGCTGCGGACCGGTCTGGACACCCTGGAGATCTGCACCTCCGTGCTGCGGTCGGTGTCGCGGTCCCTGACCGATCTGGCCGTGCACCGCAGGGACGAGCCGCTGTTCCCCTCGGACGTCGCCGAGGTCCTGGAGGAGCTGTTCGGACATCTGGCCGAGACCGTGCGCAACTTCGCCGTCCTGGTCACCAGCCCGTTGAGCAGCAGTTCCGAGGAGGCGGAGGAGCGGCTGGCCCGCGAGCTGGAAGCCGGCCGCATCAGCCGCGAGAAGGTCGCGCACCTGCTGCTCGACCGCGTCAAGGGGCACCCGCGCCAGTGGCACCTGCAGGGCGCGCTGCTGGCCGAGATCGACCGCCTGCTCGACGAGTTGGACGTGGAGAAACGTTCCACCCGTCTGGCCGAGGAACTCGACCGCTACACCCGCGAGGCGCGGGAGCGGCACCCGATGCTGTACGAGCTCAAGCGGCGGCTCCGGCTGCCCCTCGGCCCCCGCCGCCGTCGCACGGCCGTCCGGTAGGCGGGGTCCGGCGGGCTTCCCCCGCGGCCGACCGCCTCCGGAACCGCTTCCGGGGGCGATTGTCAGTGGCCGGTGGTTTGCTGGGCAGTGGTCGGCCGCGAGGGAGCGGCCGTGCACAGTCCAGGCCTACAGGGGGACTCGATGGGTGACGTCGCGACGACGGAGAGCGCCAGGAGCGCGGCGACGCGCGAGTCGGCGGAAGGGAAGCTGGAGCGGCACCGGAGGGAGCTGACGGGCTACTGCTACCGGATGCTGGGATCGGCATTCGAGGCGGAGGACGCCGTCCAGGAGACGATGGTGCGCGCCTGGCGGGGCCTGGACCGGTTCGAGGGCCGGTCCTCGCTGCGGTCGTGGCTGTACCGCATCGCCACCAACGTGTGCCTGGACATGCTCGGGAGCAGCGCGCGGCGCGCCCGCCCCATGGACCTGTCGTCCCCGGGCGGGGCGGAGTTGCCGCCCGGGCCGGCGCTCCCCGAGACCACCTGGATCGAGCCGATGCCCGACGGCAGGATCCTCGGGGACGGAGGCGATCCGGCCGAGACGGCCGTGACGCGGGAGTCGGTGCGGTTGGCGTTCGTCGCGGCCCTCCAGCACCTCGCGCCCCGGCAGCGGGCGGTGCTCATCCTGCGCGAGGTGTTGAACTGGAGGGCGAGCGAGGTCGCCGAACTGCTGGACACCACGGTCGCGTCGGTCAACAGCGCGCTCCAGCGGGCGCGGGCGACGCTGGCCGCGAGCGACGTCACCGCCGACGGCGGGACGGACGGGATGGACGAGGAGCAGCGGGTCCTCCTGGCCCGCTACGTCCGCGCCTTCGAGGCGTACGACCTCGACGCCCTCACCTCGGTCCTCCACGACGACGCCACCCTGTCGATGCCGCCCTACGAGCTGTGGCTGCGCGGCCACGCCGACATACGGGCGTGGCTCGTCGGGCACGGCGCCGGCTGCCGGGGGTCACGGCTGGTACCGGTCACGGCGAACGGCTGCCAGGGCTTCGGCCAGTACCGGCCCGCCCCGGACGGTGGTTTCACGCCCTGGGCGCTCCAGGTCATCGAGGTGTCAGGGGGGCGGATCACCGGGATCAACGCGTTCCTGGACACCGCCCGGCTGTTCCCGCTGTTCGGCCTGCCCCCGCGGCTCGACCCCCGCTGAGCCGGCCGGGTCCGGCGCGGCCGCGGCGCCCACCTCCTCGTCCAGCCCCGTCCAGGCGAGCAGGCGCCGCAGGTCGCCGTCGGCGCGGCCCAGCCGGATCCGACGGCCGCGGCGGAGCGCGGTGAGTTGCAGCCGGGCCAGGGCCTCGACCGTGACCAGGTCCGCTGCGGAGCACTCGCCCACGTCCACGGTGACCGGATCGGCGCGGGTGCCGCTCAGCAGGCGGCCCAGACGCTCGCAGAGCGCGGGGATGTCGGCGCGGGTGATCGGCCCGTCGACGGCGAGCACGAGCCCCGCCGGCTCCGGGCACGGTCGGCGACTCTTCGGACGGGGGGTCCGCGGTTCCTCGTGAGCGGCCAAGGCCGGCCTCCTGTCGTGGGCGTCGTCAGGAAGGACCGGCCGGGCGGGCGAAACTCATCGCCGCCCGCGCGGGCACCGGCACCGACGGTGACACGGGATGCCCCACGGGTGACGGCGCGCGAAGCGGCGGTGGTGGAGCGATGAGTTCTCCACCGCCGCACCGTCCACCCTGTGCGGGCCGCTTCCGGCGTCGCCGCCCGGAACGGGGGTTCCGGAGCGTCCGGCGGTCGACGGCGGGAGCGGCGGACCACGAACGACGACTCCACGGAGAACCGCGGAGAACCCCAGAGAACCCCAAAGAACCGCAGAGAACCACAGAAAACGGCAGAGATCCCCGGGAAATCCCGGGCCACAGCAGGAAAGAGGCTTTCATGTCGAAGAAGCTCTTCGTCAACCTTCCCGTGAAGGACCTGAAGCGGTCGACCGACTTCTTCACCGCGCTCGGCTTCTCCTTCGATCCGCGGTTCACGGACGACAAGGCCGGGTGCCTGGTCATCGGCGACGACATCTACGCCATGCTGCTGACCGAGCCGTTCTTCAGGACCTTCACCCCCAAGGGCGTCGTCGACGCCTCCTCCGGCACCGAGGCCATCCTGGCGCTGGGCGTGGACAGCAGGGAGGAGGTCGACGAGTTGGCGGACAAGGCCCTGGCCTCCGGGGGCTCGCCCGCGAACGAGCCCGCCGACCAGGGTTTCATGTACTCGCGCAGCTTCCAGGACCCCGACGGCCACCTGTGGGAGGTCTTCTACATGGACATGGCCGCCGCGCAGGAGGAGCAGAAGGAGGAGACCGCCACGCAGGGGCAGCGATGATCTCCGGGTGACTCCGGCCCGGTCACCGCTCCCCGTTCGCCCGCCCGGCCGACCCTCCGGGGTCGGCCGGGCGGTTGTCCCTCCGCGCCCGGGTGTACGGCCGTTTCCGCCCTCGTCACGGGGGCAGGGCAGCCATTCCGCCCCCACGGCCCCGGCGGCCGGACGTGTGCCGCCGGGCACGGGCGGACGCGACAGCGGTCGAGGCGACCGAGCCAAGGAGGGAACGCCGTGAACGGTTCTGCGCATGTGGACCTGACGGGCAGACGCGCGCTGGTGACGGGGGGCGCCCGCGGGTTGGGCGCCTCCGTCACCCGCCGCCTGGCACGCGCCGGGGCCGCGGTGCGGGTGGTGGACGTACGGCGCGAGGAAGGCGAGAAGTTCTGCGCCCGGCTGAGCGAGGAGGAGGGCGCGGACGTGCGGTTCCTGGAGCTGGACGTCCGCGACTCCGAGGCGGTCGCGGCGGTCTTCCGCCGACTGGACGAAGCCTCGTGGGCGTTGGACGTCCTGGTCAACAACGCCGCCGTGGACGTCTCCAAGCCGATCGAGCACCTGTCCGCCGAGGAGGTCACCCGGGTGATCTCCACCAATCTGCTGGGCCCGATGTACCTGTGCCTGGAGGCCTATCGGCGCATGGTGGCCCGCGGCGGCGGACACATCGTCAACATCCTCTCCACGGCGGCGAACCGCACCTGGACGGAGGCCGGCCCCTACTCGGCGGGCAAGTCCGGGCTACGGGCCTTCACCCACACCCTCTTCAAGGAGGCGCAGCGCGACTGCCCCGGCATCGGGATCACCGGGGTGATCGCGGGCGGCATGGAGACCCCGTTCGTGACCGAGCGGTTCCCCGACGCCGACACCTCCAAGCTGCAGAGCCCGGACGTGGTGGCGGACGCGGTCATGTGCGCGCTGGCGGTGCCCGAGGGCAGCGTGATGTCCGAACTGGTCGTGGTGCCGCGGAGCGAGCCCTCCTGGCCGTGAGAGGGGTGACCACGGTGGGTCCGGCACGGCGCGCCCGTCGGACGGCGGTGGCGGCCGTGGCGGCCGTGGCGGCCGTGGCGCTGGTCTGCGGCTGCGGCGCGTCCCGGGAGCGGATCGACGGCGCCTCGGCGGCGGCGTCCTCCTTCGCCGAGGCGGCGCGGGCCGGTGACGGTGCCGCGATGTGCGCCGTGCTGGCCCCCGAGACGGAGCAGGAGTTGGAGCGGTCCGAGCGGACCGCCTGCGACGATGCGGTCGTCGAGCAACACCTGCCCACCGCCGGCCCGGTGGAGAGGGTCGACGTCCACGGCCGGCAGGCCATGGCCGTGTTCGAGGACGACACCCTGTTCCTGTCCCGGTTCTCCTCCGGCTGGAAGGTCGTCGCCGCCGGCTGCACCCCTCGCCCGGGCCGGCCGTACCAGTGCCGGATCCAGAGCGGGTGAGGCGGAATGAAGGCGCTGTTCGCGCTCTGCCTGCTGCTGGTGCTGACCGGGACGCTCTGCTTCATCGCGGTCGGACTGATGCAGCGATGACCCCTCGTCACCGCCCGGAGGAGGTGTGCCGGCCGTGCGCCGCTTCCTGCGCGACAACAGCCTGACTCTGGCCTTCCTGGTCGGCTTCCTGGTCGTCCTGGTGGCCCAGGCGTTCGCCGGGCAGGCCGAGTTCAACAGCCAACTGGTCTCCGAGGGGCTGGAGCCGATGGGGTTCCGGTCGTACGTGACCTCCTCGGACTTCGCCGTGGACGTCACCGAGAACTGGCAGTCGGAGTACCTGCAGTTCTTCCTCTACATCTTCGGCACCGTCTGGCTGGTCCAGCGTGGCTCGCCCGAGTCCAAGGAACTGCACAGGATCGGCGTCGAGTCCGACGAGGAGCAGCGGATCGGCGAGCACGCCCGGGAGGACTCTCCCCGCTGGGCCGCCGACCGCGGCTGGCGGGGCCTGGTGTACTCCCGCTCCCTGGGGTTGACCATGGGCGGCATCTTCCTGCTCACCTGGCTGGCCCAGTCCGTCACCGGCGTGGCCGCCTACAACGAGCAGCGGTTGCGGGGGCTCCAGGACCCCGTCGGCTGGGGCCGGTACCTGGCCTCCGCCGACTTCTGGGCCCGCACCCTGCAGAACTGGCAGTCCGAACTGCTCGCCGTCGCCTCCATGGTGATCTTCTCGGTCTACCTGCGGCAGCGCGGCTCCCCGGAGTCCAAGCCCGTCGGCTCCCCCCACCACGCCACCGGCGTCGAGGGCTGAGGGCGCCGGCGCGTCCCGCCCGCCGCGGCGAGGGCGGGCGGGACGCGTCGGGCCGGGCGGATCAGGCCGGGACGATCGGCTCCTGGAGTTCGGTCACCCACTCCGCGGTGCCCTCGGGACACTCCAGGTACAGCTCCCGCGCGTAGCCGGCCGAGCGGTGGCCGCTGGTGTCGATCCAGCGGGTCAGGGCCTGGGCGGTGGGCAGGACCTCGTCCATGGAACCGCGGTGGACGGATGCCCGGCCCCGCCGGGGCGATGCCCGCGCGCTCCAGGCGGCGGCACAGCTCCTCGTACAGCGGCCGGATGACCGGGCCGATGTCCTCGGGCTGGTAACTGTCGGCGGTGGCGGTCAGTTCGGCCACCCGGACGGGTGGAACGCTCTTGACCACGACGTCGTCGGTGGGCATGTGTCCCTCGCTCTCGATCGACCGGAGCCTCGCCTCGACCCGGGCCGGCCGCGCGCCGGCGACCGCCACGGCCTCCTCCGGTTCCGCCCGGCGCAGCCGGAGCATCCCGCGCAGTTCCTCGGTGCCCACTTCCTCGTCGAGGATGGACTTCACCTGGCGGAGGGTGAAGCCGAGGTCCTTCAGGGCGATGATCCGGTTGAGTCGGGCGAGCTGTGCCGCCGCGTAGAAGCGGTAGCCGCCGGCCGGGTCGACCCGGGCCGGGCGCAGCAGTCCGAGCGCGTCGTAGTGCCGCAGCATGCGGATCGACACGCGGCCGTGTTGGGCGAAGTCTCCGATGGTGAACATGGTGCTTCCCAGTCCAGGACCTCACACGGTGTCATGGTCAAGGCCCCGGTTCCCGGACGCGGGACGAGGAGGGCGGGGGCGTCAGCCGACCGGTCCGGAGGCGGCGGAGCGGTCGGGAGCGTTCCCGGCCGTACGGTCGCCGGCTCGGGCGGCGTTGCGGGTCACGGCGTCGACGATCTCGGGCCAGAGCGGTTCGGGGAGGTCGTGCCCCATGCCGGGGATCACCATCAGTTCGGCGCCGGGTACCGCCGCGGCCGTCGCCTCGCCGCCGCTGCGGTCGATGAGGGGGTCGTCGGCGCCGTGGACGACCAGGGTCGGGACCGTGACGGCGCGCAGGCGCGGCGTGCGGTCGGGCGAGGCCAGGATCGCGGCGTACTGGCGGGCGAAGCCGTCGGGCCGGTGGGAGCGGTCGTAGGCGGCGGCCGCCCGCTCCCGCAGTTCCTCGACGGGGGTCGGGTGGGCGGGGGAACCGATGACGGCGGCGGAGCGCACGGCCCGCTCCACGGCCTCCTCCCGGGTGCGGGCCGGCGGTGCGGTCAGCACGGCCAGCGCCTCCGAGGTGGCCGTGCCGATCGAGTGGTCCCCGGTGGTGGACATGATCGAGCACAGCGAGAGGACCCGGTCCGGATGGTCGATCACGAGTTGCTGGGCGATCATGCCGCCCATCGACGCCCCGACGACGTGCGCGGCGTCGACGCCCAGGGCGTCGAGCAGCCCCGCGGCGTCCCGGGCCATGTCGGCGAGGCGGTAGGGCACCGTGGAGGCGTCGCCCGCCAGGATGGCCTCGATGTCCGGCGGCGGGCAGTCGTCGAGGAAGGTGGACAGGCCGCAGTCGCGGTTGTCGTACCGGATGACGTGGAAGCCCCGCTCGGCGAGGGCGCGGCAGAACTCCGGTCGCCAGACGGTCATCTGCGCGCCCAGCCCCATGATCAGCAGCATGGCCGGACGGTCCGGGTCCCCGAAGGTGTCGTACTCCAGTTCCATCCCGTTGGACAGGGCGCGCGGCATGGTGGTCCTCCTGGAAGACGGCTGTGGGCGATCGGCCGGACAACCGCTTCCTACCGGCCGGTCGGTACGATAGCCGGGCCGCCGTCCCCGGGGAACAGGGCCGGAACCCCTCCGTTCGGTCCCGGCCGTTCGATCAGGGCCGTTCGGTCCCGCCCGCCGGTTCCGTCCGTCACCTCCGTTCGAAGACCACGGAGATCCGCTCGAAGCCCAGGGAGCGCAGCAGGTTCTCCAGCATCTCCTCGGTGTTCCGCTCGGCCCGCGCCGTCAGGCCGCTCTCCCGTGCCGCCTCGTCGATGCGCCGCACGGCCAGCCTGTGCACCTCGCGCTCGTCGCCCGGATTGTCGGAGAAGGCGTCGCCGAGCCGGTCGAGCAGGCCGCGTTCCTTGGCGACGGCGTACGAGCGCTCGACGTCCAGCGCGGGCTTCTCCAACCGGGCGCGCGGCAGCCTGACCGTGGCGCTCCTGCGGTCGTCCGTGACCGTGACGGCCTTCTCGTCCAGGCCACCGAGGTCCACGTACGCGCCGACGCTGCCCGTACCGACGAACAGCGTGCGGCTGCCGCGCACCGCGTCCGGCAGGAACTTGGCGTCCTTCTCCAGGTCGACGACGACCTGGAAGGTTCCGGAGGCGCCCTCGTAACGGCTCATGTCCTTCAGGGACTTCAGCAGCGCGGGGCCGGTCCGGTCCTCGGTGCGGGTGGCGAAGGGGTTCAACGAATCCGGAAGCAGACGCAGTTGACCGGCCAGCAGGACACCGGCCGCCAACAGCACCACGAGCACCGGGACGAGGAGCAGGGCGAACCACCGGGAGGAGGGTGAGGACCTGCGGGCGGAGCGGGCCATCCGGCGTGCACCTCCGAGGCGATGAGGGGGGCTTCCCTCCCCCGTGTTCCCGGAAACCGCCGTTCCAAGGGGGCGGACCGCGGGACGGAGGCGGCCGTGCCGACGCGCCTGCCGTTCCCCACCGCCGGCGACGCGGCGGTCTCTTCGGGGCCGGGCGGCTTTTCGCCCGACTCCGGTCCGGCCGGCCGGAATTCACGGGTGGAAAGCTCTTCGCCGGCCGTCGGGAAGGAGCGGGAAGGAGGGGGCGGGGCACCGTCCGGTACCCGACGAGCCGACTACCGGACGGGGTGCCCGTTTCCCGGGAACGGCTCCGCGCATTCCGCGCCGGAAGACCGACGGAAAGCCGGAAGAAATCTCGGAACGCCCCTTCGCGGGAAACTCCCGCGGGTTCCGGTTCGCATGACGGATTGGGTGGCACGGCCACGGGGGTTCCGTTTCGGACGTGTTCTCCGAGCGTTGTCCCAGACCTTGCCCGACCATCTTCCGCTCCTTACCTTGGGAGCGCTCCCACCCCCTTGATGGGTCGGCAGGAGACCAGGCCGCGGACGACCGTCTGGTCGAGCGACACCGTCTCGCCCTCCCGCCCCACGGACGCACGTCCCGTTCACCCGCACCGGCCCGCCGGGCGCGTGGATCGCTCCGGTCGCGACCCGACCGGACCCGCGCCCGCGCGAGCGCACGGCACCGACGACCGCGTCCTCGCCGAGCGGTCGCCTCCGTCCGCCGGGAACACGCCGCCGCGTCCGACCCCGCGGAGGAGTTCCGGGAGCCCGGATGGCAACACCCGCACATCCCACGCCCGTGGACCGGCGGAGTCGGAACCGCTCTCCTCCTCCGCGCCCACGACGAACGATTGGAGAGTCATGTCCGGAGTCTTCCTCGCCGGCGGAGCGGCCGCGGCGTTGCTCGCCTCGGCCCTGGCCGGTCCCACCCTGGACCTGGAGACGCCCTCCACGGTCCCCGCCGAGAAGATCCAGATCGGCATCAACACGGTCAACGGTTCCGGTTGCCCGGCGGGGACGGCGGCCGTGGCCGTCGCCCCCGACAACACGGCCTTCACCGTGACCTACAGCGACTACCTCGCCCAGGTGGGCGTGGGCGCGTCCCCGACCGACGCCCGGAAGAACTGCCAGCTCAACCTCGGTGTGAAGGTCCCGCACGGCTTCACCTACGCGATCGCCGGCGTCACCTACCGCGGATACGGCTACCTGGAGAACGGCGCCACCGCCCTGCAGAAGGCGCAGTACTACTTCCAGGGGTCGGCGCAGACGGCCTCGTCGTCGCACGGCTTCGCCGGACCGTTCGACAGCAACTGGCAGACCACCGACAAGACCGAGGTCGGCGAACTGGTGTGGGCCCCCTGCGGCGTGGAGCGGAACTTCAACATCAACACCGAACTCCGGGTCGACGGCGGCGACTCCAACGTCAAGGAGACCACCAGCTTCATGACCATGGACTCCACCGACGGTGCCGTCAGCACCGTCTACAACATCGCCTGGAAGAAGTGCGACGGCTGATCCGCGCGGTCCGCGCGTAGCCGTGTCCGGACCCTCCGCCGGCGGGCCCTCCGCCGGCGGGAGGTGCACCTCCCCTGGGGAGGGTCGAACCCGGTTCCGGGCAGGCCGCCTTCCGGACGTCCCGGGCCGGTGACCGGCGCCGATCGCCACGGCGCCCGGTCGTCCGCCCCGACGTCCCGGAGGAAGCCCCGCCCGGACACGGAGAACCGAACGGAGCGGGCCGTCGTCCCCGCGCCCGGCCGGCCGTCGCCGTCGAGGCGTCGAAGGCCCGCACCCGCCCCCGTGGCCTCCGGGACCGTGCGGCGGTACCGGGGCACACGGGGGAGTCCGTCTCTCGGATCCTTTCCTCCGCACCGCACCACGCGCGTTCGGCGTTCGGTGTGCGTTCCGACGGCGCGGTACGCGCGAACCGGCGAGTTCCACTCGGCAAACGCGTCGGATTTCCCTTTTCCGTCGCGCTCCACAGACGATCGATTGGAGAACCATGTCCGGAGCACTTGCAGCGGGAAGTGCGATCGCGGCGTTATTCGCCTCGTCCTTCTCCCCGAACGTCATCGCCACGCCTCCCTACTTCGAGGACGCGCCGACCGACAGAATGGTGATCGAGGTCGTCACCGTCAACGGCTCGGGCTGCCCGCTGGGAACGGCGGCCGTGGCCGTCGCCCCCGACAACACGGCCTTCACCGTGACCTACAGCGACTACCTCGCCCAGGTGGGCGTGGGGGCCAAGCCCACCGACTTCCGGAAGAACTGTCAGCTCAACCTGGCCGTGCGCGTCCCGCAGGGCTTCACCTACGCGGTCGCGAGCGTCACCTACCGCGGATACGCGTACCTGGAGAACGGCGCCACCGCCACACAGAAGGCGCACTACTACTTCCAGGGGCAGGAGCAGACGAACGAGGGTGTCCACCCGTTCAACGGGCCGTTCGACGACAACTGGCAGACCAACGACGTGACCGAGATCGGCGCCCTGGTCTGGGCGCCGTGCGGCGAGCTGAGGAACTTCAACATCAACACCGAGCTCCGGGTCAACGCCGGGACCTCGAACACCAAGGAGACCACCAGCTTCATCGCGATGGACTCCGCCGACGGTTCCGTCAACACCACCTACCAGCTCGCCTGGAAGAAGTGCCCGACCGACGGCGGGGGCGGCGCGTGACGCCTCCCTCCCGGCCGGCGGCGGGGACCGCGGTCCCCTGACCGACGGCGGGGTGCCGCGCCCGGCGGGCGCGGCACCCGTGGGCCGGCGGGCGCGGACGGCCGCCGCCGACTCACGGGGCGCGCAGCGGAACGGACCGGCCCGTCCCCGGTCCACGGGGGTCCGGGCGCCCGCGCACGGCGATCCGGACCCCCGTCTCGTCCACGACCCGCACCTGCAGGGAACCGCAGGCGCACCGGGTCCACACCGTCTGTCCCGTGGACGTCCGGTGCCGGGAGACCACCCGGACCGGCTGCGTATCCGGCCATCCGCAGTGTGGGCACCGGCTGGTCATCTCGGCTCCTCCCCTTCCCCCGGCCCTTTCTCCGGGCCGCTGTCACCGACCAGGGTGGAGGCCGTGAACATTCCATGTCCAGGTTGACTTTCCACTCCGAACCGTTAAGCGTGAACTACATGATCGACCTGCGTCGCCTCCGCGTCCTCAGGGCGGTGGCCCACTACGGAACGGTCACCGCCGCCGCGCGGGCCCTGCACTTCACGCCGTCGGCCGCGTCCCAGCAGATCCGGCAGCTCGGGCGCGAACTGGGCGTCGACCTGCTGGAGCCGCACGGCCGCCGGGTGCGTCTCACCCCCGCGGCGCGGACCCTGCTGGCGCACGCCGACGCGATCGAGGCGCGCTGGGAGCAGGCCGAGACCGAACTGCGCGCGCAGCACGACGAGCCGGCGGGCCCGCTGCGGGTGTGCGGCTTCCCGGTCGCCGTCTCCACGCTGCTCGCCCCGCTGGCGGCGACCCTGCGCGACCGTCATCCGCGGCTGACCGTGCGCATCCTGGAGACGGAGCCGCGCGCCGGCTTCGACCTCCTCTTCGAGCGGGAGGCCGACCTCGCGATCGTCGAGGCCGCCCCCACCACCCCGCCTCCGAACGACGCGCGGTTCGACCAACGGCCGCTGCTGGACGACCCCTTCGACCTCGTCGTCCCCGACACGCACCCGCTCGCCCGACGGCGCCGGGTGGACCTCGCCGAGGCGGCCGACGCGGAGTGGATCGTCCCGCTGCCCGGCAGCACCTGCCACGCCCACACCCTCGCCGCGTGCGGCGCGGCCGGGTTCGCCCCGGCCGTCGCGCACCACGCGCTGGCCTGGGACGCCATCGCCACGCTCGTCGCGCACCGGCTCGGCGTCGCGCTCGTGCCGCGCCTGGCGCACCTCCCGCCGCACCTGCCCGTCGTCCGCGTGCCCTGCGTCGGGAACCCCAGCCGCAAGCTGCTCACCTGCACCCGCCGCGGTGGGCACGGGAACCCCGCCGTCGCCGCCGCGCTGGAGGAGTTGCGGCGCATCGCCCCGACCGTCGTCTGAGCCCCGCCCGAACCGTCCGAACCGTCCTCTCCGTCCCCACGGGCCCGTACCGCCGGTATCCGTCGGTATCGAACCGCCGGCGGCGGGTACCGGTGCTGTCGTGGAAGGCCGCCGGACCTCCGGCCGGACGCCGGGAGAGCCGGGGCCAGCACTCGCGAGGCCACCGTGCCGCCGCGCACGCGACACCGCTGCCCGGCGACCCGGCGACCCGGCGACCCGGCGGCGGGGAACGACGAGACGACCTGGAGATCGGAGTGACTGTGACGGAGCACCCGGGCGAGACGGTACCGGCGGAGCGGAGCGCTCCCCCCGGCCCGAGCCCGGCAGCCGGCCCCGGCGGAGGGCGGGACCGCCGGGAGTCCGACGAGATTCACGGGGACCTGCCCCCGAATCTCACCCAGGCCATCCTGGAGGCCACCAAGCAGGTGGCCACCCTGCTCAAGGCCGCGGGCCACCCCTTCGCGCTGGCGGGCAGCGTGGCCGTCTACGCGCACGGCGGCCCCGACAACCTCCAGCACGACGCCGACTTCTGCATCCTCCCCGAGGACGCCGAGGCGGTGGCCGCCACGCTGCGGAAGGCCGGGCTGGAGGTCTACACGCCGCCGGAGGACTGGCTGATCAAGGCGAAGTGCCTGGGCCAGGACATCGACCTGATCTTCGAGCTGGCGCGGCAGCCGGTGACCCGCGAACTGCTCGGGCGGGCCGAGCAGCTCTCCGTGGAGTCGGTCCACATGCCCGTGCTGGCCGTGACCGATCTGGTCGCCAGCCTGCTGAACGCCTTCACCGAGCACCACTGCGACTTCGGCGCCGTCCTGCCGATCGCGCGGGCCCTGCGGGAGAAGGTCGACTGGGCCCGGGTGCGGCGCGAGTGCGGATCGGCTCCGATGCCCGACGCCTTCCTCTACCTGCTGGAACGTCTGCAGGTCATCGAACCGGAGGAGAACTCCCATGACGGACCGTGAGACGCACCGGGCGAGCCCCCCGGAGAGCGCCGGTGCCACCGAGTACCGCATCGCCCACCTTCAGGAACGCCTCGTCCACGAGGAGATCGCCGAACAGGGCATGCGCATCGAGGCCCGCGGCGGCACGGTGGTGGTCACCGGCACCGCCCCCACGAGCGAGTGCCGCGACACCATCGAGCGCGTCGTACGGGAGGAACTGGCCGACGTACCGGTACGGACCGACATCGTCGTGGCCGACGCCACGGCTCCCGACCGCTCGGAGGAACTCGCATGATCCGCATCGCAGCCGTCGGTGACATCCACATGGGGCCGGACAGCAGGGGGGTGCTCCGGCCGGCCTTCGAGACCCTCCACGAGTGCGCCGACCTCCTGCTGCTCGCCGGGGACCTGACCCGGCACGGCACCCCGGAGGAGGCCCGGGTCGTGGCCGACGAGGTCTCCGGACTGCCGGTGCCGGTGATCGCCGTCCTGGGCAACCACGACCACCAGGACGAGCGGCCGGAGGAGGTCGCCGCCGTCCTGCGGGAAGCGGGCGTGACCGTCCTGGAAGGCGAGGGAACGGTCGTCGACGTGGACGGGACCGCCGTCGGCGTCGCCGGCACCAAGGGCTTCGGCGGGGGGTTCGCCGGGCGCAGCGGCAGCGAGTTCGGCGAGCGGGTGATGAAGGACTTCATGCGCCACACCCAGCGCTGCGCCGAGGGCCTGCGGACCTCCCTGGAGGAGCTGCGGGACCAGGGGTGCGCCGTGCGCGTCGCCCTGACGCACTTCTCCCCGGTGCCCGACACGCTCGCCGGGGAACCGCTGGAGATCTACCCCTTCCTGGGCAGCTACCTGCTGGCCGAGGCGGCGGACACCGCCGGCGCCGACCTGTTCGTGCACGGACACGCCCACGCGGGCACCGAGCGCGGCATCACCAGCGGCGGCGTGCGGGTGCGCAACGTGGCGCAGCCGGTCATCCGCCGCGCCTTCGCGGTGTACCACCTGGAGCCCGGGACGGACCGTCGGCGCGAGGCCGACGCCCTCGTCGAGGCGTCCCGCTGAGGCACCTCGCCGAGTCCGGGCCCGCGCCGGAGCCCACGAGAGGAGAACGGCCATGTCCGACGCTTGCGAGTCGGCCGGCACCGGCGCGGACGTCGACCCCACCCTCGCCCGGCTCGGGCGCGTCGCCGCCGACGTCTTCGGCTGGGACGAACTGCGCCCGGGCCAGGCCGAGGCCATGCGGCAGGTGCTGCGCGGCAGGGACACCCTGGTGGTGATGCCCACCGGCGCGGGGAAGTCCGCCGTCTACCAGGTGCCCGCGGTGCTGCTGCCCGGCCCCGCCGTGGTCGTCTCGCCCCTCGTCGCCCTCCAGCGGGACCAGGTGGAGGGCCTGTCGGAGAGCGACGCCCCCGACGCCGTCGCGGTCAACTCCGACCAGGCCGCCGGGGAGACCGCCGAGGCGTGGCGCGCCGTCCACGAGGGGGACGCCGAGTACCTCCTGCTCTCCCCCGAGCAGCTCGCCAAGGACGAGGTGGTGGAGCGGCTGGCGCGCACCGGTCCCTCGCTGTTCGTCGTCGACGAGGCCCAGTGCGTCTCCTCCTGGGGCCACGACTTCCGCCCCGACTACCTGCGCCTGGGGCACGTGGTGGAGCGGCTGGACCGGCCCACCGTCCTCGCCCTGACCGCCACGGCGGCCCCGCCCGTGCGGGAGGAGATCGTCGAACGCCTGGGCATGGCGGACCCCGCCCGGATCGTCGCCGGTTTCGACCGGCCCAACCTCCGGCTGGAGGTGCGCTCGTTCCGGGACGACGAGGAGAAGCGCCGGGCCGTGGCGGAACGGGCCGCCGAGGAGCCGAAGCCCGGCATCGTCTACACGGCCACCCGCCGGGAGGCCGAGGAGTACGCGGCGCGGCTGACGGAGCTGGGCCTGTCGGCCGTCGCCTACCACGCGGGCCTGCGCGCGGCCGAACGCTCCCGGGCGCACGACGCGTTCCTCGACGGCGAACTGGACGTGGTGGTCGCCACCTCCGCCTTCGGCATGGGCATCGACAAGCCCGACGTGCGGTTCGTGCTGCACGCCTCCGTGCCCGGCTCCCCCGACGCCTACTACCAGGAGATCGGCCGGGCGGGCCGGGACGGCGCCCCGGCGTCGGCCGCGCTGCACTACCGGCCCGAGGACCTGGGGTTGCGGAGGTTCTTCTCCGGAGGGCGTCCCCGCACCAAGACACTGGCCGACGTCGCCGCGCGGATCCGACGCCACGGCGCCCCGCTGTCCACCGCCCGGCTGCGCGAGCTGACCGGGCTGTCGGCCAACCGCCTCACCGCCGCCGTCAACCTCCTGGAGGAGGCGGGCGCGGTGACCACCACCGCCGACGGCGAGCTGCTTCCCGCCGGCGACCTCCGTCCGAAGGAGGCCGCCGAGCGCGCGGTCGAGGCGGCGGAGACGCGGCGCAGGCTGGAGCGGTCCCGACTGGAGATGATGCGCGGCTACGCCGAGACCGCCGGATGCCGGCGCCGCTTCCTGCTCGGCTACTTCGGCGAGGAGTACGAGCCGCCGTGCGGCAACTGCGACATCTGCCTGGCGGAGGAGAGGCGCGAGGAGGGCCGCGAGGAGTTCGAGCGCCTCGCGCGGGAGCGCGACGACCACGGCGGGGAAGCGCCGCGGCCGGACGCCGGCCGGTTCCGCACCGGGGCGCGGGTGCTCCACCGGGAGTGGGGCGAGGGGCTGGTGATGAGCGAGGAGGAGGACCGGGTCACCGTCCTGTTCGACACGGTCGGCTACCGCGCCCTGTCGTTGGAGGCCGTGGTCGGACAGGGGCTGCTCACGCTCGCCGACGAGAACGCCGATGGCGCCGGCGGCGCAGACGGCGCCGGCGGAGGCGCCGAGGAGGGCGGGGGCTGACCTCCGGATCGGCCGCCCCGTCCCCGTCCCTCGGGGTCCGTCCTCAGGAACCGGCGCTCTCGAGGGAGAACAGGGCGCCCTGCGGATCGCGGATGACCACCGGCCGCTCCGGCGGCGCGTCGGCGGGCGGGAGCACCACCTCCGCTCCCAGGGACGTCGCCTTCGCCGCCGACGCCTCGACGTCCTCGACGCGGAAGTGGACGTGCCAGTGCGGCCTGATCCGCGGGTCGGGCGCGTCCTCCACCGCCCCTCCGCTCAGCCCCGCCACGGTCTCCTTGTCGATGCGCAGGACCACCCGGTCGTGTTCGTAGCGGATGTCGTAGCGCTCGGGGTCGGCCCGGTCCCAGCCGAACACCTCGCCGTAGAAGAGGGCCGCGGCGAAGGCGTCACGGGTGATCAGCTCCAGCCAGGCCGGGCCGTTGGTCCTGCCGCCCACCCGCCACCCCGGGGTCACCGGGCCCTCCCAGATGCCGAAGATCGCTCCCGCCGGGTCGGCCGCCCACGCCACGCGGCCCGACCCGAACCTGACCGGTCCCACGGCGACGGTGGCGCCGCGCTCCCGCACCCGCCCGGCGACGGCGTCGACGCTGTCGGCGGCGAAGTAGGGGGTCCAGGCGACGAAGGCCCTCAGGCTGTCCCGGGCCTCGCCCATGCCGGCGACCGGCACCCCCTCGGAGAGCGCGATCTCGTACTCGCCGAGCTTCTGCGAGCCCGGCCGGTAGTGCCAGCCCAGCAGTTCGCCATAGAAGTGCTGCGCGGCCTCCAGATGGGGAACCAGCAGGGTGACCCAGCAGGGGGCGCCCTGCGGCGCGTGCGCGGTCTCCGTCACTGCCGATCACCACACTGTGTCTCGTTCGAGCCGGCGGCTCGTGGCGGGCTTGGTCCGTGGCCCGGGAGGGCGACCGTCCGCGGTCTCCTTCCGGGACACCGATGCTGCCCTCTCGCGCCGCCGGTGGAAAACCGGTGTCCACCAACCGGAGCAACGCCGCCGGTCAGGGACGGCGCCAGGAGTCGTCCGGCAGGTGGGAGCCGGCCTGCGGGCCCATCCGCAGCATCCCGCCGTCGACCGCCCACGACGCGCCGGTGACGTAGGAGGCGTCCGGGCCCGCGAGGAAGGCGATCACGGCGGCCACCTCGCGGGCGTCGCCGGGCCGCCCCGCGGGGATGCCGGGCCGGGGCTCGGTGCGGACGTCGGTGTCCTCCTGGCCGGTCATCGGAGTGGCGATCTCGCCCGGGGCGACGGCGTTGACGGTGATGCCGTCCGCGGCCAGTTCCAGGGCCATGACCTGGGTGAGCAGGCCGAGCCCGCCCTTGGCCGCGCAGTAGGGCGCGGCGCCCACCCGCGGCTGGTGCTCGTGGACGCTGGTGACGTTGACGATCCGGCCCCCGCCCCCCTGCCGGACCATGTGGCGGGCGGCGCGCTGCCCGCACAGGAAGGGCCCGAGGAGGTCGACGTCGAGGACCTGGCGGACGGTGTCGAAGTCGAGGTCGAGAAAGGGGGTGGCGGTGCCGGTGCCGGCGTTGTTGACCAGGACGTCGATCCTGCCGAGTTCGGCGACGAGCCGGTCGACGGCGTCCGCCGCGTGGGGAAGGCGCGTGAGGTCCATCCGCTCGATCGCGGCCCGGCGTCCGTGGGCCCGCACCTCCTCCGCCGTCTTCCGCGCGCCCTTCTCGTCCTCGTGCCAGGTGATGCCTATGTCCATCCCCTGCTCGGCCAGGCGTACGGCGGTGGCGCGACCGATTCCCGAGTCCGCTCCCGTGATCACGGCGACGCGGCCTGCGGATTCCTCGTGCGCGTTCATCGAACCTCCTCCGATCGGGTCGGGCCGGCATCCCGGTACCCGGGGGGATTCCCCCGAAACGGTGGGGGTCGTGGGGCGTCGTCACCGGCCCGTTCACCATTCGGCCTAATCGTGGTGACCTCTGGACGGATCGGACGTTGGTCACGGCACCACCGCCGCTAGTCGGGCGGTTGGGCGAATGTTCGCAATAAGGAGTGCTTTCCATGTCGCGTATTGCCAAGGCCGCCGCCGTGACGGCCGCTGCCGGTGCCGTCCTGGCCGGTTCCGCCGGCGCCGCCTCCGCCTACGACGGGGCGCAGGGCATCGCCGCCGGCTCCCCCGGCGTCCTCTCCGGCAATGTCGTCCAGGTGCCGATCGACATCCCGATCAACATCTGCGGCAACACCATCAGCGGCCTCGGCGTGCTGAACCCGGCGTTCGGCAACGTCTGCATCAACGACTCCAGTCGCCACCACCACTACACCAAGTACGAGAAGAACGACCACCACCACCACTACAAGAACGACCACCGCAACGACAAGAAGAACGACCACCGCGGCGACCACCGCAACGACCACCGCAACGACCACCGCGACGACAAGAGGAACGACCACCGCGGCGGCTACAACGGCGGTCACAACGACCACCGCGGCGACCACAACGGCGGTCACAACGGTGGCAAGAAGAACGGCCACAACGACCACCGCGGCGGCCACGACAACCGTCACGACAACCGCCACGACAACGGCAAGAGGAACGGCCACAACGGCGGTCACCACAACGGCTACGGCGGCGGCTACTGACGTCACCGACGCCGACTCCGGGCGGGCGCTCCACCCGCCCGGGACGACGACCTCCGGGGAGGAGGCCCGTGCGGGTCTCCTCCCCGGAGGTTTCGCCGTCCTCGGCGCGGCGCCGGCTACACGGTGGTGGACGGGACGGCGCAGGGCGCCGTACTGCCCCGGGGCACGCAGCGGGCGGTGGGAGACCACCGCTCCGCCACCGGCCTGCCGTCGATCAGCTCCAGCACCGACTCGGCGACCAGCACCCCGTACTGGTGCACGTCCACGCTCATGGTGGTCAGCGGCGGTGAGGCCAGCCGGCACAGGGTGGAGTCGTCCCAGGCGATCAGGCTGAGTCGCTCCGGTACGGCGACGCCCATCTCCTTCGCCGCGCCCAGCCCCGCGACCGCCATCACGTCGTTGTCGTAGAGGATCGCGGTGGGCGGCTCGGGCCGGCGCAGCAGCGCCGTCGTCAGCTTCGCGCCCGCCTCGTCGGAGTAGTCGCCCTCCACGACCACCGGCTCGACGCCGACCGCGCGGCACCCCTCGACCAGCGCCGCGGTACGGGCCCTGGTGTGCAGCAGGTTGGCGGGACCGCTGACCCGGGCGATGCGCCGGTGGCCGAGGTCGAGCAGGTGGGCGAGCGCCTCGCGCACCGGCCCGGCGTCGTCGGTGCGGACCGCGGGCATGGCCGGGCCCCCGCCGCCCGCCGCGGCGTCGGTGCCGTCGGCGTCGTCACTGCCCGCGCCGACGAGGACGGCGGGCAGCCCGAGCTCCCGCAGGACGGGAAGCCGCTTGTCGTCGACGGTGCGGTTGACCACCACGACCGTGTCGACCAGCCCCTGCGCCGCCCACCGGCGGTAGGCGTCGATCTCCGCCTCCTGGGTGGCCACGACGTGCAGCAGCACGGACAGGCCGCGCTCGGCGAGGCGCTCCTCGATGCCCGCGATGAACTCCATGAAGAACGGTTCGATGCCCAGCAGCCGCGCGGGGCGCGCGAGCACCAGTCCGACGGCTCCCGAGAAGCCCGCGCCGGACGTCCTGTCGTGTTCCGAGACGTTCACTCAGTACCGCACCACCGGAGCGCTCAGGGCGTTGGCGGAGCGCAGCACCAGCGGCCCCGTCAGCGCGGCGGGATCGATGTCGGCCTCGGTCCTGACGGTGAAGGACCGCGACTCCCCGGCGAGCATCGGCACCAGCATCTCGTCCACGACGGCGTCGGGCGCGACCCGGTCGGCCAGGACGGCGACGTCGCGCGCGAAGGACGTCGCCCGCACGTCCACCCGGTAGCCGCCGGGCACCGCGACGGCCTCCGCCTTCAGCGGGTCGGGGTCGTAGGCCAGTTCCCGGTCCTCGCGGAAGAGGTGGACGGTGCGTGCGTCCGGTGCGGTCGCCACCAGTACCTCCTCCTGGGCGTTCTCCGGGCTGACCAGGGACTCGGCGGGTTCGATGTGGGTGACCGAACGGGCCGGTACGTCAAGGGAAAGCTTAACGCTCCGCAACGTGACGCCCGAGAACGTCCGCCGCTCCAGGAGCAGCTCGCCCCGCCAGGGCTCGTCGTGGTCGTTGACCGCCATCAGGACCGGGCGGCCGTCCCGGGGCTGCACGGTCAGCAGGCGGGGCGCGTAGGCGTGGCGCAGCCCGTACCACAGCGGCTTGGGGCGCTCGTCGCCGTCGACCGCGGCCCAGGAGGTGACCGGCCAGCAGTCGTTGAGCTGCCAGACGACCGCGCCGGCGGTCCGCGGCCACCAGGAGCGGAAGTGCTCGATGCCGAAGGCGACCGCGCGGGCCTGGTTGAGCTGGGTCGCCCAGTGCCAGTCCTCGAACGTCCTCGGGGTGGGCAGGTGGGGGGCCATGCCGCGGTCGAGCTTCTCGTTGCCCTCCTCGGCCTTCTGGTGGAGCAGGAAGGCGGGCGAGGTGGGGGTCAGCGGATCGTCGTGGATCCACTTCGTCAGGGTCGCCCAGGTCGGCGGGCCCTGGAAGCCGAACTCCGAGCAGAACCGAGGGACGTGGTCGCGGTAGTGGGTGTAGTCGAGCCGGTTCCACACCTCCCACTCGTGGCGGGTGCCGTGGTTCTCGTCGTTGGGGTGGACCCCGTCGACCGGCATCCCGGGGTTGTAGGGGCTGTTGGCGGAGTAGAAGCGGGTCGGGTCGAGTTCGGCCACAATGGACGGCAGCAGCTCGGTGTAGTAGCCCAGGCCCCAGGTGCGGCCCTCCAACTCCTCGGGCCAGCCCCAGTCGCGGAAGCCCCACATGTTCTCGTTGGCGCCGTTCCACAGCGCGAGGGAGGGGTGGGGGGCGAGGCGGACGACGTTCTCGCGGGCCTCGGCCTCGACCTCGCTCCACAGCGGTTCCTCCTCGGGGTAGGAGGCGCAGGCGAAGGGGAAGTCCTGCCAGACCAGCACGCCGCGTTCGTCGCAGACGTCGTAGAAGTCGTCGGTCTCGTAGATGCCGCCGCCCCACACCCGCAGCAGGTTCATGTGGGCGCCCACCGCCTGGTCCACGCGGCGTTCGAGGCGCTCGCGCGTGACGCGGGTGAGGAAGTGGTCGTCCGGGATCCAGTTGGCGCCCTTGACGAAGATCGGCTTGCCGTTGACGACGAGGGTGAAGGGGGTGCCGATCTCGTCGGGGGTGGTGTCCACGGTGACGGTGCGGAAGCCGACGCGGCGCTCCCAGGCGTCCAGCGGCTCCTCGGCCCCGGCCGTCCCCAGGGTGACCGCGAGGCCGTACAGGGGCTGGTCGCCGTGGCCGACGGGCCACCACAGCCGGGCGTCGGGGACGGTGACGGTGACCGTCGCGGCGGTCTCGCCGGCGGGGACGGTGACGCGCTCGGCGCGGCCGGCCACGGTGGCGGTCAGCTCCAGTTCGGTGTCCCGCGCCGGTTCGGAGCGCTCGACGTCGACGTGCACCTCGACGCGGCCGGTGCCGTCGGCGTCCACCGTCACCAGCGGGCGCACCCGCGCCAGGCGGGCGGTGTGCCAGCGCTCCAGGCGCACCGGCTTCCAGATGCCCGCCGTCTGCAGGTCCGGACCCCAGTCCCAGCCGAAGCTGCAGGCCATCTTGCGGACCATGTTGAAGGGGTGCGGGTAGACGTGGGCACGGCGGCCGAGCCGGCGCTCGATCTCCTCGGCGTACTCCAGGGCGGAGCGGAAGGAGACGGTGAGTTCGTGGGCGCCGCCGGCGGCCAGGGCGGCACGGACGTCGAACCGGTGGCTGCGGTGCATGTTGGCCGTGCCGCCCAGCGTCGTCCCGTCCAACGCGATGGTCGCCACGGTGTCCAGGCCCTCGAAGACCAGGTCCACCCGCTCCTCCGGTCCGGCGGCCTCGGTCTCGAAGGCGAGCGTGTACCGCCAGTCGGTGCGGTGCGTCCAGACCAGCTCCTCCTCGGCGCGGTCCAGGTAGGGGTCGGGGATCAGGCCGGCCGCCAGCAGGTCCAGGTGGGCGCTGCCCGGGACGGCGGCCGGGACGGTCCGCCCCGCGACGTGCTCCGGCACGGGGCCCGCGATCGCCGACAACTGCCAGCCGTCGTGCAGGGTTTGGCGGATCATCGGCGCTCACTCCTCGATCGGCTCCGCTGCGCGGAGCGGCAGGTCTGAAGACGGTCCGGGAAGCGGTGGGAAGGACGGCCGGTTCTCCCCGTGGATTTCCTCCTCACCGGCCGAGTATCGTCGCCCGAGATTCTTACGCCACCGAATAAAGTAAGTCAACGGCGCCTCCGGCGCCCGTCTGGCCAGGACGGAGACACCACCGTGGCACCACGTTCCCTCCCCCTCTCCTTCGAGGTGACCCAGCTGCGCGCGGCCGGCGTCGGCCTCGTGCTCGACCTGACCGGCGGCACCCTCCCCCGGGTGCTCCACTGGGGAGCCGACCTCGGTCCGCTCGACCCCGCGGAGCTGCGGGCGCTGAAGCTCGCGCGGGCGCCGCAGCCCATCGGCTTCTCGGTGGACGGGCCGGTCGAGCCGGCCGTGCTCCCCGAACAGTCGGCGGGCTGGCTCGGCACCCCGGGCCTGGTCGGCAACCGCGGCGGGAGGGACTTCTCCACGGCCTTCGCCGTCCGCGAGGCGACCCTGACGGTGCCGGACGCCTCCTCGTCGACGCGGTCCCACTCCTCCAGCGGCGAAGGGGGCGGAAGTGTCACCGTCCGGGCCCACGACGCGTCGGCCGCGCTGGACCTGGAGCTGACGATCGAGCTGACCGCGTCGGGCCTGGTCCGCCAGCGCGCGACGGTCGTCAACCGCGGCCCCTCCCCCTTCGCCGTGGACGCCGTGCACCTCACCCTGCCGGTGCCCGCCGTCGCCACCGAACTGCTGGACTTCACCGGGCACCACCTGCGCGAGCGCAGCCCGCAGCGCACCGCCTTCACCCAGGGGCTGCGGATGCGGGAGAACCGCACCGGGCGCACCGGGTACGACAGCGCCCACCTGCTCGCCGCGGGCACCGCCGGCTTCGGCAACCGCTCGGGGGAGGTCTGGGCGGTGCACACCGCGTGGTCCGGCAACCACCGCACCTTCGCCGAGCGCACCTTCCACTCCGTCTCCCTGCTCGGCTCCGGCGAACTGCTGCTCTCCGGCGAGGTGGAGCTGGCCCCCGGCGAGTCCTACACCACGCCGTGGCAGTACGGCTCGTACGGGAGGGGCCTGGACGAGGTGTCCGCCCGCTTCCACCGCCTGCTGCGGTCCCGCCCGCACCACCCCTCCTCGCCCCGGCCCGTCACGCTCAACACCTGGGAGGCCGTCTACTTCGACCACGACCTGGAGCGGCTGCGCGAGTTGGCGGACGCCGCGGCGGCGGTGGGCGCCGAGCGCTTCGTGCTGGACGACGGCTGGTTCGGCTCGCGCCGCGACGACCGGCGGGGCCTGGGCGACTGGTACGTCTCGGACGAGGTGTGGCCCGACGGGCTGGGGCCGCTGACCGACCACGTGACCGGGCTGGGCATGGAGTTCGGCCTGTGGGTGGAGCCGGAGATGATCAACGAGGACTCCGAACTGGCCCGCGCCCACCCCGACTGGATCATGGCCACGGGCGACCGGCTGCCCGGCGCGGCCCGCCACCAGCAGGTGCTCGACCTCGCCCGTCCCGAGGCGTTCGCGCACATCCTGGAGCGCCTGGACGAGCTGCTGCGCACGTACCCGATCTCCTACCTGAAGTGGGACCACAACCGGGACCTGGTGGAGGCCGGCCACCGGCCGACCGGCCGCGCGGGCGTGCACGGACAGACGCTGGCGGTGTACCGGCTGATGGACGAGCTGCGCCGGCGGCACCCCGGCCTGGAGATCGAGTCCTGCTCCTCCGGCGGCGGACGGGTCGACCTGGAGATCCTCCGGCGCACCGACCGGGTGTGGGTCTCGGACTGCATCGACGCCCTGGAGCGGCAGCGCATCCAGCGCTGGACCAACGCGCTGGTCCCCCTCGAACTCATGGGCACCCACGTGGGCTCCGACACCGCGCACACCACCGGACGCCGCCATTCGATCGACTTCCGGGCGGGCACGGCCCTGTTCGGCCACTTCGGCATCGAGTGGGACCTGACCGCCGCGAGCCCGGCGGACCTGGCACGGCTGGGCGAGTGGGTGGCCCTCTACAAGGAGCTGCGCGGCCTGCTCCACACGGGCACGGCCGTCCACGCCGACCACCCGGACCCGGCCTGCCATCTGCACGGCGTGGTGGCCGAGGACGGCTCGGACGCGGTGTACGCGCTCGTCTCCCTGGCCTCCTCCGAGCTGTACCCGCCGGGGCCGATCGGGCTGCCGGGGCTGGACCCCGACGCCGTCTACCACGTGCGTCCGCAGCCCCCCGGCGACCTGCCCGACGGCAACGCCCACCACTGGGGGGCGCACCTGCCGTGGTGGACGCCGGAGGGGGTCCGCCTGCCGGGCCGGGTGCTCTCCGAGGCGGGGCTCCAGACGCCGGTGCTCTACCCCGAGCGGCTGGTGCTGCTGCGCGCGACACGGGTGTGAGCCGTACGCCCCGGGAGGGACCGGCCGGTGCCGGTCCCTCCCGGGGCCGGGGCGCGGGCGGGACGTCACTCGGGCCGTCGGCGGCGGAGCCGGACGACCCGGGCCGCGGGCGCGGGCACCGGGCAGGTCACCCGCAGCACGCCCCGGTCGGCGTCCCACCGCAGCGGCCAGGGGGCCGTGCCGGCGGTCCCCGTCGCGGGGAAGACCGTCTCGGGCACGGCGTCCGTGCCGCGCAGCCGGGCGACGGGCACCTCCAGTTCGGCGGGGGCGCCGGGCCGTCGCCACAGCGTCAGCAGGGTGTCGCCTCCGGGGCGGGAGGCCCGCAGCCCCAGCGCCACCCACGGTCCGGGCTCCCCGGCCAGGCCGAGCGGCCAGAAGGGCAGGGCGTCGGCGATCTCGGGCAGCAGGGCGCGGTGCGCGGCGACCGCCCCGCGGACCAGGCCGAGCCGCTCGCCGTCCATCCGGTCCAGCCGTCCGGCCAGGTACAGCCGTCCCAGGACGCCGGTGGCGAGCGTGAACACCGCCTCCTCGACCGTCATCTCCGGCTGCGCGTACGCCCAGTTGCCGGCCTGCTCGGGCAGGACGGAGGCGGGGGCGGCGGCCGCGATCGGCGGATAGAGCAGCGGGTTCTGCTGGTCGGAGGTGGACTGCAGGTGCAGTCGCGAGAGCATCGCGTAGTCCATGCGCATCGCGCCCGACGCGCAGTTCTCGACCAGCAGGTCCGGATGGCGCTCCAACAGCGCGTCCAGCCACGCCAGATGGGCGCGGTTGTGCTCCAGCAGGCCCTCGCCGGGGGCCGTGCCGCCGGTGTCGGTCCCGGCGCCGGGCATGATGTTGTAGTCGAGCTTGAGGTAGCCGATGCCGAAGTCGTCGACCAGGCGGTCGACGACGGCGTCCAGGTGTGCCCTGGCCGCCGGGTGCCGCAGGTCGAGGTGGTGGCGGCCGTGTTCGACCACGCGCGTGCCGTGGCGCCGGAAGAACGCCTCCTCGGGCAGGCGCTCCGCGACCGGTGAGCGCACCCCGACGACCTCCGGCTCCAGCCAGAGGCCCGGCACCATGCCGCGCTCCCGGATGCGGTCGGTGACCTCGGCCAGTCCGCCGGGGAAGCGGGTCGTCGACGGCCGCCACTCCCCCACGCCGTCCCACCAGTGGCCGTCCTCGTCGTACCAGCCGGCGTCGACGCAGAAGCACTCCGCCCCGGCCTCGGCCGCCGCGTCGACCAGCGGCAGCAGCCTGGCGGTGGTGGGATCGCCCATGAGGGTGTTCATGTAGTCGTTGCAGACCACGGGCAGGCGCGGTGCGCGATCCGGCGCGCGGCCCGGCGCACGACGGCGCAGCAGGGTGCGGCGCTGCCGGGTCAGGGCGGCGAAGACCCCGTCCACGCCCCTGTCCGCGCCCCCGGCCGCCACGGCGAGGGAGACCGGCACGGTGGTGAAGCCGCGCTCGGCCGTCACGGTCGTGCTCCACTGGTGCTCGGCGTCGGTCGGCCCCAGCAGCGCGACGTAGGCGCCCGCGACGGTCTCGCCCACCTCCCAGTGCCAGGCGCCGTTGTGCTCGATCTGCCAGGCCAGCGCCCAGGAGCCGTCGCGGGCGACGACCGCGCCGGTGGGCAGGTGCTCCCCCGTCGACCACGAACTGCGGGAGGTCAGCGCGAAGCGGCTGCGGGAGGCGTGGTGGTGGACGGCGGGGTCCGTCACCGGCAGTCCGGCCTCGCGCAGCGGTACGCGGTGCCACCGGGACTCGGCCACCCAGTCGCTGTCGCCGTAGAGCAGGTCGAACTCCTCCAGCGGGAGCCCGGAGTCGGTGAGGAAGGCGCCGGTGACGGCCGAGGTGACGGCCTGGACGCGTACCGCCTCCTCGCCCGTCGTGCCCAGTTCGGTCCAGGTCCGCACCGCGGGCACACCGTCGGCGGCCCGGAAGACGCTGGTGGCGGTCAGGCCGGTCACGGGGTCGGTCTGCTCGACCCGCAGTTCGCGGCCCCCGTCCGTGCGGGTCTCGGTGTGGCCGGTGTGGCGCAGCCGGGAGCCGAGCACGGTGTCGGCGTACCGGTGGCTGCCGGGGAAGCGGCCGTGGCCGAGCGCCTGCACCTCCACCAGCGGCACACCGGGCGCGCCGTCGGCCGGCGCGGCCCCGGTGTGCGCCGGGCGCAGGGAGAGCAGGCCGACCGGCTCGTCCCCGCCCACCCCCAACACCAGGTGCACGCCGCCGCCCGACCAGGTCAGCGGAGATCGGGACATGGGCGTGTGCTCCTTTCGCCGGGGGCGCCCCCGGACGGGCCGGGGGACGTGGTCGGCCGTCAGGCGGGACGCCCGGCGGTCGTGCCGTCGCCGGCCGGCCGCGCGTCCCGGCCGTCGCCGGGGTACAGCCGGCACGTCACGTGGTGGTCCGGGCCCACCGCGACGTCCTCCGGCCTGCGCGCGCAGATCTCCATCGCCGAGGGGCAGCGGTCCCGGAAGGCGCATCCGGGATCGTCGCCGGGGAGGGTGGAGCCGCCCGCCGGCTCCAGGCCCAGCGCCTCCCTGAGCCGGTCCCGGTCGCGGGCCTCGGGGTCGGGGGCGGCGGCCGCGAGGATTCTGGTGTACGGGTGCCGGGGGTTGAGGATGACCTCGTCCGCCGGTCCCCGCTCGACCACGCGCCCGCGGTACATCACCAGGATCTCGTCGGAGAAGTGCCGCGCGGTGGCGAGGTCGTGGGTGATGTAGAGGACGGCGAGGTCGTCCTCGCGCTGGAGGCGGGCGAGCAGGTTGAGCACGCCCAGCCGGATGGAGACGTCCAGCATGGAGACCGGCTCGTCGGCGACGACGACCCGGGCGCCGGGCGCCAGGGCGCGGGCGATGGCCACGCGCTGGCGCTGGCCGCCGGAGAGCTCGTGCGGGCGGCGCCGCGCGATGTCGGCGGCCGGGGTCAGGTTGACGCGCTCCAGGAGCTGTTCGACCGTGCGCCGGGTGTCCTCCCTGCCCTTGGTGCGGCCGTGCAGCTTCAGCGGGCGCGCCAGGTGGTGCTCGACGGTGTGGAAGGGGTTGAGGGAGGCGAACGGGTCCTGGAAGACCATCTGCACGTGGTCGCGGTAGTCGCGGTCGCCCACCCGCGTGCCGTCGGGCCGGGTGGCGACGATCTCCCCGGCGGTGGGCCTCTCCAGCCGGGCGATCATCCTCGCGACCGTGGACTTGCCCGACCCCGACTCGCCGACCAGCGCCACGGTCCGGCCGGGGGTCAGGGTGAAGGAGACGTCGTCGACCGCGCGGAACCTGGACTGCCGCAGTCCGGAACGTAGGGAGAAGTCCTTGGTCAGGCCGCGGACTTCGAGGGTCGTCATCGCGAACCCGCCTCCTTCACGGTCGTTTCGGTGCGCTCGCGGGCGCCGGACTCCCCGGTGCGGACGAACGCCCCGCGCTCGCCGGTGAGGCTGGGGAAGGAGTCGAGCAGCGTGCGGGTGTAGGGGTGTCGCGGCCGGCGGTGGATCTCCTCGGCGGTGGCGTACTCGACCACCTCGCCGTCGCGCATGACGGCGATCCGGTCGCTGAGTTCCAGCAGCAGCGGCAGGTCGTGGGTGATGAAGACGACGGCGAAGCCGAGTTCGTCGCGGAAGCGCAGGATCTCCCGGAGGATGCCGCGCTGGACCACCACGTCGAGGGCCGTGGTCGGCTCGTCCATGATCATCACCTGGGGGTCGAGCAGCAGCGCCATGGCGATCATGACGCGCTGGCGCATCCCCCCGGAGAGCTCGTGCGGGAAGGAGTCCAGCCGCCGCGGGTCGACGCCGACCAGGCGGAGGACCTCGGCGCACCGCTCGCGGCGCTCCTCGGCGGACATCCCGGGCCGGTGGGTGGTGAGGACGTCCTCCAGCTGCGCCCGGATGGAGACCACCGGGTTGAGGGCGTTCATCGCGCCCTGGAAGACCATCGACAGCTTCGACCAGCGGAAGGCGCGCAGCTCCTCCTTCTCCAGGGAGAGCAGGTCGATGTCCGTGCCGTCGCGGTCGTGGAAGACCACCGTTCCCGAGGTGACCTCGGCCGGCGGCCGGTGCAGCCGGTTGACGGCGTAGGCGAGGGTGGTCTTGCCGCAGCCGGACTCGCCCGCGAGGCCGAGGATCTCCCCGCGACCGAGCGTCAACGAGACGTTCTTGACGGCGTGTACGGGCTTCTCGCCCCGGTAGACCACGTTCAGGTTCTCCACGGTCAGGACGGCGTCCCGGCCGGAGGCGTCGCGCCGGGGCAGCGGACGCGCCTTCCGCTGACGGGAGTTCACCTCCCCGCCGGCCCGGCGGGCGCGCCGGGTGGCGGTGGGGACGGTGCGCAGCTTGGGGTTGATGATCTCGTCGATGCTGAAGTTGATCAGCGAGAGACCGCAGCCGAGCAGCGCGATGGCCAGGCCGGGCGGGCCGAACCACCACCACGCCCCGTACTGCAGCGCGAAGCCGTTCTGGGCGTAGTAGAGCATCGTGCCCAGGGTGTCGGAGTTGGAGGCGCCCAGCCCCAGGAAGGACAGGCCCGCCTCGCTGAGGATCGCCAGGATGACGGCGAACACGAACTGCGAGGCCATCAGCGGCAGCAGGTTGGGCAGGATCTCCACGGAGACGATGCGCCACGGCCTCTCGCCGGCCACCTTCGCCGCGGCGACGTAGTCGCGGTTGCGCAGGGAGAGGGTCTGGGCGCGCAGCACCCGGGCGGAGGCCGCCCAGCCGGTGATCGCCAGCACCACCGCGATGGTCCACCAGCCGCGCTGCTCGACGGGGACGAAGCCCGCGATGACGATGACCAGCGGCAGGCCGGGGATGACCAGCATGACGTTGGAGAACAGGGAGAAGCCCTCGTCCACCGCCCCGCCGACGTAGCCGCCGATGACGCCGAAGACCGCGGAGAAGAGGGTGGCCAGGACGCCCACCAGCAGGCCGATCTGCAGCGATCCGCGGGTGGCGTGGGCCAGTTGGGCCAGCACGTCCTGGCCGGTCTGGGTGGTGCCCAGCCAGAACTCCCCGCCGGGGGAGGTCATGCCGATGTCGCGGACCGTGTCGGGGTCGCCCACGAAGAGGGGTCCGAAGACGCCGAAGAGGGCGAGCACGACGACCAGACCGAGGCCCACGCCGAGCTTGGGCGACCAGCGCGGCAGCATGGCGTGTCGGCCGCCGGTCCCGGCGCGCCGGACGGTGGGGCCGGTGCCGGTGGTCCCGATGGGGGTGTCCGACGGCGCGTCCTCGACGGCTCCGGCGGACGGGTTGATGTTCGTCACGGTGTCGGTTCCTCAGCTATCGGTTGCCGGCACGGGTGCGGGGGTCGATCAGGCCGTACAGCAGGTCGACGACCAGGTTGGCGCCCAGCACGGCCACCGTGATGACCAGGAAGATCCCCTGCATCAGGGCGTAGTCGTTGTTCTCCACGGCCTGGAGGAGCCTCGATCCGATGCCGGGGTAGGAGAAGACCTGCTCGGTGATGATCGAGCCGGAGACCACGAACCCGAGGGAGATCGCGAATCCGGCGACCGACGGCAGGACCGCGTTGCGCGCGGCGTAGCGGGTCATGATGCGGCGGTCGCGCAGCCCCTTGGCCCGGGCGGTGAGGATGTAGTCCTCCGACACCGTCGAGACCATCATGTTCCGCATGCCCAGCAGCCAGCCGCCGACCGAGGAGATCACGATCGTCAGGGCGGGCAGGGTGCCGTGGTAGACGGCGGACGCGATGAACTCGCCGTTCCAGCCGGGGCTCAGGATCACGTCGTACCCGCCGTTGAGGGGGAACCACTTCAGGGTCGAGGCGAAGATCGCGACCAGGATCAGCGCCAGCCAGAAGTAGGGCACCGCCGCCAGGACGGTGGTGGCCGGGACGAGCGAGTCCAGCCAGGTGCCGCGCTTCCAGCCGACCAGGGTGCCGAGCCCGATGCCGAGCAGGAACGACATCAGGGTGGCGAGGCCCACCAGCACGACCGTCCAGGGCAGGGCGTCGGCGATGACGGTGGAGACGTCCGTCGGGAAGACGCTCACCGAGACGCCCAGGTCCCCGCGGACCATGTTGGCCAGGTACGACAGGTACTGGCCGATCAGGGGATCGCCGGTGTCGGTTCCGAGGAGAAGCTCGTAGGACCTGCGGACCGACGGGTCGGTCGCGCCGCCGCGTTGTTGCAGCTTCGCCATGAGGGTGTCCACCGGGTTTCCCGGCATCAGCCTCGGGATGAAGAAGTTCAGGGTCAGTGCCGCCCAGAGGGCGACGAGATAGAACCCGAGCTTCCGGGCGTAGTACCTCACCGATCGCCGCCTATCACCGTGTCTTCTCCTCGGAACCGTTCACCGTCGTCGGGCCGCCGTCAGCCGGCCGGCTTCAGGGCCTTGTAGATCTGCGCCTGGTCGGGGCGGCTCCAGACCGCCGGGACGGCGTAGAGGTTGTACTCCGTCGGCCAGCCCTCGAACTTCGAGGCGTGGTACTCGCTGGTGGTGCCGCCGGTCAGGACCGGGATGTAGGGCATGTCCCGCTCGATCTCGGTCTGGATGACGTCGTACTGCTTCCGGCGCTGCGCGGTCGCCTCGGGGGCGAGCTTCTTGAGCTCCTGGAGCGCCTTGTCGACCTTGGGGTTGCTGTACCGGGAGAAGTTCGGGTTCGCCGCCTCGCCGACCTCGGCGGTGGTCTCGGTGCCGAAGAAGTAGCTGTAGGTGTAGAAGGGGTCGGGCGACGGCCCCGGGTACAGCGAGTCGATCAGCAGCTGGTAGTTGCCCTGGCCGCGGGCCTCGGACCACTCGTTCCAGGAGGACTGCTGGGGAGTGATCTTGATGCCGACCTTCTTCAGCTGCTCGGCCAGGGTGTCGACCGCGGTGATGTAGTCGGTCCAGCCGGAGACGACCCGGACGGTCAGGGAGAGCTTCCGCCCGCCCTTGGCGTAGACGCCGTCCGGACCCTTGGTGTAGCCGGCGTCCTTCAGGATCCGCTCGGCCCGGGCGGCGTCGGCCCGCATCGGGGCCAGGCTCTCCTCGAGCTTGGCGGAGACGAGTTCCTTGTTGCTCTCCACCAGGGCGAATCCGGGGGAGATCTGGCTGGAGGTGTTCTGGAACGCCAGCGAGTTGAGCTGGGTGCGGTCCATGGCGTAGTAGATCGCCTTGCGCACCGCCGGGTCCGTCTGCGGTCCCTTGCACCCCAGTTCGGGGTTGGCGCAGGTCATCAGGGCGGTCTGGTTGATCGGGACCGTGACGGCCTTGTAGCCGGGGTAGTTCTTCTCGACGTTCCGGATGTCCGGGACGGGACCGGTCTGCCAGTCGATCTTCCCGGCCGCCAGGGCGTCGGCGCCGGCCTGGTTGCCCGACAGGGCCACGTAGCGGACCTGCTTCACGGCCGGCTCGCCGTCCCAGTAGTCGGGGTTGGCCTTGAGGGTGAACGCCTGGCCCTTGAAGTCGCCCAGCGTGTACGGGCCGGTGCCGACCGGCTTGCGGACGGTGTCCTTGGAGGGCTGCTCGACGTCCTTCCAGATGTGCTCGGGGACGATGTAGATCTTGCCGAGGATCTGCGGCCCGTCCATGTAGGAGGGCTCGTCGAAGGTGATCTTGACGTGGGTGTCGTCGACGGCCTCGGCCTCGCCCTTGTAGCCGGTGCCGTTCATCTCCTTGTGCCGGGAGATCATGTCCAGCGTGAAGACCACGTCGTCCGCGGTGAACTCCTCGCCGTCGGACCATGTGACGCCCTCGCGCAGGGTGATCGACAGCTCGGTGCCGTCCTCGTTCCAGGAGTACTCGGTGCCCAGCAGCGGCTTCGCGGGCTCGTCGCGGACCTGGTTGAAGTAGAAGAGCGACTCGAAGATCGTGCCCGGCCCCTCGACCATGGTGGGCGAGAACGGGTTGAAGTTGGCCTGGTAGTCGCCCGCCTGCCCCGTGAAGACCACCAGGGTGTCGTTCTTGCCGCCGCCGGAGCCGCTCGACTGCGAACACGCCGTGGCCAGCAGGGCGATGGCGGCCATTCCGACCGCCGCGACGCGCGCACGGCGGCGTCTTGCTTGCAGGAACATGATCGATGGATCCTCTCGTGACTGGAGGGGCACGCCGGTGTGCCGTCGGCCGCCGCGCGGCCGGGCGGGGGTCGCTCACGTGGGGCGATTCTTAAGTCGCCAAAGAAAGAAAGTCAATACTTCTGTCACACCCCGGCGCCGCGGGAACACGAGGGGAAACCGCGACGGAAGCGGAGGATGCGCGGACGACCTGCCGCGGAACGCGAGGAAGAGCACGCGAGGAGGAGGATCGACGGAGCCCGTTCCGGGGAACCGCTCCCACGGAACTCGCGGGGAAACCCCGGGGAACTCCCGGGCGAAAGGCGCCGGGGCGGCGGAAGGGGGCCGTCTCCCGTCCGGGCGGGCGGACGCTTGCTCCCCTTCGATAGACAAATAAACTAACGGTTCGTGTACGCGCGGCGCGGCCCGCGCGGACCACGTCGACAGTGTGGACGCCCCGGCGGGGCGCGGGCGGAGGAACAGTGAGCGGACCAGCGCGGACCACGGCCCATGCGAGCAGCAGGGCGGCCGTGCTCGACGTGATCCGCGCGGCGGGCACCATCAGCCGGGTCGGCCTCATCAACGCGACCGGGTTCACGGGCGCGACGATCTCGACCGTCGTGCGCCGCCTCATCGACGACGGGCTCGTGGTGGAGACCGGCCGCGCGGAGTCCACCGGCGGCAAGCGTCGGGTCCTGCTCCAGCTCAACCAGTCGTCCCGGTACGCGGTCGGGGTCCACCTCGACCACGCCGGCCTCACCTACGTCCTGACCAACCTCGGCGGGTCGGTCGTCGCCCGGATGTCCCGGGCGGGCGCGGGGGCCGAGGACCCCCCGGCGGTCGTCGCGCGCATGGCCGGCGAGGTCGACGCCCTCATCGAGAGCGTCGGCGTCAAGCGCGAGCGGGTGCTCGGCCTGGGCCTGGTCTCCCCCGGCCCCCTCTCCCCCACCAGCGGGATGCGGCTGACCCCGCCCCTGATGCGGCACTGGGAGGACTTCCCGCTCGACCGCGCGCTCCAGGAGGCCACCGGGCTGCCGGTCGTCTCCGACAACGACGCCACGGCGGCGGCCCTCGGCGAACACTGGTCCGGCGGCGTCGGCGGCGCCGCCACCTTCGCGGCCCTGTACATGGGCACCGGCATCGGCGCGGGTCTGCTGGTCGACGGGATCACCTACCGGGGCACCAGCGGGAACGCCGGCGAGATCGGCCACAGCTGCCTGGACGTGGAGGGCCCCGAGTGCTGGTGCGGGGCCCGCGGCTGCGTCGAGGCGCTGGCCGGTCCCTCCGCGGTCGTCGCCGCCGCCCGCGCCGACGAGACGCTGGCCCGCGCGGCCGGACTGGCCGACGACTCCAGGCGCGGCCGGCCGTCGTCCGTGACCGCGGACTTCGCGGCGGTCACCCGCGCCGCGCGCCGCGGCGAGCCGGGGGCCCGCGCCCTGCTGGAGCGCTCGGCGCGCTACCTGGCGGTGGCCGCCCGCACGCTCGCCAACATCATGGACCTCGAACTGGTGGTGCTCACCGGCCCGAGCCTGGCGATCGCGGGGTCGGTGTACCTGCCCGTGGTGCAGGAGGAGCTCGACCGCGCGTTCTTCTCCCGCGCGGCGCACCCGGTCGCCGTCCGCCTCTCGCGGTCGGCCGCCACCGCGCCCGCGATCGGCGCGGCGGCCATGGTTCTCCAGTCGGAGCTCGTGCCGCTGCGCCAGGGGCTCCGCCTGCCGGACAACCTGGCCGACTCCGAGCCCGTCCCCGTGCGGTCCGCCGGCGCCTGAGCGACGTGGACGCACGGTCGGCGCCGCGGGATCGTTCCGCGGCGCCGACCGTCCCCGTACCGCCGTCCGGCGTTCCCCTCGGACGGCGGCGACCCTCAGGCGGCGGTGACCCTCACCCCCTCGCCGTCGGCCGTGCGCTCGGCGCGGGTGAACAGCGAGCCCAGCGCCCACGCGCCGGGTCCGAGGGCGGCGATGAGGAAGAAGGCCCAGCAGAACATCGCGGCCGCCTCCCCGCCGTTCTGGATGGGGAAGAGCGCGCCGGGCTGGTGCTCGACGAAGTAGGCGTACGCCATCGAGCCGGAGCAGATCACCGCGGCGGTGCGCGTGCCGAGGCCGAGCACCACCAGGACGCCGCCGACGAGCTGGATGCCCGCCGCCCACCAGGCGGGCCACTGTCCGACCTCGGGGACGTGGCCGCCGTGGGGGCCGCCGAGCACGTCGAACAGGGTCGCCGCGCCGTGGCAGGCGAACAGCAGCCCCACCACCATGCGGTAGAGCGCGATGACGTGGCTCTTGTGTCTCTCCAACAGTTCCACGGGATGTCCTCTCTCGGCCGTTCCGCCGTTCACCGGGTCCTCGTCGGTGCCGCGACGGCCATGTCGTAGGCGAGTTGGGGCATGAACCGCCCGGCCGGTCCCGCGCAGCCGTCCGCCTCGCCGGGGAGCTTGACCCACAGGAAGGCGTCGATCCGGTCGTCGCCCGTCCGGTCGGTGCTCGGAGTGCCGATCGCGCGTCCGGACGGGTCGCACCACTGCCCGCCGGCGGGGCCGTTGCCGTTGCGGCTGGTGTCGATCACCGCGTTCAGGTCCGGTGAGCCGATCGCGTTCAGCACCGCCTTGGCGTAGGCGACCTCGTCGGCGGTGCGGTTGTAGTTGGAGACGTTGGTGGAGATGCCGTCGGCGCTGTCGACGATCCCGGCCGCCTTCAGCCGGGCCGCCATCTCCGCCGGCGGGTGCCAGTTGGAGTGCGCGGCGTCGAAGTACACCTTCGCCCGGGACGACGCGGCCTTGAGCGCCCTGCCCGCGTAGGCCATCGACTCCCGCGTCAGGGCCTGCTGGTCGGCGCTCTGGCAGTTGGACATCAGCGCCAGGACGTCGGGCTCGACGACGACGGCCGCCGGACGGCCCTCCAGGCCGGCGGCGAGCTGGTCGATCCACTGGCGGTAGGCGGAGTGGCTGGACGCGCCGCCGCCGCTGGCGCCGCCGCAGTCCCGGTTGGGCATGTTGTAGACCACCAGGATCGGGGTCCTGCCCTTCTCGGCGGCGGCCGTGACCAGCGCGTCCACCTGGGAGCGGACCGTGCTCGTGTTGGTCGAGGTGAACCACTGCCCCTGCGGAACGCTCGCGATCCGGTCGCGTATCACGGCGGCGCGCGGGTCGCCGGGGTTGGCCGCCACCCAGCGGGCCGCCTGCGTGTCGGGGTTGACGTAGTACGGGGAGTCGGCCGCCTGCGCGGTACCGCCCGGCACCAGCAGCGCCGCGGCGGTCGCCGTGACGGTGGCGACCGCCGCGAGGACACGGCGCGCCAGGGGAAAGGTCTTGCGGAGCATACGTACTCCTCGGTGGGGGGACAGAACCGCCGCCTCGCGGCGACGCGGCACGCTCCGGACCGCTCGGTCCGTGCCACCTCCCACGTGACGCGGACGGGGGAGGTGTCCATGCCACACACGGCTGCGGACGGCGGCCCGTGGGGGTCGCAGGGACGCGGTCACCGGATCGGCGGTGCGGCGCCACGGTGGACGCCGACCGTCGGCCACCGACCGCCGATCCGGAGCATGTGAGGTGGGACACAGAATGGGAGCGCTCCCAAAGAGAGTAGTCACACCGGGTTCCGCGTCAAGGGAAACTGCCGGGTAAGTGCGAAGCGACGACCGCGTGAACAGGTATGTGACGACAGAAAGGGCATCACGACGCCCCGGAAGAGCCGATCCGGCCCCGCCCTTTGCCATGGGAGCGGTTCCATCACGGTGGGGTCAGGGCCGTGCCGCTCCCCCGCCGGACGCGGCGTCGGAGGCGTCCGGGGCGTCGTAGACCATCAGCCCGTCCTCCCGCAGCCGCACGCCCGGGGTCGGCGTGTGCGGGACGAGCCTGCCGTCGTGCATCAGGTGCGCCACGCGCACGCCCCGGGTCACCACGGCGGCGTCGGCGATCAGCCGGCGGTGGCAGCGCCACCACACCGCCTCGCTGCACATGACGGCGGTCCGGCCCCGCTCGGCGTCCTCCAGCAGCCGGTCCAGCGCCTCCCGGAAGGACGCGTCCCGGGTGTGCGCGGCGTACCCCCGGAAGGAGGCGTTGCGCCAGACCGTGTCGGGGGAGTCGGGCGCCGGCCGCCGGAACCCGCCCAGCCTCTCGTCCCAGCGGTAGTCGACGCCGTGTCCGGGCAGCCACTCCCGGAGCCGGTCGCGGGCCACGTCCGGGTCGCGACGGCTGCCCGGGAACGCGCGGACGTCCACCACCAGGGCGATGCCCGCCCCCGTCACCAGGCGGGCCAGCCGGTCCCGGTCGGCGGTGCCGTGACCGAAGGTGACCAGGGCGGGTGCCTCCGTGACGCCCATGCCGACCCGCCCCTTCCCCGACTCCGGCCCCTTCCGACACTCCGAGTGCCGCCCGGGGTTCCTCCCGGACTCCGGGGGTACCCGTTCGCTCCAGCGGCATGCGCCCGATGGGCCCGCGCACGGACCGTTGTCGTCATGCGCACGGGCTCCCCTCGGGGTTGAATGGCCGAAGCAGCGTCGCACTCCCGGAGCGAGGCAACCGAGTGAATCCGACCAGGCACCCTCACGACTCCGCCCCTCCGCCGGGCAGCACGGTCGTGTTCGTGCTGGACGGGCACGGAGCCGTGCTCCAGTGCACGGCCTCGGTGCTGGACCTGACCGGCCACGCGGTCGAGGAGGTCCGCGGGCGGCGCATGGCGGACCTCGCCACCGTCCCCGGCCCCTGGAACGGGCCGCTCGACGTCGCGCCCGGGAAGTCCCTGGAGGTCCGTACGTCCCTGAGGCACCGCGACGGCACGCCGATCGAGGTGGACGCCGAGGTGCTATCGCTGCCCGAGGGGAGCAGGGCGCGGTTCCTGGTGTGCGCCGTCCCCTCGGCCCTGGGGCGGCGCCCGACGGAGGACCAGGCCCTGCTGCGCGCCCTGTTCAACCAGAACCGCATCGGACTGGTCGTCCACGACACCGACCTGCGGACGACCCGGGTGAACCTCGATCCGCGGTACTTCGGTGTGCCCGAGGTCCCGGGCGACTCCACGTTCCCGCAGGACACCCGGCTCGGAGAGATCCTGGTGCCCGAGGACGCCGAGGCGATCGAGGAGAAGCTGCGGCAGGTCCTGGAGAGCGGCGAGGCGCTGGTGGACTGGGAGCACTCGGCGCGGCGGCGGATCGCTCCCCACCAGGAGCGGACGGTGTCCCTGTCGGCCTTCCGGCTCCAGGACGCGCACGGCCGCGTCATCGGGGTCGCGGCGGTCCTCACCGAGACCACCGAGCAGTACCTGGCCCGGCGGCGGCTGGCGCTCCTCCACGCCGCCGCCGCGCGGCTGGGACAGACCCTGGACATCACCCGCAACTCCGAGGAGCTGGCCAGGATCCTGGTGCCCGAATTCGCCGACCTGGCGTGCGTGGACCTGGTCGAGACGATGTTCCGCGGTCAGGAGCCCGGCGCCTTCACGCCGGGAACGCCGCTGCGCAGGGTCGCGGTGAACTCGGCGGACGGCTCCTGGCCGGCGGAGGTGTACCAGCGCGGCGAGACCGTCCGCGTCCGGGAGGAGGAGAGCGAGAACCTCCGCGAGGGACGGACCGTCCTGGTGCCCGACATGGCCGCCTGGCGGAAGCGGATGGTCACCGACCCCGAGCGGCTGCGGCTGCTCTTCCCCGAGGTGGCGACCTCGGGGCTGTTCGTCCCGCTGCACGCCCGGGGCCACGTGCTGGGCGTGTTGGGGCTGTGGCGCGACGGCAGGCGCGTGCCGTTCGCCCGCGGCGACGTCCCGCTGGCGGAGGAGATCGCCTCCCGGGCCGCGCTGAGCGTGGAGAACGCCCGCCGCTACACCTCCGAACTCCGCACGGTCGAGAGTCTCCAGCGCAGTCTGCTGCCGCCGGCCGGGGTGGAGCTCAGCGCGGCCGAGACCGCCGGGACGTACGTGCCGGCCGGCACCGCGGCCGGCGTCGGCGGCTGCTGGTACGACGTCATCCCGCTCTCCTCGGCCCGGGTGGCCTTCGTCATCGGCGACGTGGCCGGACACGGGCTGGAGGCGACGGCCACCATGGGCCGGCTGCGCACGGCCGTCCAGACCCTCGCCGACCTGGACCTCGCCCCCGAGGAGCTGCTCACCCATCTGGACGACCTCGTCATCCGGCTGTCCACCACCGAGCCGCAGGCGAACGGCGGCGAGGGCAGTGTGGTGGGCGCCACCTGCCTGTACAGCGTGTACGACCCGGTCACCGGGCGGTGCGCCATGGCCAGCGCCGGCCATCCGCCCCCCGTCCTGACCAGCGCGGGAGGGGCGACCCGCTGCGTGGACCTTCGGCCGGGACCGGCCCTGGGGCTGGGCGGCATGCCCTTCGAACCCGTGGAGCTGCACCTCGCTCCGGGCGGTGTGCTGGCCTTCTACACCAACGAGCTGGTGGCCCACGGCGGCGGGGACTGCTCCCACGGCCAGTTGCGGCGGCTGAGCGAGGGGCTGGAGAACGCCGTGGCGGCCGGCGGCCCGCCCACCGAGGTCGGGCGCGCCGTGCTCGACCACGTCCTGACCGAGCCCCCGGCCGACGACGTGGCCCTCCTGGTGGCCAAGGTGCGGGCCCTGCCCGACGACGCCACCGCCTCCTGGCGGTTCATGGCCGATCCCACCATCGTCGCCCAGGCGCGCGATCTGGCCACCGCCCAGCTCACCGCCTGGGGCATGGAGGAGCTGGTGTTCACCACCGAGCTGATCGTCAGCGAGCTGGTCACCAACGCCATCCGCTATGCCGGCCCGCCCATCGGGCTGCGGCTGATCCGGGACAAGACGCTGATCTGCGAGGTCTCCGACCCCAGCCAGACCCAGCCGCACCTGCGCCGGGCCCGGCTGACCGACGAGGGCGGGCGCGGTCTGTTCCTCATCGCCCAGATCGCCCACCGCTGGGGCAGCCGGTACACCCCCTCCGGCAAGACCATCTGGACCGAGCAGTCCCTCACGGGCGCGCTCTGAGGTCCGTCCCCCCGGCCTCCGTCCGGTACCGCCGCGGGCTGACGCCGTGGACGCGGCGGAAGGCGGTGCTGAGCGCGAACGCGCTGCCGTAGCCGACCTGCCGGGCCACCGCGCCGATCGTGGCGTCCGTCCCGCGCAGCAGGTCGGCGGCGAGGGAGAGACGCCGGTCGGTCAGGTACGTCATGGGCGGCCGGCCGACCAGGGCGGTGAAGCGCCGGGCCAGGGCCGCCCGGGAGACGCCCACCCGGGCGGCGAGCTCGGCGACCGTCCAGGGGTGGGCCGGGTCGTCGTGGAGCAGCCGCAGGGCGCGTCCCACCACGGGGTCGCCGTGCGCCCGGTGCCAGGGCGGCGCCCCGGCCTCCGGCCGGGCGAGCCAGGAGCGCACCACGCCGGTCAGCAGCAGGTCCAGCAGTCGGTCCAGGACGGCCTCCTGGCCGGGTTCCGCCCTGGCGATCTCCTCGCCGAGCAGCGGCACCAGGGCGGAGTCCCAGTCGTCGCGGGCGAGGACCAGCAGCGGGGGCAGGGCGTCCAGCAGCCGGCGGCCGATCTCGCCGGGCATCCGGTAGGTGCCGATCAGCAGCACCGCGGAGCCGTCCGGGGCGTCGCCCCAGGTGCGCACGCCCAGGCCCATCGTGTCGCACAGTTCCTCGCCGTCCGGGGTGGTGGAGCGCTCCCCGGGATGGATCACGACCCGGGGCGGTGTGGCCGGGTCGTCGGCGACGGTGTACGGGTCCGGGCCGCGGGCGACCGCGACGTCGCCGGGTTCCAGCCGCACGGCCCCGCCGTCGTCCGGGACCATCCACGCCTCGCCCCGCACGGGCGTCACCAGGCTGAGCGGCGCGCGGTCCCGCACGCGGACGGACCAGGGCGGGTTCAGGATCGCCCGCATCAGGAACGCTCCACGGGCCCGGGGACCGTCCAGCAGACCCGTGAGTGCGTCCATGGCCCCGAGTGTAGACGCGCGGGCATGGAGGCGAGCCTCTCGATGATGGACCTCCCTCCGGCGCTCCCGTTTGACTGGGAGTCGGCGGGGGACGGACCTCCGCGCTCCTCCTCTCCGTCCTCCTTCGCCGCTCCTTCTCCGCTCCCCCGTCTCCGTTCTCCATCCCCTTCCTCGGGAGGCCGCCGTGCCCGAACCCCGCACCGCCGCGCTGGTCGTGGCCACCGTGACCACGGGTCTGATCGCGGGACTGTTCTACGCCTACGCCTGTTCCGTCATGCCCGGTCTGGGCCGGGCGGACGACCGGACCTTCGTCGAGGCGATGCGGCGGATCAACGTGGCGATCCTCAACGGGTGGTTCGCCCTGTGCTTCGCCGGCGCGCCCCTGGCCTGCGGGGCGGCGGCCCTGCTCCACCTGGGCGGCGGTGGCCGGCCGGTGCTGCCCTGGACGGTGGCCGCGTTCGCGCTGTACGCGGTGGTCCTGGTCGTCACCTTCCGGGTCAACGTCCCCCTCAACGACGCGCTGGCCGCGGCCGGCGCGGTGGACCGCGGCGCCGATCTCGCGGCGGTGCGCGAGCGGTTCGAGGCGCGGTGGGTGCGGTGGAACACCGTGCGCGCGGTGGCCGCCACGGCCTCGTTCGGCTGCCTGGTCTGGGCGTTGGTGCTGCACGGGCGTCTCGTCCAGGGGGGTGGCGGGTGACCGGGGCCCGGCGGGGCGTCTCGTCGGGCGAACGCGGTCGCGTCGTCCGCCGGTCGAGGCGAACCGGGGTCCGGAGCCGTGGAGCGCTGTGGGGCACGCCCCGCGGTCGGCCTGTGGGGCCGCCGCCGTCACGGGAGGGAGTCCGGTGTGCGCGCTGTCCGGGTCGCCGAGTTCAGTCCGCCCGAGGTGATGCGGGTGGCGGAGGTGCCGGATCCGGAGCCGGGCGAGGGCGAGGTGCTGGTGGACGTCGCCGTGGCCGGGGTCCAGTTCGTCGAGACGCTGGTGCGGGCGGGCCGACCGGGTGCGGCGGGCGGCCGGCGGACGCGGGGTGGACGTGGTGTGGGACTCGGTGGGCGGCGCGGCCGGCCGTCAGGCGGTGGAGGCCCTGGCGCCGGGCGGGCGGTTCGTCGTCTACGGGGTCGCCTCGGGCACCGGCACCGAGATCCCCGGCGCGCTGGTCTACGCCCGGGGCCTGACCGTCATCGGCTACGGCGCCGGCAATCCGGCCCTGGACCACTCGCGGCGCCACGCGCTCCAGGCCCGCGCCCTGGCCGAGGCCGCCGTCGGACGACCGAGGCCCGTCGTCGGACGGCGCTACCGGCTGGAGGAGGCCCCGACGGCGCACACGGCGCTCGCCGCCCGCGAGACGGTGGGCAAGGTGCTGCTCGTGCCCTGAGCGTCCCCGGGACCCGACCCGGCGACCGGTTCGGGCCGGGCCCCGAATCCCTCAGACGAGTTGCCCGTCCTCGGTGACGGCCACGGGGCGGTTGAGACGGCGGGACAGCTCGCACGCCGTGGCGATCTCCAGGGCGTGGAGGCCGTCGCCGGGCGGGCTGGGGTTCTCCGCCCTCCCCCGGACCACCTCGACGAACTGCCTGATCTGGGCCTTGTAGGCGGTGTCGAAGCGCTCCGGGAAGCCCTGGTGGGGCTCCGCGGGCGGCGGCGCGTCCTCCTCCAGGGACGCGACCGGTGTCCGGGGGCCGACGCCCGCGGCCAGGGTGGCGCGGTCGCCGAAGACCTCGATCCGGCAGTCGTACCCCTGGCCGTTGGCCCGCGCCCCGCTGACCAGGGCACGGGCCCCGGACGCGAAGGTGAGGACCGCGACGGCGGCGTCGGCGTCGCCGCAGTCGGTGTAGGGGGACCCGCTGAAGGCGTTGCCCTGGGCGTAGACCTCCACGACCCGCTCCCCCAGCACCCAGGGGACGGCGTCGAAGTCGTGGATGAGCAGGTCCCGCCAGATGCCGCCGGAGGTGGGGATGTACTCCGGCGGCGGCGGAACCCTGTCGTGGGCGACGGTGCGCACCAGTTGCGGGCGTCCGACCGCGCCCGCGGCCACCTCCTCCCGCAGTCGGCGGTAGGCGGGGTCGTACCGGCGCTGAAAGGCGATCAGCACCGGCACGCCGGACGCCTCCACGTCCCGTGCCAGGGCCGCCAGGGTGGGGCGGTCCATGGCCGCGGGCTTCTCGCACAGCACCGGGACGCCCGCCGCGATCGAGGCGCGGATGATGTCGGGGTGGGTGGCGGTGCTCGTCGCCACCAGGAGCCCGTCGGCCTCGGCGAGCACGTCCTCCAGGGTGGCGCGGGCACGGGCCTTCTCGCCCAGCGCGGCGGCCTCCCGTTCCGCCTTGGCCGGATCCCGGCTGGTCAGAAGCAGTTCGGACACCTCGTCGTCGGCGACGGCGTTGGCCGCGTGCATCAGACCGATCCGGCCCAGGCCGATGAGACCGATTCTCATGGGTTCCCCGTTCTCCCCTTCTCTCTCCCGCGTCTCTTCCGTTTCCTCCGGCGTCCCTCCGGCGTCCCTCCGACGTCCCTCCGGCGGTCGCGCCGCAGGGACGCCGGGTCAGCCGGCGGCGAGGCCGGCGTCCACCTCGCCGAGGAAGCGCACGCCGGCGCGGACGTCCGTCAGCGGTCCCTCGCCCTCCGGCTCGCCGGTGAGCACGGTGTCCTGCTCCATCACGTACCAGCCGGCGTAGCCGGACGCCTCCAGGAGGCGGACGATCTCGGCGATGTCCACGTCGCCCTCCCCCAGGGGGCGGTACATCCCGGCGCACACCGCGTCGTAGTAGGGCAGTTCGCCGGCGCGGACGCGGGCGGCGACGGCGGCGTCGACGTCCTTCAGGTGCGTGTGCGTGATCCGCTCGGGCACCTGGCGGACGAGTTCCACGGGGTCCGTGCCGCCGGCCAGCAGGTGGCCGGTGTCCAGGCACAGGGGCACCTCGCTGCCCTCCAGCACCCGGTCCACCTCCTCGCGGCGCTCCACGAGCGTGCCCATGTGCGGGTGGAGGGCGAGGGAGACCCCGCGCAGCGCGCAGCGCTCGGTGATGCGGTCCAGGTTGGCGAAGAGGGTGGCCCATCCGGCGGCGTCGAGGGCGGGACGCTCGTCGTAGCCGTCCAGGCCGGTCGCGGCCGCCAGGACGAGGGTGCCGGCCCCGGCGGCGACGAACCCGTCCAGCGCCGCGTCGACGACGGGCAGCGGGTCGCGGTCCGGGTCGTGGACGACGGCGGGGACGAAGCCTCCCACGGCGCGCAGTCCGTACGACCGCAGCAGGTCCGCCTTCTCCTCCGGCTCGTCGGGGAGGAAGCCGTCGGGTCCGAACTCCGTTGCGGCGAGGCCGAGTTCGCCCATCTCGGCGAGCACCCGGTGGGGTGCGAGCTGGTGGCCCCAGCCGGGCACTTCGCACACTCCCCAGGAGATGGGGGCTCCGGCGATGCGGTCCATGATCATGTCGGGTGTCCAGGTTCTCTTCGGTCGGAGGGGTACCGGGCCGGGGAGCGCCGCGGTGCCCTCCGATGTCCGTTCGGGTGCCGGTCCGCGCCCGGGGCCGGGCGCGGACCGGGTGGTGGGCGGGCGGGTTCGGTCAGCCCACCGTGACGGTGCGGCCGGTGCGCACGCTCTCGCGCGCGGCGTCGGCCAGGACGAGGGCGGCCCGGCCGTCGGCGTATCCGGGGCTCGGCGGCGTGCCGCTCTCCACGGCCTCGGCGAAGTACTCCAGTTCGCGGCGGTAGGCGTCCTGGTAGCGCTCCAGGAAGAACCGCAGGTACGGGGAGGCGGTCTCCACCCCGGCCGCCGTGTACGCGCGCACGGTGGTCGGCGTCCGGTTGGCGGCCTGGAGCATGCCGTCGGTGCCGAACGCCTCGATCCGCTGGTCGTAGCCGAAGGCGCAGCTACGGCTGTTGGCTATCTGGCACAGGCGTCCGTCGGCCGAGCGGAGGGTGACCACGGCGTGGTCGGCCTCCCCGCTCCCCTCCGGTCCGCCCGCGCCCACCGGGGCGGCCATGGCGTGGACCTCGACGATGTCGCCGAGGAAGAACCGGGCCATGTCGAAGTCGTGGATCGTCATGTCCCGGAAGATCCCGCCCGCGACCGCGGCGTACTCGGCGGGCGGCGGCTCGGGGTCGCGACTGGTGATCACCAGGTGCTCCAGCCGGCCGATCTCCCCGGCGGCGACGCGGGCGTGGATCTCGGCGAAGGCCGGGTCGAACCTGCGGTTGAAGCCGATCATCACGCGGGGGTCGGATCCGGCGATCCGCTCCCAGCAGGCGTCGACCCGCTCCAGGTCCAGGTCGATCGGTTTCTCGCACAGCACGGCCTTGCCGGCGTCCGTGGCGGCGGTGATCAGATCGAGGTGGGTGGGGGTGGGACTGGCGATCACCACCGCGTCGACCGCGGGGTCCGTCAGGACCTCCTCGGCCTTCCGGGTGGCCTTGGCACCGTACTGTCCGGCGAGCCGGTCGGCGGCGTCCGGGACCGGGTCGCAGACCCAGGACAGGCGGGTCCGGGGCCCGGTGGCGATCGTGTCCGCGTGCACGCGACCGATGCGGCCGCTGCCGAACAGGGCGATGTCCAGCATGGGGTGCGCCTTTCGACGAGGGTGGCGGAACCGTGCGGGGAAGGGGATGCGGGAGGGAGAGGGAGGGGCGGGCGGGCCGCTACACCTCCTCGGTCCTGCGGCGCTCGCCGTGGGCCGTCAGCCGCTCGCGCAGCGTCCGCGGGTCCCACTCCTCCGCCACGGCGCGGCGCAGCAGGTCGGCCTGGGTGCGGGGGGCCAGCCCGTCGACCGGCGGGTCGCGGTCGAGGTTGGTGGGGAACGCGTAGCCCTCGGCGCAGGCGGCGATGACGTTCTCCAGGGTGTCCTCGGAGGCGCCCGACGCCTTGAGCCGCAGCAGTTCGGGGTAGACGGCGTTGCACATCCGCTCGCGGTCCACGCTCTCCATCGCGCGGCCGAACGCCGAGGAGATCTGGAGCAGGTTGGCCATGCGCCTGATGTCGGCGGAGCGGTTGTGTCCGGCGCCGTGGAAGAGCGCGGGGTTGAAGAACGCCGCATCGCCCTTGGCCAGCGGCAGTTGGACGTGGTTCCGCTCGAAGTGGTCGCGGAACTCCGGCAGTCGCCAGGCCAGGTAGCCGGGCGCGTACTTCTGGGAGTGCGGCAGGTACATCGTCGGCCCGCTCTCCACCGGCATGTCGCAGTGGGCGACCGCGCCCTGGAGGGTCAGCGCGGGCGAGAGCAGGTGCACGTGGGCGGGGAACCGTCCGACCTGCTCGTTGGAGAGGAAGCCCAGGTGGTAGTCGCGGTGCGGGTCCTGGGCGGCGCCACCGGGGTTGACCACGTTGACCTGCGAGGTGATCTGGTAGCCCGGGCCGAGCCAGGCGGTGGAGATCAGCGCGACGATCTCGTTGGCGTAGTACTCGGCGAACACCGCCGGGTCGGCGACGGCCAGCTTCTCGGCGGCGTTCCACACCCGGTCGTTGGCGCCGGGCCGGGCGAAGTGGTCGCCCACCGCCGCGCCGGCCGCGTGCTGGTCGGCGATCAGCGCCCGGAACGCCTCGGTGGCCCGGTCGACGACCGAGGTGTCGGCGAAGGCGCGCTCGAACACCACCAGGCCGGGTCCGTCCATCAGGGCGCGGGCCAGCTCGGCGAGCAGTTCGCGGCGCCGGTCCGGCGAGCCCAGGTGGTCGCGCAGCCGGTCGCCGTCGTAGACGAGGACGTTCCGCTCGACCGCCGCGGCGTACGGGTAGTCCGCCGGGTCGGTGACGCTGTCGACGACGGCCAGGAAGTCCTCCAACCGGCAGTCGTCCTCCGTCAGCCAGGCGGGGGTGCCGGCGAGCGCCGGGGGGAGAGCGGTCATGGTTCACGTCCCTTCGTGGAATCACCGCGGAACGTCTGACAGCCTAGGGAGCGCACTCCATCATTCCAACGGCAGAAAGCCATCAAAAACCCCTCAAGGAGCGTGATGGGAAGCCATCCCTACCCGATCCGCGAGATCGCCCTCCAGGCCGGCGTCAGCGAGGCCACCGTCGACCGCGTGCTCAACGACCGCGGCGGCGTGCGGGCCAGCACCGCGCGGACGGTCCGACAGGCGATCGTCGACCTGGACCGCCAGCGGAGCCAGGTGCGCCTGAGCGGGCGCACCTTCATGGTCGACGTGGTCATGCAGGCTCCCGACCGGTTCTCCTCCGCCGTCCGCGCCGCGCTGGAGGCCGTGTTGCCGTCCCTGCGCCCGGCCGTCATCCGGTCCCGCTTCCACTTCCGCGAGACCGGGCCCGTGGGCGAACTGGTCGCCGCCCTGGACCGGATCGCCCGCCGGGGCTCCCAGGGCATCCTCCTCAAGGCTCCCGACATCCCGGAGGTCAACGAGGCCGTCCAGCGCCTGGAGGCACGCGGGATACCGGTCGTCACCCTGGTGACGGACCTGCCCAGCAGCCGGCGGCTGGCCTATGTGGGCATCGACGACCGGGCCGCCGGCGCCACCGCCGCCTACCTCGTCCACCAGTGGCTGGGCGACGGGCCCGGCGACGTCCTGACCACCCTCAGCCGCGGCTTCTTCCGCAACGAGGAGGAGCGGGAGATGGGCTTCCGGAGCACGCTGCGCGCCCTGGCGCCGGACAGGACCCTGGTGGAGATCGACGACACCGACGGGCTCGACGCCACCATGCACGACCTCGCCCTGGCCGCCTTGAAGGAGCATCCGGGGATCAGGGCGGTCTACTCCATCGGCGGCGGCAACAACGCGATCGTGACCGCCTTCGACGACCTGGGCCTGGACCGCCCGGTGTTCATCGCGCACGACCTGGACGGCGACAACACCCGGCTGCTGCGCGAGGGAAGACTGTCCGCGGTGCTCCACCACGACCTGCGCCAGGACATGCGCCGTGCCTGCCAGCTCGTCATGCAGGCGCACAAAGCCCTTCCCGGCAGCCCGCGGTCCATCCCCTCCGCCGTCCAGGTGATCACCCCGTACAACATGCCGGCCGTCACCGTGCCGGGGGCCTGAGCCCGGCCGGCGGCGTCCCGCACGGCGCCCTCACCCCGTCGGGGAAGGTGTCGACGATGTGTCCGAGGTGTCGACGGACCGTCACCGGATACCCGGAAGAAGAACCCTCGTCCCCAGCCGACACCGACTCGTACGGGAAGACGTGCCCGTGGCCCAGACCCTGCCGAACACCGGCTCTCCGCGCACCGGTTCACCCCTGCCGGCCCCCGTCCGGGCCCGCCGTCCGGACGCACCGCCCCGCCGCCCCCGCGCCGCCGACGCGCGGCGGGCGGCGCGCGACCTGCGGCACCTGCTCCTGGTGACGTGCGCCGTACCGGTCGTGGGCTCGGCGGTCGACTTCGCCGCGCTGGCGGGCGCTCCGGTGCACGGCTGGTCCGACGCGCTGCTCCCCTGGCTCCGGCTGGCCTGCTCGGCCGCCACCGGTGCCTGGCTGGTCCGGCTGTCGGCGGCCCGCGCGGCACGGCGGCCCGCCCCGCGGCCGGCCTTACGGCTGTGGGCGGCGCTCGCCCTGGCGGCCCTCGCCGTCGGCGCGCGCGCCGTGGATCTGGTGCGGGCCGGCGAGGCGCAGGGCGCGACGGGGAGCCTGGCCACCACCGCCCTGCTGGCCTGGCTCTGCGGAGAGCTGGCCGTCCGGCACGGCGCGGGATGGCGCGGACTGGGCGTCCGGCCGCCCGGCGCCCGCACCCCGGCCGGACGGCTGACGGCCGTGATGGTCTTCGGCGCCGTCTTCGTCATCGCCTACACCACGGTCACCTGGATGGCCCACCTCCAGCTGACCCTGCCGGAGGTCGCACCCCGGCTCCCCGTCCTGGACGGGGCCCAGAGCGCGGCGCTGGGCTGGCGCGGACCGGCGGACATGGTGGCCAACGTGCTGTTCACCGGCGTCGCCGAGGAGATGGTGCTGGTCGGCGCCGTCGTCGTGCTGGGGCACGCCGCGGGCCGCCCGCTGTGGGCGGTCTGCGCGCTCAGTCTGGCACTCCGGGTCGCGGCGCACCTGTACCTGGGCGTGCCGGGGGCGGCCCTCGTCCTGCTGGGCGCCTGCGCCCTCGTCCTGTACCTGCGCTACGGCCGGCTCACTCCGTTGGCGGCCGGACACGTCGTCTACGACCTGGCCGCGTCCTGGGCGCCCTCCACCGCCGCACTGCACACGTGGGCCTTCGCCGCCCTGCTGACCACCGGCGCGGCGTTCGCGGTGTGGCTCAACTGGTTCGCGCCGTCCACCGGGCCGGAGGGCGAGCCCGGCCGCTGACGGCGCCTCACGGAAATCCGTGTGTTTCGTCCGTCGCTCCGTGGTCACTCCCCTGAGGGCGACCCGGCCGGTGGACGCCGTCCCGGAGGCCGGTCGCGGAGGCCGGTCGCGGACGCGGCGCGGCGGACACGGCGTCGATGCCGTTGCCGTCGGAGACTCGTACGCGTAAGACAGAAGGCAGCGAATAACAACAAAAGCAGCATTCGTGCCACACGCCCACCAAAGGACCGAACACCAACGGATCGGCCTCGCGGTGTCATGCACGTCGAGGCGGGCTCGCCGCAACGGCCGTCCGCGGTCATTGGCGGGAATTCCGGGGCCGACAGGTGTGCGCACACCGGACGGGGAACGCGTCCGGATACCGGTCGGAGCTGGGCGGGTCGAGAGGACGCGGACCATGGCGGTAAGGACGGAAGAGGTCAGGCCGGGGGAGGCTCCCCGCAGGAGCCTGGGAGCGGTGGCGGTCACCTGGTTGACCACCACCGACCACAAGAAGATCGGCTCCCTCTACATCATCAGCTCGTTCGGCTTCTTCCTGATCGGCGGAGTCCTGGCGCTGCTGATCCGGGCCGAGCTGGCGCGCCCGGGCATGCACATCCTCTCCAACTACCAGTACAACCAGGCGTTCACCATGCACGGCGCGATCATGCTGCTGCTCTTCGCGACGCCGCTGTTCGCCGGGTTCGCCAACGCCATCATGCCGCTGCAGATCGGCGCGCCGGACGTGGCGTTCCCGCGGCTGAACATGTTCGCCTACTGGCTGTACCTCTTCGGCGGTCTGATCACGGTGAGCTCCTTCCTCACCCCCGACGGCGCCGCCGACTTCGGTTGGACGGCGTACACGCCGCTGTCCGACAACACCCGCACGCCCCAGATCGGCGCCGACCTGTGGGTCATGGGCCTGTCCCTCTCCGGCTTCGGCACGATCCTGGGCGCGGTCAACTTCATCACCACGATCATCTGCATGCGCGCGCCGGGCATGACGATGTTCCGGATGCCGATCTTCACCTGGAACGTCCTGCTGACCAGCGTGCTGGTCCTGCTGGCCTTCCCGGTGCTGGCCGCCGCCCTGTTCGCCCTGGCGTCGGACCGTACGCTCGGCTCCCACGTCTACGACGCGGAGGTCGGCGGCCCGATCCTCTGGCAGCACCTGTTCTGGTTCTTCGGCCACCCCGAGGTCTACATCATCGCGCTGCCGTTCTTCGGCATCGTCACCGAGATCATCCCGGTCTTCTCCCGCAAGCCGATCTTCGGCTACATCGGCCTGATCGGCGCCACCGTCGCGATCGCGGGCCTGTCGGTGACGGTCTGGGCGCACCACATGTTCGCCACCGGCGCGGTGCTGCTGCCCTTCTTCTCCTTCATGTCGTTCCTGATCGCGGTGCCGACGGGCGTGAAGTTCTTCAACTGGATCGGCACCATGTGGCAGGGCTCGCTGAGCTTCGAGACCCCGATGCTCTGGGCGATCGGCTTCCTGGTCACCTTCCTCTTCGGCGGTCTGACCGGCGTCATCCTGGCCTCCCCGCCGCTGGACTGGCAGGTCACCGACAGCTATTTCGTCGTCGCCCACTTCCACTACGTGGTGTTCGGCACCGTGGTGTTCGCGATGTTCGCCGGCTTCCACTTCTGGTGGCCGAAGTTCACCGGCAAGATGCTCGACGAGCGGCTCGGGAAGATCCACTTCTGGACGCTGTTCATCGGCTTCCACGCCACGTTCCTGGTCCAGCACTGGCTGGGCGCCGAGGGCATGCCGCGCCGGTACGCCGACTACCTGGCCGCCGACGGCTTCACCGGCCTCCACATGATCTCCACCATCGGGGCCTTCCTCCTCGGCCTGTCGACGCTGCCGTTCCTCTACAACGTCTGGAAGACGGCCCGGTACGCGCCGAAGATCGAGGTGGACGACCCGTGGGGCTACGGCCGCTCGCTGGAGTGGGCGACCTCCTGCCCGCCGCCGCGGCACAACTTCGTCACCCTGCCGCGGATCCGGTCCGAATCCCCCGCCTTCGACCTGCACCACCCCGACGTCGCGGCCATCGACCAGGAGGAGAACGTCGGGCGCCGGGACATCGCCGACGTCACTCCGGAGCGGAAGGGCGACATGGGGTGACCGCGCGCTGGTCACCGAACTGATCATAAACCGTGCTCAAACGGTGTAATGCCGACATCCGGGGGAACATGGTTCGGACGTGACACACCCCGCCGACCACTGTCTGGACCTTCGGGAGGACGACATGGCCACGCACGGGAAGAACAAGACGGGCCCCATGCGGGACGACGAGCTCAAGCAGGAGATGGAAGGCGAACTCCGCGCGAGCCGGTCGACCCGCATGGACGAGGAGCACGAGCTCCAGCCCTCCGGCGAGGACCAGCCGGACGTGGACCGGGCGCCGAACACCGTGCTCACCGGCGGCACGCCGCCGGGGATGGACCAGGAGGACGTCGAGCTGCGCAGCGAGCTGGCCCGACACCTGGGCAAGGAGCTGTACCCGGCCGACCGCGACGCCGTGCTCGACACGCTGCGCGAGAACAACGCGCCCGACCGTCTGGTGAACCTGGCCGAGAGGCTGCCGGCCGGCCAGGAGTTCCGGAACGTCCAGGACATCGCCCGGGCCCTCGGCCTGGGCGTGGAGGACGTCACCCACCGCACCTGACGCGCCGACGGCACGGGCCGCCGGAGACCGCTTCCCCGGCCGGACGGCACCCGCCCGG